>NZ_JBFBND010000052.1:0-24014 GCF_040702905.1 Kineococcus sp. NPDC059986 | reverse complement strand
GGGGCGGCGTCCTGGGTGGGTCGCCGCCCCCCCCCCCCCCACGTCCGGCGCCCCGGTGACGAGGACGGCGACGCCCACCGGTGGCTACGGTGGGGAGCGATCGCGATCGACCACCGGAGGCGGCCCCGTGCACCCACCCGAGGGCGTCCTCACCGCGGCCGGGACGGCTCGCCGTCCGCGAGTCCCGCTGCGCGCCCTGGTGCTCAGCGCCGCGGCCGTCGGCTGGCTCGCCGCCTACGCCCTCCCGATCCTCGACCCGGACCTGCGGCCGTCCGCACGGGGTGCGGCGTCGTCTCCAGCGCGGTCTGGGCCCTGTTCGCTGCGGACTACGCCTGGCGCCTGTGGAGGTCGGAGGACCGCCGCCGGTTCGTCTGGAGGCACCCCTTCGACCTGCTCCTCCTCGCGTTGCCGGCACTCCGGCCCCTGCGCCTCGTCCGGCTCCTCACGGTGCTGCAGGTGCTGAGCCGCAGTGGGGGTTCCTCGCTGCGGGGCCGGGTGGGCGTCTACGTCGCCACCGCCACGTCGCTCGTCGGCTTCTGCGCCGCGCTCGCCGTGCTCGAGGCCGAACGCCCCGCCCCCGGCGCCAACATCACCACCACCCCCGACGCCTGCTGGTGGGTCCTGACGACCATCACGACCGTCGGCTACGGGGACCACTACCCCGTGACCCTGACCGGACGCCTCGTGGCCATCGCCCTCATGCTCGCCGGGATCGCGCTGCTGGGGGTCGTGACGGCCTCGCTCGCCTCCTGGTTGATCGAGCGGGTCGGCGAGGAGCAGGAGGAGTCCTCCGCCGTGACCCGCGCCGACGTCGCAGCTCTCGCCCGGGAGGTCCGGCAGCTGCGCGAGGAGCTGCGCCGCGTGGGGGGCCCGGTGTCGGCACCGACCGCTCTGCCGCCGCCGCCACCCCCGCCGGGGTGACGCCTTCCCCGTCCGGGCGCGATTCGTCCGGGCGTTCACGAGAAAGTTGCTGACTCTTCCACCACCTGCGACGTACGCTGCCGTCAACGACGACGGGACGTACCGACTCGGGGAGGGCTCATGACCACAGGTCAGCGCAGCGCCACCCCCTGCCGCACCACGGGAGCCGGGACAGCGATACCGCACGGGCCCGCCGGGCAGGTCGTGGGGCACCACCGCGTGCACCACCACCATGTGGCCGTCGTCGCTCTCAGAGGCGCCTCCCCCGACGGGGACGGCGCCTCTTGTCGTCTCAGGAGGTGGATGTGCGCACGCTCGTGCTGAACGCCGGCTACGAACCGCTCGCGGTCGTTTCCTTCCGGCGGGCCCTGGTCCTCGTGCTGGCGGGGAAGGCGTCGGTCGTCCTCGCGGACGCCGATCCCGTCGTCGGCGCCACGATGTGCCTGGAACGCCCCTCGGTCATCCTCCTGAACCGCTACGTGCGCGTGCCGCGGGGGCAGGTCGTCCCCGTGAGCCGGCGCGGTGTCCTGCGCCGGGACCACCAGCGCTGTGCCTACTGCCGCGGGCACGCCACGACCGTGGACCACGTGCTGCCGCGCAGCCGCCGCGGCCCGGACAGCTGGGAGAACCTCGTCGCCTGCTGCGTGCGCTGCAACAACGCCAAGGGCGACCGGACGCCGGAGGAGATGGGCTGGCACCTGCCCTTCCGGCCCGGCCCGCCGCGCGGGGCGTCGTGGGCGGTGCGGGGGGCCGAGCAGGCCGACCCGCGGTGGGACTCGTTCCTGGCGACCGCGGCCTGACCCGTCCGGTCCGAGCAGCAGAACCCCGGTCCGTGACCCACCGGCGCCCAGTGCAGGCGCCGGTGGGCGGCACGCCTGCAGACCCGTCCGCTCCGTCGGACCCCTCCCCGAAGGTGGCGAGGAATGAAGATCACCGGATACCGGTCGCTGACCACCCGTCACGAGTGGGGTCGCCCCGTCGGCGACGTCAACGGCGTCAGCACCGGGACGAGCACGCGTCAGGACGTGCTCGTCATCACCACCAGCGACGGGACGGAAGGTGTCGCGCTGGGGGCGCACGCCGAGATCGAGAAGGTGTTCCCCGTCCTGGACGGGGAGGACCCGCGCAGCGTCACGGGGTTGTACGACCGGATGCTCGACACCGTCTTCAAGCTGGGGCACCAGGGCGCGACGTTCGGCACCCTGGGCACGGTCGACACCGCCTTGTGGGACCTCAAGGCCAAGCTCGCCGGGGAACCCCTGTGGCGCCTGCTCGGTGCGCGGGACAGGTTCGTCCCCGGGTACGCGTCGGGTCTCGAGGCCGGCCTGGACGACGACGGCGTGGCGGCGCTGTACGGGCGCTTCGCCGAGCGGGGTTTCGGGGCCGCCAAGCTCAAGGGCGGCCGCCACCTCGACCGCGACCTGCGGCGGCTCGGCATCCTGCGCGAGGCCGTGAGCGCGAACACCTCCCACCCCGGTCTGATGATCGACGCCAACGAGTCGTGGCACGTGTCGCAGGCCGTCCGCCACGTGCGCGCCCTCGAGGCGGAGTTCGACCTGACGTGGGTCGAGGAACCCGTCCGGCGCTGGGACGTGCGGGGCATGGCCGTGCTGCGCCAGCAGGTGGCCGCCGGCGTGGCCAGCGGGGAGAACCTCACCGGGCTCGAGCAGGTCCGCGCGCTCGTCGAGGGTGGTGCGGTCGACGTGGTGCAGACCAACGCCGCGTGGGGAATCACCAACCTCCTGCGCGTCGGCGCGCTCGCGCACGCGTTCGACCTCCCCGTCAGCCCGATCGGACTCACCTACGCGGTGGCCGCCGCTGCGGCGGCTCTGCCGAACCTCTTGAGCATCGAGGTGCAGGACCTGTCGTGGCCGGTCGGTGTCGACGTCGACCAGGTGGTCGGCGACGGCGGCGCCCTGCTGGGTCGCAGTCCCGGCAACGGCATCACGCTGGACGAGGCGGCGTTCGAGGAGGTCCCTCCCGACACCGGGTGGGCGGTCCGCTCCGGCCCGCACCTGCGTCCGCGGCGGGCGGGTCTGCGCCTGGTGCCGGAGGACGACGCCGACGAGGACCGCGTTCCCCGCGACGACCCGCCGACGGACAGCTGATCGGACGCCCGCAGGGTCTTCGGCCTCGTCGGGTCAGTTGACGATCTCGGCGTTCGCGTCCCGCATCACCGTGAGGCGTTCGGTCCACTGCTGCAGCGCCTCCGGTGTCAGCCGGGTCCAGTCGTGGACCTCGCGCACGACGCGCAGCGGGGCGGTGCTGCGGAACGAGCGGGTGGGGTTCCCGGGGAACTTCTTGTCCGTGACGTTCGGGTCGTCCTCGAAGGCGCCCGTGGGTTCGACCTCGTACACGTGCGGGTCGCCGCCGCCGAGGACGACGGCGAGTTCGGCGGCCAGGCCGGCACCGTCCCGCAGTGCGGTGAAGTACACGTGGTTCATGACGACCTCGGGCCGGTAGTTCGAGGGGCGTCCGGCCACGAGGAGGTCGCCGGGGGAGACCTCGGCCCTGGTGCCGTGGAAGAAGGGGCCGTCCTCGTCCGGTTGCGTCATCCCGCCAGCCTAGAGCGGACGGGGCGCGCGGGTCAGGTTCGTGGCGTACCACACCGGCAGGGTGTTCTGCGGTGGTCATCCACAGGGTTTGACCGCGTTTCACGGACCGTGAGGCGTTGCGCTGCAGAAAGTTGCGGGGCACTCGACCTACCGCCACAGCTCTTGTTCGACTACCCTGGAACACGTGACCCCCACCGTCCAGGACCGTGCAGCCGACGCCCTCACGCGTCTCGCGGCCGACCTGGACGACCTCCTCACCCTGCCCACGGGAACCCTCGACCGCGACGACGTCGAGCACCTCACCCGGTCGCTCTACTTCCTCGGCAACCGCCTCGACGCCACCAAACTCCACCTCCTGCGGCGGGCTCTGGAGCACACACCCGAGAGTTCGGTCGTCGACCTGCTGGCCACCTCACCGGTGAACCTGTCCCGCACTCTGGCGCGCAAGGACGTCGCCGCCGCCCGCCACACCGACCCGGACAGCGGGTGGAACGAGAAGATCGGTGGACTCGACGGTGACCGGGGTTCCCTCGCGCGGATGGGCGGGCAGCTGGCGTCGGGGAACACCACCCTGAACCACGTCCACGGCGCGGTATCCGCCCTGCAGTCCATTCCCACCCCGTTGCGCCGCGGCACCGTCGACATGGAAGTGGTGATGGACACCGGCGAGACGGTGTGGACCACCCAACGCCGCGCCGACCTCATCGACGGGCACTTCGCCTTCATCACCGGCACTCAACCCCTCGGCACCGCGGCCCACTTGAGCGAGCAGCTCCTCACCCGCCTGGACCCCGACCGCGTCGACCGCCACGTCCGCGACCTCGAACCGGACTCCGCCAGCCGCCGCACCCTCACCTTCACCCGCCGCCACGGCATGTTGCGAATGACCGTCGACCTCGACGAAGCCGCCGCGGTCGTCGTCCGGTCCGCCGTCGAAGCCGCCGCCAAACCCCTCCCGAACGCCGCAACCGAGGACGCCGGTAAGAACAGCGGATTGGGCGGGGAACACGACACCCGATCCCTCGGGCAGCGCCGCCACGACGGCCTCATCGACCTCGTCACCACCGGTGCACACCACCCCGCCAGCGACGTCGACCCCGTCGTCGCGCACAAGGCCACCGTCGTCCTCCGCGCCACCCTCGACGACACCGGTGAACTGCAGGCCGGCACCGCCACCGCCGACACCCACGGCCCCATCACCGACGCCACCCTGCGCGCGGCCTCCTGCGACGGCGACGTCACCGTCGCCGTGATGGACCGCCTCGGCCGACCCCGTTCCCTGCACACCCTCGAACGGCACGCCACCGACAACCAGCGGCTGATCGTCGCCGAACGCGACCGCGGCTGCATCGCCCCCGGCTGTGGCGCCCCGGCCTGGGCCTGCCACCTCCACCACGTCGTCCACTGGGCGGACGGTGGTCCGACGAGCGTCGAGAACCTGGTGCTGTTGTGCGGCCGGGACCACAGAGCTCTCCACGCAGGACGCCTGGAGGCCAGGTTCGGCGAGGACGGGTTGCCCGAGGTCAGACGCCTCCAACGGGACCTCGGCAAGCTGATGACCCCCGGCCCGTGGACGCGGAACGACCACCCCGCCCTCCTGCAGAGGACGCGGGAACTCGCCCGCGCCCTCGAACAGGACGACCCGCCCGGCTGAGTTCCGCGGCACGTCCGCTGTGCCGTTGGGATCAGCGGTGGGAGCGAACCAGGTCGGCCAGCCGGGCGGCCCGGCGGCGGTCGAGGCCGGGGAGGGGGAACTCCTGGTTCCGCGTCGTCCGCACCGTGCTGTGCTGCTGCCACGCCCCGGCCACGTACACCTCGCGCACGTCGTCCCAGTCGAGGTGGAGGCGGCCCGGCTCGAGGGTGATCCCGTCCGGCGCGATCGACGTCGACCAGGTGCGGACCCGCCAGGGCCGGACGACGGCCACCTGGAGGACCGTGCAGAACAGGGAGACGGCGAGCAGCGACCGGTCTCCCAACGCGATCGCGACCGCCCACAGCGTCACGAACGCCACCGCCTCGGCGACGAGGAGCGGCGGGGGTTGGCGGCGTCGGCTGCGGTGCACGTGCTCGCCCGCCACGTCGGCCAGGTCCTCGGGGGTCGGTGCCCAGCCGGCGTCCACGCGCGCAGTGTGCCCCGGGGTCCCGGTCCCACCACGGGCCGACGGCCGCCGGATCACCCGACCGGCCCGCCGTCGCCCAGCAGTCGGCGCGCCTCCGCCTCGGAGAACGCCCACTCCTGCGGGTAGTGGACCTCCTCGTCCCCGTCGTCGGCGATCTCGTCGATCTCCGGCACCTGCTCCTCGTAGAGCGCCGCCCGACCCTCGACGTACCAGCCGCGCGAGAGGAATTCCGACCCGTCGCTCGAGACGCTGTGCACGACGAGGCCCGGGTGTTGACCGGACAGCGTCGCCCAGACCGTCTCGGGCCCGGACCACGGCGTGCCCACCTCGTAGACGAGGCGGTCGGGGAGGTCGCGCACGAGCTCGGCGTCGGTCTCCGGCCGGGAGGTGCCCCACGCGGTGAACGCCCGGTCGTCGTCCCAGGCGTCGAGGTCCAGACCGGTGGGGACGGCGGCCTCCAGACTGAGGGCGTGCCCCGGGTACCGCGGGACGGACGGCCGGACCTGCTCCCGCACGGCGGCGAGCACCGCCGGGTCGAGCGCGAAGAACGTCACGGTGGACACGGCGGTGTTCGGCACGCGACCACCGTGCCAGCCCACCGGTGCCGACGACCAGACCTCCCGGGGCGGCGGCGAAAACGGGAGGCCGGCCGCCCACGGGCCTCGCTAGCGTCGACGTGCGGCGCCACCCCGGTGCCCCCGTCCCGCCTGTCGTCCCCGCTGCCCGAGAGGAACCCCGTGTCCGCGCCCACCCTGTCCTGGCGTCGCCTGTCGAGCCGGTCGGCGACGGTGGCCGTGGTCCTCGGGGGTCTCGCCGCGGTCGCCGAGACGCTCGGCACGGTCGTCGCCGGACGGCTCGCGGCGGGCCCGAGCGTCCTCCTGCTCGTCGTCCTGGCCGTCGTCGTCCTCACGGCGAGCGCCGGCGACACGCTGGGCCGGGTGGCCCTCGCGACGGCGGTCGGCCGCGCCGAGGGCGGGTTGCGCGCGGACCTGCTGGCCGCGGCCTTCGCCCAGCCCGTCCCGGCGCTGGGCGAGCAGGCCGTCGGGGAGGTCATCGACCGGGTCGACGACGACCCGCGCCAACTGGCCCGGCTCGTCCGCGAGGCGTTGTGGGACCTGTGGCGCGGGGGCGTCCGCATCCTGCTCGGCTGGGTCGTCGCCGGGCTCGTCTGGTGGCCCGCGTGGATCGTCTTCCCGGTCGTGGCCGTCCTCGTCTGGTTCTCCGTCCGCCGCCTCGCCGCCCTGCTGGTGGAGCGCAAGGTCGCCGAGGAGGTCGCGTGGACCGACCACGCGGCCCAGTTCGAGGAGGCCGTGGCGGGGCGCGACGACATCCGGGCCAGCCTCGGCGCCCCGCACGTCGTCCGCCGCTACGCCGTCCTGGCCGCGGGGGTCCTGGACCGCGTCCGGGCCACGACGAAGGTCTCGGCCGTCGTGGCGCGACGCACGATCCTGGCCCTGTCCCTGCTGTGCTCGGCCCTCGTCGTCGGCGGGGTGGCGCTCGTCGGGGACGGCCGGCTCGGCGTCGCGCAGCTCGTCACGGTGTTCCTGCTCTGCTCGGGTTTCGCGGGCGACCTCAACCAGATCGCCGAACGGCTGCCCGAGGTGCAGGCCGGACTCGGTGCGGTGCAGCGCATCCGGGCCCTCCTGGGGTCCCCGTCCGAACCCGTCGGCGGCATGCCCACGCCGCCCGGGGCTGTCGGCGTGGAGTTCCGCGGGGTCGACTTCGCCCACCCGGGCGGGTTCGCGCTGCACGACGTCACCTTCGTCGTCCCGGCCGGGACGACGTGCGCGCTCGTGGGGCGCAGCGGATCGGGCAAGTCCACGCTCGCCGCTCTGCTGTCCCGAGCCCTGGAACCCGCCCCAGGGCAGGTGCAACTCGGCGGTCTCGACGTCACCGCCCTCGACCTGCAGGGACTGCGGCGGGCCGTCGGCGTCGTCACCCAGCGCACCGAACTCATCGCCGGGACGCTCGCGGAGAACATCACCCTGGGCGCCGACGTCCCGCCCGCGCGGGTGCGGACGGCGGTCGAGTCCCTCGGCCTCACCGAGTGGGTCGCGGGGCTGCCCGCGGGGCTGGACACCCGGCTCGGCCCCGGCGGCAGCACCCTGTCCGCGGGGGAGGAGCAGCTCGTCGCCTTCGCCCGCCTCCTCGTCCGTGACGTGCGCGTCGTCGTCCTCGACGAGGCGACGGCGCGGATGGACCCCGTCACCGAGCACCGGGTCACCGCGGCCGCCGAGCAACTGCTCGCGGGCCGCACCGGACTCCTCATCGCGCACCGCCTGTCCACGACGGCCCGCGCCGCCCACGTCGCCGTCCTCGACGGCGGCCGGCTCGTGCAGCACGGACCCCGCGCCGAGCTCGCCCGGACCCCCGGCCCCTTCGCGGACCTGCTGCGGGCCGGGGGGTCCGAGGAGCTCGACCCCGTCCACCACGCCGGGGAGGTCCTCTCCAGCCGGCCCCGCCGCCCCCGTCCCGCGCCGCCGGCCGAGCAGCGTCCCCGGCTCCTGCGGGCCGTGGCGACCGCCATCACCCGCCACCGGCGGTGGGGGCTGCTCGGTGCCGTCCTCTTCGCCCTCTGCTCCGTCCTCGGCACCTACGGCGCCGTCGCGGGCTGGCTGTGGGGGCTCGTCGTGCAGGGCCTGCAGACGGGGGCGCCCGCGTCGCAGGTGTGGTGGCCCATGGCCGGGCTGGTGGCGAGCCTCGTCTCGGTCCCGTTCCTGCTGGCCGCGGCCCTGCGCGTGTACCCGCTGTGGTGGAACGTCATCACCCTCAACGCCCGGCTCGCCGTGCTGCGCGGGCAGACCCGTCAGCACCGGCTCGAACGCGTCCCGGCCGGGGAGGTCACGGCCCGCAGCCTCGACTCCGACCGGTTCGTCCTCTACGTCGACCGGTGCGTCGACGTCGTCATCGGGGCGTTCGTCGTCGCCGTCACCTCTCTCGTCGCGCGCGACGTCACCGCGGGGGCCGTCGTCGCACTCGTCATGGCCGGGTCGGCGCTCGTCTCCGTCGCCGGGGCGCCCGTGGCGGGCCGGCGGGGCCGCGACGCGGGAGACGCCCGGGCGGTCTTCGGCCGCGACCTCGGGTCGGCCGTCGACGCGGCCCGGACGGTCAAGCTCGCCGCGGCCGTGCCGGACGTCCTGCGGCACCTCGTCGAGGTCGACCGGCGGCGGGTGCGCGCCTCCGTGCGCGAACTGCGCGTCCGCGCTCTGCTGGAGGGGGTCCCGGGCGTGCTCGTCCAGCTCGGCATCGTCACCACCTGGGCGCTGCACCTGGCCGGCTGGTGGTCCCTGGCCGACGCGCTGCTCGTCGCCACGGCCGTGGCCGGCGCCTCGTACTACGGGACCGTCTCGGGCGCCGTCATCACCGAGGCGCCCGTCGCACGGGAGTGGCTGCGGGCCGTCACGGCGCTCGCGGGCACCGAGGACGTCGTGCGCGTCCCGGCCGGCATCGACCTCGTCCACGGCGTCGCCCCGGCGCCCGAGGTCTCACCGCGCACCCCGTTGCAGCGCGTCGACCTCGACCACCTCACGGCCGTCCACGACGACGGGACGGTGGGCGTGCAGGACGTCGAGCTGCACGTGGAGGCGGGGGAGCTGGTGCTGCTCACCGGCCGGGTCGGGTCGGGCAAGTCGAGCCTGCTCGCGGCCCTGGCCGGCCTCGTCGACCACGAGGGCACCGTGCGCTGGAACGGGATCCCCGTCGAGGACCCGCAGACGTTCCTGCGTCCCGGGCAGGTCAGCTACGTGGCGCAGGTCCCGCGCGTGCTGTCCGGCAGCTTCGACGACAACGTCGCGCTCGACCACGCCCTCGCACGGTCCCTGGCCGACGACGCGGTGGCCGACGCCCGCCTGGCGCGGGACGTCGCCGCGGCCGGGGGCCGGCACGCGCTCGTGGGCCACCGCGGGGTGCGGTTGTCCGGCGGTCAGGTGCAGCGGCTGGCCCTGGCCCGGGCGCTGGCCTCGGGCGCCGACCTGCTCGTGGCCGACGACGTCTCCTCCGCGCTCGACGCGCGCACCGAGCTCGAGCTGTGGGAGGCGTTGCGCGACCGCGGGACGACCGTCGTCGGGGCGTCCTCGAAGCGCTCGGCGCTGCTCGTCGCGGACCGGGTCGTGGTGCTGGCCGACGGGCGGGTGCAGGCCGTCGGCCCGTGGAAGGAGCTGGAGACCGACTGGGGTCACCTGGCGGGCTGACCGCGCGGCGGACGGGAGGAGCCCGGGACGGCGACGGACGGGGGACGCGCGGGGCCCCGGCGGGTGCGAGGCTGGTCCCATGTCGGACCCACGGAACGAGAACAGGCGTCAGGGCGAGTCGATCGACGCGGTCCTGCGCGGACTCCTCAAGCAGGGCAAGCTCGACCCCACGGCCGAGCGCCTCGCCGAGCAGGGGATCGACCGGCTCCGGTCGTTCCTCGGCAGCACCCCCGGCGCCGGGACCAGCGCGGACGCCCCCGACGTCCAGGACGTCCCGGACGTGCAGGACGCCGAGGTCGTCACGGGCGGCCGCGAGATGCTCATGCACACCATCCCGCTGCCGGACGGCACCCGCGTCGAGGTGCTCGTCCCCGAGCGCCTGACGCGCGCCGAGGCCGACCGCATCGCCGGGGTGCTGCACGCCCTGGCCGTCGACGAGTGAGCCGTCCCGTCGTGCCCGCGGTGGAACCCGAGGTCGTCGAGGTCACCGGTGTCGTGCGGCTGGGTCAGTTCCTCAAGCTGTCCGGGGCCGTCGACACCGGCGGGCAGGCGCGCGAGGCGCTGCTGGCCGGGGACGTCAGCGTCAACGAGGAGGTCGAGGACCGCCGGGGTCGTCAGCTCTCCGACGGGGACCTCGTCGAACTGGGCGGCGGCGCCTGGACCGTCCACGTCACGGGCTGACCAGGCTCAGCGGCCCAGCGCGTCGATCGCCGCGACCTCGTCGTCGGTGAGCGCGAACCCGTCGACGTCGAGGTTGCGCGCCTGCCGGTCGCGGTCGCCGGACTTCGGGATGACGACGACACCGTGCTGGACGTGCCAGCGCACCACGACCTGCTCGACGCTCACGCCGTGCCGGTCCGCGGCCGCCCGCAACGGTTCCGCCGTCCGGTCGGTGGCCTTGAAGGGGGAGTAGCCCTCCAGGACGACACCCCGGTCGCGGTGCGCGGCGAGCAGGTCGGCGTCGTGCAGGGCCGGACCCCACTTCACCTGGTTCACGGCGGGGGTGACGCCCGTGGCCGCGGTCAGCTCGTCGATCTGGGCGAGGGAGTAGTTCGAGACACCGACGGCGCGGACGCGGCCGGCGTCGCGGGCCGCGACCATCCGCTCCCACACGTCGGGGCGGGCCTGACCGTCCGGCGGCCAGTGGATGAGCCACAGGTCCAGGACGTCCACGCGCAGCAGCCGCAGGCTGCGGTCGAGGAACTCGTCCTCGCGCCCCGCGTGCGACTGGCGCAGCTTCGTGGTGATCCGGACGTCCGGCAGTCCCGCGTCGGCGACGGCGCGGCCCACCTCGTCCTCGTTCTCGTACATCGTCGCGGTGTCCAGCAGCCGGTACCCGACCTCGAGGGCGTCGCGCAGGGACCGGTACCCGGCTTCGCCGCGCAGGCCGTAGGTGCCGAGGCCGACGAGGGGGAGGGCGAGCACGTCCCCGCCCTCGGCGGTCCGGACGTCGGTGGTCGCGGAGGAGTAGCTCACCCGCGCGACGCTACGTCCGGTCCGGGCCCTGCGCAGCGGCGAGCACGGCCTCGGCGACCGCGTCGGGACGCAGTTCGGGGATCCAGTGCCCGGTGTCGAGGTCGACCCGCCGGAACGGGCCGCGGACCCGACCGGCGGTGCCCTCGACGGCGGCCTCGGCGTAGAACGGGTCCCGCGTGCCGCGCACGTAGGTCGTGGGGACGTCGACGCGGCCGACCCCGCCGGCGAACGGGAGCGCCCGGTACCAGCCCAGGGCGGCGCGCAGGCTGCCCGGCGCGCTGTGCCGCCGCGCGTACCCGGCGGCCAGGTCGGTGGGCAACCCGCTGCGCCGCAACGACGCCGCCAGCAACCGGCCCCCGCCCGCGGTGAGGAGCCGCTCGGGCAGCACCGGCAGCTGGAAGAACCCGACGTACGTCGACCGCCATGCCTGCGAGGAGTTCGTCATCGCCGCGCGGTAGGCGGCCGGGTGGGCCTGGGACAGCACCGTCAGGGAGGCGAGCCGGTCCGGGTGGGCGGCCGCGAACGCCCAGGCCACCACCCCGCCCCAGTCGTGGCCGACGAGGTGGACGGGGCCCGTGGACACCCCGTCCGGCAGCGCGTCGAGCAGGGCGAGGACGTCGGCGACGAGTTCCGGCAGGGCGTAGTCGCGGCGGTGCGGGGGACGGGCCCCTGCGCCGTAGCCGCGTTGCTCCGGCACCAGCACGCGCAGACCGGCGGCCGTCAGCCGGGGGACCACGGCGTCGTAGGCCTCCGGCCCCTGCGGGAAGCCGTGCAGGCAGACGACGACGGCCCCGTCCTCACGCGCGGAGGAGGGGCCGTGGTCGGCGACGCGGAAGTGCAGTCCGGCGCGGGAGAAGGAGTCCACCCGCGCAGTCTGCCCCGGGCGGTCCCGTCAGTCCTTCAGACCCGCGTTCATGTCGGCGTTCATGACGTAGCGCTGGAACACGAGGTAGATGACGACGAGCGGCACGATGGAGATGACCGAGGCGCCCAGCAGCACCGACCAGTTGACGTTCTGCGCACCGACGATGCTCTGGATGCCGATCTGCAGCGTGAACTTGCTCGGGTCGTTGAGGACGATGAGCGGCCAGATGTAGTCGTTCCAGCGCCACTGGAACGAGAAGATGGCCAGCGTCACCATGATCGGCCGGGCGATCGGCAGCATGACGCGCACGAACGTCGTCAGCTCGTTCGACCCGTCGATCCGCGCCGCCTCCAGCAGCTCGTTCGGCACGGTGGAGAAGAACTGCCGGAACATGAAGCACCCGGTCGCCGTGATGATCGAGGGGACGACGATGCCGGCGAGGTGGTTGTAGAGCCCCAGGTCACGGATGACGAGGAACGAGGGGGACAGGATGACCTCGGTCGGCAGCATCGTCGTGGCGAGGATGCAGAGGAAGAACGCCTTCAGCCACCAGTTCTGGTACTTGGCCAGCGCGTACCCCGTCATGGCGCTCGCCAGCACCGTGAGCACCGTGGTGCTGACGGCCACGATGAGCGTGTTCGTGAAGTACCCGGCGAAGTTGAAGCTCGTCCACGCCTGCTCGTAGCCGGCGAAGGTCCAGGACTTGGGCAGCAGCGTCAGCGGGTAGGAGAAGAGGTCGCCGGCGGGCTTGAAGGACGACAGGACGAACCACAGCACCGGGAACCCGTAGAGCACGGCGAGCAGCCAGAGCAGGACGGTGGCCCCGACGGTGCGGACCGGAGTCCCGCCCTCCCGCGTGCGGGTGCTGCGGCGCAGGGCCGGTGCCTTGGGACGGGGCAGCGAGGACAGAGCCATCTCACGCCTCCCGGCGTCGGTTGACGAGGACCTGGAGCAGGGCGATGCCCATGAGGACGGCCATGAGCACGAACGAGGCGGCGCTGGCGTAGCCGATCTGGCCCTGCTGGAAGCCCGTGCGGAAGATGTACTGGACGACGAGGTTGTTCTCGGTGCCCGGTCCACCGCCGTTGAGCGACTGCAGCAGCGCGTACTCCTTCATGGCGCCGAGGCTGCCGAGGAGGATGACGATGAACGACGTCGGCGCGATGCTCGGCAGCGTGATGTAGCGGAACCGCTGCCAGGGCGAGGCCCCGTCGATCGAGGCGGCCTCGTAGTAGGACGTCGGGACGTTCCGCAGCGCCGCGACGAACAGCAGCATGTTGAAGGCGGTCCCGCCCCAGGCGCCGGCGATGGCGACGATGACGAGCGACAGGTCGGCGTTGGACTGCCACGGGACGGCCGAGCCGCCCAGGGAGGTGATGAGGTAGTTCACCAGCCCGAAGTTCTCCCCGAAGATCCACCGCCAGATGACGCCGGCGACGATGGGGGAGATGAGCCAGGGGATGAAGAACAGGATCCGGGCGACCGTCTTGCCCTTGGCGTGCGGGCTCGTCAACAGCGTGGCCATCGTCAGCGACAGCACGTAGTTCAGCGGCACCGACATGACGGCGAAGAGGACCGTGCGGCCGAAGGCCGAGTAGAAGGCCGAGTCCCCGAAGAGCTTCTGGTAGTTCGCCAGCCCCACCCACGGGGCCGAACCGACCCCGGTGTAGCTGGTGAACGAGTAGTACAGGCCCGTCACCGCGGGCCAGACGAAGAAGAGGAAGAAGAGCACCACGTTGACGCCGACGAACAGCAGCGGGGCGAGGCGGTAGCGTGCCGCGCGTCGTCGGGTGGCGCGGCCCGTGGAGGGCCGGGGGGACCGCACGAGGGCGGCGGGGTCGGTCCCGACCGCGGCGGGGACCGGACCCGGTGCGCTGGGGGTCATGGAACCTCCTGGAGGGTGGTCCCGGACCCGGGGGCGACCCGGGTCCGGTCGGGTGAGGTCAGGCGATCTGCTCGTTGAGCAGCTTGACGATGTTGTCCACCGTCTGCTGCACGGTCTGCTGACCGTTGATGGCCTTGCCCATCTCGTCCTTGGTGGGGTCGGTCGTGATGGCCTTGCCCGCCAGGGTGAGCTTCTCACCCGCGTCGCTGCCGGAGGTGGAGATCGGGTCGGCGAGCTCGATCTCCTTCTGGTAGAGCGCGTACCCGTCGAGGGCGGCCTGGTTGGTGCCGGGGTAGGCGATGTCGAGCCCCGTCTCGACCGGCAGCCAGCCGTTGGTCGCGGCGACCTTGGCGTAGTTGGTCGGGTCGTAGAGGAACTCGACGAACTTCATCGCCGCGTCCTTGGTGTCGCCGTTGTCGAAGGCGACGATCTTGCCGCCGGTGTTGATGTCCGTGGCCTGCGTGGGCTGGGCCGGGGTCGGAACGGCGGCCCACTGGAACTGGGTGATGCTCTCGGCGAAGTCGGCGACCTGCCAGACACCCGAGAAGTACGCCACGACCTGGCCGCTCTTGAAGAGCGCGTTCGGGTCGGCGCCCGAGGTCCACACCGACTTGGGCATGATCACGTCGTTGTTGATGTCCACGAACTTCTGCAGCACCTCGACCGTCGCGTCGTCGACGCTGTACTCGGTGCCCTTGGAGTTGAGCTGGAAGCCCTTGGCGCCGTGCTCGTAGACGAACGCGCGGATGCGGGCGGGGGAGGCGTCGTACACGAGGTCGTACTTGGCGCCCGTCGCGGTGCGGACCTGGGTGGCGGCGGCGAGGAACTCGTCCCAGGTCCAGGTCTTGTCCGGGTCGGTCGGGTAGGCGACGCCCGCCTTCTGGAAGAGCGAGGCGTTGATGAAGAGGCCGGCCGCGGTGATGTCGGACGGGATCGTCACGATCTTGCCGTCGTCGGTCTTCTGGTAGAGCTTGCTGTCGATCTTGTTCGTCGAGCTCGTCGCGACGGACGTCAGGTCCTGCAGCTTGTTCGTCCAGATCGGGTCCAGCGACGGCGCGCTGGCGACGTCCGGCAGGGAGTCGGCCTGCGCGGCCTGGCGGAGCTTGGTCTGGTACCCGTCGTAGGGGACGTTGACGATCTCGACGGTGATGCCCTGCTTCGTCTTGAACTCGTCGGCGAGGTCGTAGTAGCCCTTGGCCTGCGCGTCGCTGGCCGACAGCCAGAAGCTGATCTTCTTCGCGTCGCCGCCACCGCTGCCCGACGCCGAGTCCCCTCCGCCGCAGGCGGTCAGGGCGCCACCCGCGGCGACGGCCGCGAGGGAGCCGAGGAGGACGGAACGCCGGCTCGTGCTGTTCTGGCTCATGGATGGACTTCCTCGTCTCCCGGTCCCCAGCCGTCTCCGGCGCCACGTCCCGGGTTGGTCGGCCGGGGTGGGGCGAGGTGACGGCACCGCTGGTGCGGCGGTGCCAGGACGGTACGAGGAAAGGGCTTACCAGGTCAAGGCTCCCCGGTGTTCGCCGTCCGGATGACTTCACGTCAGGTCATGTGCACGCTAACGTCACGGCTCGCGGCGCAGCGTCGCGGCTCCCGAGCCGCCCGCGCCCCTCATCCCACCCCGTCCCCCGGAGGACACCCCGTGCCCGAGCCCCTCGAGGACACCGCGTTCACCACGGCGCTGGCGGCCGACCTCGACCGTCGGGTGGAGGCGCTGCTCGCCGGCGACGCGCTCGCCCTCAGTCCGCTCGCCCACCGCGAGACGACCGCGCGCCTCAAGGGGCTCGTCACGGCGTACTCCCACCCGCGGTCGAGGCTGCTCGGTGACGCGCGGCTGCCGGAGCTCGCGACCCGCCTCGTCGCCCTGCTCACCGCGGCGCAGACGCCGAACGGGCTCTTCGACAGCACCAACCTCGCCTCACCGCCGGACACGGCCTTCACCGTCAACGACCTGTGCCTGACGGCCGGGCTGGCCGGCCGCGAGCCCGCGCTGGCCGAGGTCGCCGCCGGGCTGCGCGCCGTCGCGGAGCGGACGCTGCCGCCGCTGCTCGTCGGCGGGGTGCACACGCCCAACCACCGCTGGGAGCTGTCGAGCGCCCTGGCCCGCCTCGGGGCGCTGCTGGGGACCCCGGAGGTCGTGCGCGGCCGCGTCGAGGAGTGGCTCGCCGAGGGCGTCGACCTGCAGGCCGACGGGATGTACTCCGAACGCAGCCCCCTGTACGCCGGCGCCGTCAGCAGTCCGTCGCTGCTCGTCCTGGCCGACCTCCTGGACCGGCCCGACCTGCTCGACCCCGTGCGCCGCAACCTCGAGGCGTTCCTGCCGCTGCTCGACGAGGACGGTGACCTGGAGTCGGTGCACTCGCGCCGGCAGGACCAGCACACCGCCGGCCACCCGGGCGCCGACCTCCTGCTGCCCTACCGGCGGTTCGCCCTCGCCGAGGACCGCGGCGACTTCGCCGACGCCGCCCGGCTGCTGCAGTCCCGCGGTGTCGACGGCCGGTCGGTGCTGCCCGAGGTCCTCGCGCACCCGGCGCTGGGGGGCGTCCTGCCCGCGGGCCTGGGCCGGCCCTGGGCGGGGGAGGCCGTGCTGGCCGCCTCCGGCCTGGCCGTCCACGCCGCCGGTCGCACCCGCACCGTCGTCTTCGGCGGCAGCGACCAGCCCGCCGTCGGCACGATCCGGTCCGGCACCGCGAACACGGCGACGTTCCTGCGCTTCCGGCACGGCGCGGCCGTCCTGGAGTCGGTGCGGCTGTCGACGGCCTTCTTCGGCCTCGGCCCGTTCCGCAGCGCGACGCTGGACCGGGAGCCCGACGGGGCCTTCGTCCTGCGGCAGGAGCTGCGCGCCGGCTACTACCAGCCGCTCGCCGCCGCCGACCGCGACCCCGCCGGTGACTACCCCCTCGGCGACGAGGGCCGCTTCCACGCCGCCATGGCCTTCGACCGCCGCGCGGTGGACGCCGTCGAGCTCACGACCACCGTCCGCGTCGAGCCGGTCGACGACGGCGCCGACCTGACCGTCCGCTTCGACGGGGCCGCGACGTCCTACGCCCTCGAGCTGTCCTTCCGTCCCGGCGGGACGCCGACCGGCGCCGAACCGTCGCCCGACGGTGCCCGGGTGCTCACCGGACCCGAGCTGCGGTACCGCGTCGAGGACGACGAGGTCGTGGTGACCCGCGAGGGCGGGGGCGGCGCCGCCGGCGAGCACCAGCCCGCGCGCTACGACGGTGGGGAGCAGTACGACTACCTGCAGGGCAGCCACGCGGCCGGTGGGGAGCGCGTCTACGTCACGGGCCGCACGCCCGGGGTGCTGACGCTGCGGCTGCGCGGCGGCAGCACCCGCTGAGGCGCGCTCGGAGGGATTCGAACCCCCAACCAACCGGGTAGAAGCCGGTCGCTCTGTCCGTTGAGCTACGAGCGCAGGGCGCCGGCGGACCGGCGGGTGGAGCTGGTCGCCAGCGTAGCGACCCCGCGGATGGTGGGCCGCCCGGCGGCTGCGACTAGCCTGGGGTCGTGGCGGAATTCATCTACCAGATGCAGAAGGCGCGCAAGGCGCACGGGGACAAGGTCATCCTCGACGACGTCTCGATCTCCTTCTACCCGGGGGCCAAGATCGGGGTCGTCGGACCCAACGGCGCCGGGAAGTCGAGCGTCCTGAAGATCATGGCGGGGCTGGACCAGCCGTCCAACGGTGAGGCCCGCCTCTCGCCCGGCTACAGCGTCGGCATGCTCGCGCAGGAGCCGAAGCTGGACGAGAGCAAGACGGTCCTGCAGAACGTCCAGGACGGCCTGGGCGAGCTGAAGCAGAAGATGGACCGCTACAACGAGATCACGGGGCTCTTCGAGGACCCCGACGCCGACTTCGACGCCCTCATGGCCGAGATGGGCACCCTGCAGGAGGAGCTGGACCACGCCAACGCGTGGGACATGGACTCCCAGCTCGAGCAGGCCATGGACGCGCTGCGCTGCCCGCCGGGCGACGCCGACGTGTCGGTCCTGTCCGGTGGGGAGAAGCGCCGGGTGGCGCTGTGCAAGCTCCTGCTCGAGGCGCCCGACCTCCTGCTGCTCGACGAGCCCACCAACCACCTGGACGCCGAGTCCGTGACGTGGCTGGAGCAGCACCTCGCGAAGTACCCCGGTGCGGTCCTGGCCGTCACCCACGACCGGTACTTCCTCGACAACGTCGCGCAGTGGATCCTCGAGCTCGACCGCGGCCGCGCCTACCCCTACGAGGGCAACTACTCCACGTACCTGGAGAAGAAGTCCGCACGCATGGACGTCCAGGGCAAGAAGGACGCCAAGCTGGCAAAGCGCCTCAAGGACGAGCTGGAGTGGGTCCGCTCCAACGCCAAGGGCCGCCAGACGAAGTCGAAGGCGCGGCTGGCCCGCTACGAGGAGATGGCCGCCGAGGCCGAGCGCACGCGCAAGCTCGACTTCGAGGAGATCCAGATCCCGGCCGGTCCGCGCCTGGGCTCCGTGGTCATCGAGGCCAAGGACCTCAAGAAGTCCTTCGGTGACCGCACCCTCATCGACGGTCTGTCGTTCTCGCTGCCCCGCAACGGGATCGTCGGCGTCATCGGCCCGAACGGCGTCGGCAAGACGACGCTGTTCAAGACGATCGTCGGGCTCGAGGAGCTCGACGGCGGGGACCTGAAGATCGGCGAGACGGTCAAGCTGTCCTACGTCGACCAGTCCCGCGGCGGGCTCGACCCGGCCAAGAACCTGTGGGAGATCGTCTCCGACGGCCTGGACTACATCCAGGTCGGCAACCAGGAGATGCCCTCGCGCGCCTACGTCTCGGCGTTCGGGTTCAAGGGTCCGGACCAGCAGAAGCCGACCGGCGTCCTGTCCGGGGGGGAGCGCAACCGCCTCAACCTGGCGTTGACGCTCAAGGAGGGCGGGAACGTCCTGCTCCTGGACGAACCGACGAACGACCTGGACGTCGAGACCCTCGGGTCGCTGGAAAACGCCCTGCTGGAGTTCCCCGGCTGCGCCGTCGTCGTGAGCCACGACCGGTGGTTCCTCGACCGCGTCGCGACGCACATCCTGGCCTACGAGGGCACCGAGGAGAACCCGGCGAACTGGTACTGGTTCGAGGGCAACTTCGCGGGCTACGAGGAGAACAAGGTCGCCCGCCTCGGCCCCGACGCGGCCCGTCCGCACCGCGTGACGTACCGCAAGCTCACCCGCGACTGAGCGTCACCGCCGCGCTTCGCGGCTGGGGGCTCGTTGACGCATTCGGCTCATAGGGTGAGTCGGCTGCGTCAACGAGCCATCCCCGGGGGGCGCGCCCTGTGGTGACGGTCAGTCGGCGACCGTCCGGCGGCGGGTGGGCCGCGGGGTGAGCGGGGTCCGGGTGGCGAGCCACTCGTCGAACGCGGCCCGCGGCAGCGGGGTGGCGTAGAGGAACCCCTGGGCGTGGTGGGCGCCGGCGGCCGCGAGGAGCTGGGCCTGCCCCACCTCCTCCACCCCCTCGGCGACGACCTCGACGCCGAGGCGCCCGGCCATCTGCACGACGGCCTCGATGATCGCGAGGTCGGCGGGGTTGGCGATGGCCCCGGCCACGAAGGACCGGTCGACCTTGACGAGCGAGACCGGCAGCCGCCGCAGCGTCGTGAGGCTGGCGTAGCCCGTCCCGAAGTCGTCGACCGCGATCCGCACACCGGTGGCGGCGAGGTCGTGCACCCGGCGCAGCGCGTCCGGCGCCTCGAGCACCATGCTCTCGGTGATCTCCAGGACGAGCTGCTCCGGCGGCAACCCGCTGCGGCGCAGGCACGACGCCACGACCGACAGCAGGCGGTCGTCGCCCAGCTGGGCCACGGACACGTTGACGTGCACCGTGAGGGGCCGGCCCGCCACCGTCCAGGCGGCCGCGTCCCGGCACGCCTGGTCCAGGACGTGCGCGCCGATCTCGTGGATGGCACCGGTGCGCTCGGCGCGGGTCACGAACTCACCGGGCGCCAGCAGGCCCCGCTGGGGGTGGTTCCACCGCACGAGCGCCTCCATCCCGCTGCAGGAGACGTCGTCGGCGTCCTCGGCGAGGTCGACGACCGGCTGGTAGTGCACCTCGATCTCCCCGCGCCCCGTGGCCGCGGCGAGCTCGCGCAGCAGGACGGCCTCGGCCTCGGCGGCCGCCGAGCGCCGACCGAAGACGGCGACGCCACCCCCGGCCGTCTTCGCCGAGTACATGGCGACGTCGGCGCGCTGCACGACCTCGTCGACCCCGCCGACGACCCCGCCGCAGCCGGCCACGCCGACGCTGCAGCCGACCTGCACCTCGCCGGAGACCATCTGCGACACGCCCGTGACGACGACGAGGGGTGTGGTGACGGCGTCGACGACCGCCTGCGCGACCGCCTCGGCCACGACGGCGCTCGTCGCCGGCAGCAGCACCGCGAACTCGTCGCCGCCCAGCCGGGCGCACAGGCCCGCGGCGCCGACGACGTCGCGCAGCCGGTCGGCCGTCGTGCGCAGGACGTCGTCGCCCGCCCCGTGGCCGAAGCCGTCGTTGACGTACTTGAAGTCGTCGAGGTCGACGAACAGGACGACGCAGTCGCTCCCGTCGCCGTCCAGCAGGGCGAGGTCCACGGCGTCGCGGAAGGTCCCCCGGTTGGCCAGGCCCGTGAGGCTGTCGGTGCTCGCGCGTTCGGTGAGGGTGGCGTGCGCGGCGCACCGGTTGAGAGCCAGGGCGATGTGGTTGTTCAGCAGCGAGGCCGCGTCGTGGCCCTCCTCGGCCAGGCCGTCGCCGCCGGCGACGAGCCACGTCTGCCCGGCGGGCACGGGGGAGGCGAACCAGGTCCACGTGCCCCGCGTGCCGGCCGCGGCGTCGAGGTCGGCGTCGGAGACCAGAGGGCCGTCGAGGGTGGCCGGGACCGGACCGCCGGGGATCGGGGTCGTCCACTCCCCGGAGCGCAGGTCGCCGTCGGCCACCCCGTCGCGGACGCGGACGAGGACCAGCCGCAGACCCGGGGTGGCGGCCGCGAGCTCACGGGCGGTGACCATCCCGACCCGCACGACCTCGGCGGGGTCGACGACGCCGACGACGCCGGCGCCCAGGGCGCTCAGCGCGGCCTCGCGCCGCTGGTCGCGCACGATGCGGCTGGTCGCGGTGTGGACGCGGCGCGCCACCGCCAGGCCGAGCAGCACGACCGGGAAGGCACCCAGCAGCCCCGTCACCTCGGAGGGGTCGGTGTGCGTCGGCATCGCCCACCACAGGGCCAGACCGCCGGCGACGGCCGCGAGGTGCGCGCCGCACCGCAGGACCGCGGCCCGCGTCGAGCCGTACTGCGAGCGGAACCAGACGGCCCAGAAGAGGAAGCCGAGGACGGCCGACGGTTCGGCGGCGGCGCCGACGAAGGCGACGAGCGCGACGGTGTCCGCGACGTCGGCGGAGCGCCGCGCGGAGCGCCGGTGGTAGCCGTGCGCCCAGGAGGCGATGAGGACGGCCACGGCGGCGGTCATCACGCCGCGCTGGGTGCCGCCCTCGGCCTCGACGGGGGCCGCCGTCAGCAGCGTGCTCGCGACCGCGACGAGGAAGAACAGCCTCCGCGCGCGGTCGACGACGTCACCGCCCAGGTACCAGCCGCGCACGGCCGCCACGACCGTCTCCCACCCGTGGTCACGACGCACCGTCATGCCCGCCTCCCCCCAGAAGTATCTAGAACAGTCTGAGGGAGAGGTCGGATTCCGGGAAGGGTTCCTTGAAACCCGTCCACCCGTCTGGAGCAGCAGGCGGCGGTCCCGGCTCTCAGCCCGCCGAGGGCACCCGCACCATGCCTTACCGAGCGGGGACCCGCACCATGCCCTCCTGGGCGACCGTCGCCACCAGCCGGCGCTGCCGGTCGTACATCCGGCCCGTCGACAGCCCCCGGGCGCCCGAGGCGTTCGGGCTCTCGGCGACGTAGAGGATCCACTCGTCCGCCCGCGCCGGCCGGTGCCACCACATGGCGTGGTCCAGGCTCGCCACGCTCATCCCCGGTGTCGCCCAGGCCATCCCGTTGCGGCGCAGGACGGGTTCGAGGATGCTCAGGTCGCTCGCGTAGGCCAGCGCGCTGCGCTGCAGCAGGTCGTCACCGGGCAGCGGGGCGTCCAGGCGGAACCAGACCGACTGGCGCGCCCGGTGCTCGGGGTCCGGGGCGGCGTACAGCGTGGGCTCGACGTGCCGCAGCTCGACGTGCCGGCCCCGCCCCATCTGGCGCGCCAGCGGGTGGTCGGAGGCGTCCAGGACGGCGTAGTCGCTGACGACGTCCTCGGGATCGGGCACGTCCGGGGCGGGTTCGGCGTGGTCCAGCCCCTCGGCGGGGGTCTGGAACGAGGCGATGCCGGACAGGATCGGCACGCCGTTCTGCGTCGCCTGCACGCGGCGAGCGGAGAAGGACCGCCCGTCGCGCAACCGCTCCACCGCGAAGGCGACGGGGACGGCCGGGTCCCCGGGGCGCAGGAAGTAGGCGTGCAGGGAGTGCAGCTCCCGGTCGCCCGCCACCGTCCGCCCGGCGGCGACCGCGACCTGGCCCAGCACCTGCCCGCCGAACAGCCGCTGGCGCCAGTGCGGGAGGTTCGGGCCGGTGAAGACGTCGGCGGCGGCGTCACCGGGGGACCCGGCGGGGCGGACGTCGAGGACGTCCAGGAGCGGGGACACGTCCTGCTGGTGGTCGGGCACGTCGGCACCGTACCGAGGACGCCAGCCCGGGTGCCGCCGGACCGGCGGGGGTAGCGTCGGCGCGTGCTCGCCGCCCGCGCCGTCCGCGCCAGCTCCGACGACCCCCTGTCCGCCCTCGAGGTCGCCGACGCCCCGGTGTCCGAACCCCCCGCAGGGTGGGTGCGCGTCGACGTCGAGGTCGCCGCGCTGAACCGGCACGACCTGTGGAGCCTGCGCGGGGTCGGTCTGCCCGCGGACCGGCTCCCCATGGTCCTGGGCTGCGACGCCACGGGAACGCTGGAGGACGGGTCGGCGGTCGTCGTGCACGCCGTCGTCTCCGACGAGGACTTCCGCGGGGACGAGACCCTCGACCCGCGCCGGACGCTGCTGTCCGAGCTGCACCCGGGCACGCTGGCCGAGCACGTCTGGGTCCCGCGGCGCAACGTGCTGCCGCGACCGGCGGGCTGGTCGGCCGAGCGGGCGGCCTCGCTGGGCACGGCCTGGCTGACGGCCTACCGGATGCTCTTCACCCAGGCGCAGGCCGTCCCCGGCCAGACCGTGCTCGTGCAGGGCGCCGCCGGGGGCGTGTCGAACGCGCTCGTGAGCCTCGGGGCCGCGGCGGGGCTGCGGGTCTGGGTCACCGGGCGGACCCCCGAACGCCTCGAGCGGGCCCGCGCCTGGGGTGCGGCGGCGACGTTCGCGACGGGGGAGCGGCTGCCCGGCCGGGTCGACGCGGTCTTCGAGACCGTCGGCAAGGCGACGTGGAAGCACTCGGTGCAGGCGCTGACACCCGGCGGCTGCATCGTCGTGGCGGGGGCCACGACGGGTGGTGACGCTCCTGCCATGCTCGAGAACGTGTTCTTCAAGCAGTTGCGGGTCCTCGGGTCGACCATGGGGACGCGCGCGGAGTTCGAGCGGTTGCTGCAGTTCTGCGAGACCGCCGACCTCGCCCCGGAGGTCGACTCGGTGCACGACCTCGCCGACGCGCGCGACGCGTTCGCTCGGCTGGAGTCGGGCGAGGCCGTCGGCAAGGTCCTCGTCCGCGTCTGACCCACCGAGGGCGGGAGTTCACCGCCGCCACGTCCTCCCGGCGAGCCCGGTGCCCGGTGGACGTGACGGCGGTGGTCTTCGGGGCCCCGCCCTCCTCGGGCGGGGCGGACGACTCAGTCGGTCGTCCACTCCTCCCAGCGGCGCTGCTCCCAGCGGACCGCGCGCAGTTCCCCGCGGACCTCCTCGAGGCGGCGCGTGAGGTCGCGGGGCAGCTTCTCGCCGAACCGCGCGAAGTAGGCCTCGAGCTCGTCCAGTTCGGCGGTCCAGGCGGCGGGGTCGATCGCGAACAGCTCGGCCAGGTCGGCTGCGGGCACGTCCAGCCC
>NZ_JBFBND010000051.1:0-24597 GCF_040702905.1 Kineococcus sp. NPDC059986 | reverse complement strand
CGGGACCTCGGGAAACTCATGACCCCCGGCCCCTGGACCCGCAACGACCACCCCGCCCTCCTGCAGAGGACGCGGGAACTCGCCCGCGCCCTCGCGCAGGACGACCTCACCCTCAGGAAGTGACGGGTAGCTGACCCGCGCAGGACGTCAGCCGGGTCAGCGCCCCCGCAGCACCAGGTCGGGCAGCTTCGCCTGCAGTTCGGCGACCGTCGTCCCCCACGTCTCCTCGACGACGACCTCGCCGCCCTCCAGCGACAGCACGGCCTCCTCGCTGTAGACGCGCGAGACGCACCGTACCCCGGTGAGGGGGTAGGTGCAGTTCGCGACGAGCTTCGGCGACCCGTCGCGCCCGAACAACGGCATGACGACGAAGACGGCCTTCGCCCCCGTCGCGAGGTCCATCGCCCCACCGACGGCCGGGATCGCGTCGGGTGCACCGGTGTGCCAGTTGGCGAGGTCCCCGGTCACCGCGACCTGGTAGGCGCCGAGGACGCACACGTCGAGGTGGCCGCCGCGCATCATGGCGAAGCTGTCGGCGTGGTGGAAGTACGACGCCCCGGGAGTTTCGACGACCGGGATCTTCCCGGCGTTCACGAGGTCGGGGTCGATCTCGTCCCCCACGGCCGCGCGCCCCATCCCGAGCATCCCGTTCTCGGTGTGCAGCACGACACCGGACTCCGGGCTCAGGTGGTCGGCGACCAGCGTCGGCCGGCCGATGCCGAGGTTGACGTAGGCGCCTTCGGGGATGTCGCGGGCGACGCGGGCGGCGAGTTCGTCCTTGGTCAGCGGACCCCGGTCGGTGTTCTGGATCGTCACGCCGCCACCCCCACGCGCACGACGCGGTCGACGTAGATCGCCGGCGTCACGACGCCCTCGGGGTCCAGCGAACCCGTCGGCACGACGTCGGAGACCTGCACGACGCTCGTCGTCGCGGCCGCCGCCATGACCGGCCCGAAGTTCCGGGCCGTCTTGCGGTACACGAGGTTCCCGAACTCGTCGGCGAGGTGCGCCTTGACGAGGGCCACGTCGCCGTGGATCGGGAACTCCAGCAGGTGTTCTCGCCCGTCGATCACGCGGGTCTCCTTCCCCTCGGCCAGCGGTGTGCCGACCCCCGTCGGGCAGTAGAACGCGCCGATACCGGCCCCGGCGGCCCGCAGCCGTTCGGCCAGCGTGCCCTGCGGCACCAGTTCGAGCTCGATGCGCCCGGCCCGGTACAGCCCGTCGAACACCCACGAGTCGCTCTGCCGCGGGAACGAGCAGACGATCTTGCGGACCCGCCCCGCGGCGAGGAGGGCCGCGAGGCCGAGGTCCCCGTTCCCGGCGTTGTTGTTGACGACCGTGAGGTCCTTCGCCCCCTGACGCAGCAGGGCGTCGATGAGTTCGACGGGCTGCCCGGCGGCACCGAAACCCCCGATGAGGACGGTGGCCCCGTCGGCGACGTCGGCGACCGCCGCGTCGGCGTCGGGGAGGAACTGCGTGCGGCTCAACGGACCCCCGCCTCCTGCGCGTCATTGTTCTCCAGGACGACGGCGAGTCCCTGCCCGACGCCGATGCAGATGGCGGCCACGCCCCAGCGCACGCGTTCGGCGCGCATGCGGGCCGCGAGGGTCCCCACGACCCTTCCCCCCGAGGCCCCCAGCGGGTGTCCGAGGGCGATCGCCCCACCGCGGGTGTTGACGATCTCCGGGTCGACACCCCAGGCGTCGACACAGGCGAGCGACTGCACGGCGAACGCCTCGTTGAGTTCCACCGCCCCGACGGCGTCCCAGCCGACCCCGGCACGGGCCAGGGCCCGGTGCGCGGCCTCGACGGGCGCGAACCCGAAGTCCTGCGGGTCGAGCGCGAAGGCCCCGCGGCCGGCGACGCGGGCGATCGGGTCGTGCCCGATCACGGCGGCCGCCTCGGCGGTCCCGAGCAGCACGGCCGAGGCGCCGTCGGACAGCGGGGAGGCGTTCCCGGCCGTGATGGTCCCGGCCGGGTCGAACGCGGGCTGCAACCCCGCGAGGCGTTCGACCGTGGTGCCGGGGCGGATGCCCTCGTCCTTGGTGACGTCCCCGACGGGCACGACGAGGTCGTCGTAGAACCCCTCGGCCCACGCCGCGGCGGCGCGTTCGTGCGAGCGGACGGCGAACTCGTCCTGCCGCGTGCGGGAGATGCCGAACTTCTGCTGCAACTGCTCGTTGGCGCCGCCGAGGCTGACGGTCCACTCCTTCGGCATCCGGGGGTTGACGAGCCGCCACCCCAGCGTGGTCGAGACGGCCGTCACGTCGCCGGCCGGGTAGGCGCGCGAGGGTTTGGGCAGGACCCACGGCGCCCGGGACATCGACTCCACCCCGCCGGTGAGCACGACGTGGGCGTCGCCGGTCTCCAGGGCGCGCGACCCCGCGAACAGGGCGTCGAGCCCGGAACCACAGAGGCGGTTGACGGTGCTGCCGGGCACGGACGTCGGCATCCCGGCGAGCAGGACGGCCATCCGCGCCACGTTGCGGTTGTCCTCCCCGGCGCCGTTGGCCAGACCCAGGACGACCTCGTCGACGGCCTCGGCCGGCAGCTGCGGCGAGCGGTCGAGGGTCGCGCGCACGACGGCGGCCGCCAGGTCGTCGGGGCGGGTCTCGGCGAGCGCGCCGCCGAACTTGCCGAAGGGGGTGCGGACGGCGTCGTAGACGTACGCGTCGGGGCGAGCCTGGGATCCAGCCATGTCCCCAGCCTGACCCCGTCGGCGTCATACGTCCAACATCCGTTGCGGACCGGACCGGTACTCGTGGAGTATGGCTGCGTGACGTTGCGCCGCCTCGAGTACTTCGTGGCCGTGGCCGAGCAGGAGTCCTTCACGGGCGCCGCCCGGTCGCTGCACATGGCCCAGCCACCGCTGTCCAGCCAGGTCCGCGCCCTGGAACGCGAGCTCGGCGCCGAGCTGTTCGACCGCGGCGGCCGCACCCCCGTGCTCACCCCGGCCGGCCGCGCGCTGCTGCCGGAGGTCCGGCGCCTCCTGGCGGCCTACGACCGGCTGCCCGCCACGGCGCGGCAGGCCCGCGACGGCAGCGTCGGCCGGTTGCGGCTGGGTCTGGTCCCCTCCGCGGTGGCCGGCGGGTTGCCCGACGTCCTGCGCCGCGTCCGCACCGACCTGCCCGGGCTGGAGGTGGCGCTCGTCGAGGGGCGGCCGACCGAGCTCCTGCGACGCCTCGACCTCGACGACCTCGACGTCGTGCTCCTCTACGCCGTGCCCGACGGGCCCGCGCTGGCCTCCCGGGTCCTGGCCGCCGAACCCCTCGTGCTCGCCCTGCCGCACGGTCACCGCCTGGCGGGCGCCCCCGCGGTGGCCGTCGGCGACCTGGAGCAGGAACCGCTCCTGCTGCCCGCGCGGCACGGGGACGACGGCCTGCGCGAACGGACGTCCGCGCTGCTCGCGGGCGTGCACGTCCGCGTCGTCCAGGACGACCTGTGGATGGTGCAGACCATGGTCGCGCTCGTCGCCGCAGGGCTCGGGTGTGCCGTCGTGCCCCGGTCCACGTCGGCGCTGCGCCCCGACGCCGTGGCCTACCGGCCGTTCGCGGGTGCCGCACCGGATCTGGAACTCGTCGCCACCTGGCGCGAGGACCGGGACCACCCGCCGGTCGCCCGGTTCCTCGACGTGTGGGGGCGGTGAGCGCGGTGTCGACCGACGGACCGGAGACCATCGTCGTGGGCGTCGACGGCTCGACGACCTCGCTCAACGCCCTCGCCCACGCGCTGGGCCTGGCGCGCCGCGCGGACGCCCGGCTCGTCGTCGTGCACGTCCGGCAGGTCGTCCCCGGGTTCGCCGCCGTCGGGGACCGCAGCGGCGTCCTCGCCGTGTCGGGACTGCAGTCTGCGGACGAGGTGGCCGAGGAGCTGGCCGCGATCGTCGCGCGCTTCTCCGGGGAGTTCGGGGTCACCACCGAGGTGCACGTCCGCACCGGGGACGTGGCCGGGGAGATCGCGGCCCTCGCGACGGACCGGCGGGCGGACGCGGTCGTCGTCGGCACGTCCCACAGCCTCGGCCACCGGCTGGGCGGTTCCGTCGCGGGTCGGTTGTGCCGTCTGGCCCGGTGGCCGGTCACCGTCGTGCCGTGACCGGCCGCCGCGGCCCCTCACCTCCGGCGGCCGGCGATGACCTTCTGGAGGACGACGAAGGCGAGCAGCACGGCCCCGATGAACACCCGGGTCCACCAGGAGTCGAGGTCCTCACGGGCGATGAGCACCTGGATGAGGCCGTAGACGAGGACCCCGGCGCCGGTGCCCAGGACGAAACCCACCCCGCCGGACAGCAGCGTCCCGCCGATGACGACGGCCGCGATGGCGTCCAGCTCCATCCCGATGCCGGTCAGGTTGAACCCCGACTTCGTGTAGAGGGCGAAGAGGATGCCGGCGATGCCCGCACAGGTGCCGGAGATGACGTAGACCCCGATGCGCGTGCGAGCCGGTCGCAGCCCCATGAGTTCCACGGCCGCTCCGCGGTCCCCCGCCCCCAGCCCGTAGACCGTGCGGCCGAAGCGCGTGTAGTGCAGGACGTACACGGCCACGAGGAGGACGCCCACCGCGATCAGCATGCTCGCGTTGATGCGCCAGGTCTCCCGGCCCTCCCCGAACTTCAGGCTCCAGGAGGCCAGCGCCGAGAAGCCCGGGTCGTCGATCTTGAGGGAGTTCGTGCTCACGACGTTCGCCAGCCCGCGGGCCAGGAACATCACGGCGAGGGAGGCGATGAACGGTTGGATGTCGAACACCTGCACCATGACGCCGATGAGCAGCCCGCAGCACGTCCCGATGAGCACGCCGAGGACGAGGACCACCGGCAGGGGTGCGCCGGCCGTGAACAGCTTGGCCGTCACCAGACCCACGAGGGCGACCACGGCCCCCACCGACAGGTCGATGCCCCCGGCGAGCACGACGAAGGTCATGCCGACGGCGAGGACGAGCAGGTAGGAGTTGTCCAGCAGCAGGTTGGACAGCAGCCGCATGCTGAGGAAGTCGGTGCGGGCCGTGCTGTAGCGCTGCTGGCCCACCCCCAGCATCACCACGAGGGTGACCAGGGTGCCGACGACGGGCAGGAAGCGGCGGTCGACGCGGTCCACGAGGGCGCGGACCCGTCGGGAGCTCGGCCGAGGCGGCGCGCCCGAAGGCGCCTGGGGGGACAGTCCGGTGCTCACGCCGTCACCTCCGCCGGGACGGGACGACGGGTGCGGGGGGCCCGGCTCTTCCACCGGGAGCGCAGGGCGGGCGAGGCCGCGACGCACACCGCGATGAGGACGAGCGCCTTGAACAGCGGGGTCGTCTGGCTCGGCAGCTCGAACACGATGACCGCTCGTTCCAGGGTGGACAGCAGCAGCGCACCCACGACGAGCCCGCCGAGGTGGAACCGTCCGCCGTCCAGGCGTGTGCCGCCGAGGACCACGACCATGATCGCGTCGAGCTCCTTCAGCAGGCCGATGTTGTTCGCGTCGGCCGCCATCGTCGGTGCGCCGTAGACGATCCCGGCGAGGGCCGCGAGGAGTCCCGCGATGACGTAGACGACCCACGTGGTGGACCGGGCGCTCACACCCGCCAGCCGACTGGCCTCGCGGTTGGTTCCGACGGCCTCCAGGAACATGCCGAGGGCGGTGCGGCGGACGGCCAGCGCCACGAGGACGAAGACGATCCCGGCGATGACGACGGGCACGGGGACGCCGAGGACGAAGCCGGACCCGATCGACTTGAACGGCGGGCTGGTGACGGTGGTGATCTGCCCCTTGGTGATGAGCATCGCGATCCCGCGACCGGCCACCATGAGGATCATCGTGGCGATGAACGGCTGGATCCCGAGGGCCGTCACCATGAACCCGTTGAAGGCGCCGATGACCACCCCGAGGACGAGACCGAGGACGACGGCGGTCGCGACCGCGCCGGGCGCCGAGGGGTCCGGGACGCTCGCGAGGTGGGTCAGCGAGACGGCCAGGGAGATGGCCATGACAGCGCCCACGGACAGGTCGATGCCGCCGGTGGCGATGACCAGGCACATGCCGAGGGCCAGCAGCAGTGGGGTCGCGCTGTTGCGCAGCAGGTCGATCAGCTGGCCGTAGAGGTTCCCGTCGCGGGTGGCGACGTCGAGGAACCCCGGGCTCTTGAGCCCGCAGGCCAGGAGCAGGACGACGAGCGCGAGCACGGGCCAGAGCAGGCCGTGCTGGGAGACGCGCTGGAACAGCGTCACCGGGTTCGTACCGCGGGCGGACGCGTTCACGACGCCCTCACCTCCGAGTTCGCGATGGCTTCGAGGACGGTGTCGGTCGTGACCGACGCGTCGTTGGTGATCTCCGCGACCTTGTGCCGGTCGCGCATGACGACGATGCGCTGGCTGAGCCGCAGCACCTCCTCCAGCTCGGAGGAGATGAAGACGATCGACATGCCGTCGGCGGCGAGGTCGGCGACGAGGCGCTGGATCTCCGTCTTCGCGCCGATGTCGATCCCCCGGGTGGGTTCGTCGAGCACCAGCAGCCGCGGCGCGGTGGCCAGCCACCGCGCCAGCAGCACCTTCTGCTGGTTCCCGCCGGAGAGGTTGCGGATGAGGGCGTTCGGGTTCGGCGGGTTGATGTTCAGCACGACGATGTACTTCTGCACGATCTCGTCCAGCTCGCGGCGCGGGATGCGCCGCCACGGGCCACGCCCTGCCTGCAGGGCGAGGGCGATGTTCTCGCGGACCGTGAGGTCCCCGATGATGCCCTCCTTCTTCCGGTCCTCGCTGGACAACGCCAGGTGCCGGCGCAGCGCGGCCAGCGGCGTCGGCAGCTTGACCGGACGCTCGTCCAGGGACAACTCACCACGGTCGGGGCGGTCGGCCCCGACCAGCAACCGCGCCAGTTCGGAACGTCCCGAACCCAGCAACCCCGCCAGACCCACGATCTCCCCGGGGTACAGCGAGAGGTCGAAGGGTTCCACCGCGCCGCCCCGGCCCAGTCCGACGGCGGTCATCAGCGGCGTCTCCCGCGAGGAGTGCGGTGTGATGGCCCGCTTGGCCTGTTCCTCGATGCCGGCCAGGGCGGCGCCGGACCGACCGATCATGTGCGCGACCAGTTCCCGGCGCGGCAGGTCGGCCGTGACGAACTCGCCGACGAAGCGGCCGTTGCGCAGCACCGTCATCCGGTCGGACAGGTCGTAGACCTGTTCGAGGAAGTGGGAGACGAAGAGGACGGCCACCCCTTCGTCCCGCAACCGGCGCACGACGCGGAACAGCTCGGCCACCTCGGCCCGGTCCAGGCTCGACGTCGGTTCGTCGAGCACGAGGACCTTGGCGTCGACGACGAGGGCCCTCGCGATGGCGCACAACTGCTGCACGGCGATGCTGTGCGACGACAACTGCGAACGCACGTCGACGTCGAGGTTGAGGCGCTGCAGGAAGCCACGCGCTGCGCGGCGCGTGGCGGGCCAGTCGATGAAGGGGCCGCGGCGCACCTCGTGGCCCAGCATGACGTTCTCCGCGACCGTCAGGTTCGCGCAGAGGTTGACCTCCTGGTAGACGGTGCTGATGCCCGCCGCCTGCGCCTGGCTGGGGCCGCTGAACCGCACCTCGCGGCCTTCGACGGCGATGCCCCCGTGGTCGATCCGGTGGACCCCGGTGAGGGCCTTGATGAGCGTCGACTTGCCGGCGCCGTTCTCACCCATGAGCGCGTGGACCTCGCCGCGTCGCAGGACGAGGTCCACGCCGTCGAGGGCCTTGACCCCCGGGAACGTGATGGTGATGCCGGTCATGCGGACGACCGCGTCCGGCGGGGCTGCGGCCGGATCTCCCGACCGTCGGGTGTTCGTGGTTTCGGACATCGTTGCGGCACAGCCCTTCCGGAGACTCAGGTCGGTGGTCAGTACTTCCGGGCGTCCACGTCGGCCTGGGTCGTCGACTGGTCGAAGGCCTTGTCCTGGACGATGGTCTCCTTCGGCACGTCCTTGCCGGCCGCGACGTCCTTGACGAGCGTCGCCAGCTGGTCACCGAACACGGGGTTGCACTCCACGACGTAGTTGAACTTGCCGTCGACGAGCGCCTGCAGCCCGTCGCGGACCCCGTCGACCGAGACGATCTTCACGTCCTTGCCGGGCACCTTGCCGGCCGCCTCGATGGCCTCGACCGCGCCCAGCCCCATGTCGTCGTTGTGGGTGAAGATGAGGTTCGTCTCGGGGTAGGTCTGCAGGGCGGCCTCCACGGCCGTCTTGCCCTCGGCGCGCGTGAAGTTCCCGCTGGCCTTCCCGACGACCTGCTTGCCGACGACGCCGTCGAAACCCTTCTCGCGGTCGACCTGGGCACCGGAGCCGAGGGTCCCCTGCAGCTCGAACACCTTGGCGTCGGGCGCGTTCTGCGCGACCCACTCGCCGGCGGTCTTGCCCTCCTGCTCGAAGTCGGCCCCGATCCACGTCGCGTACGGGTCCTTGACGGACGTGTCGACCGTGCGGTCCACGAGGACGACGGGGATGCCGGAGTCCTTGATCTCCTGGAGGACCTCGTCCCAACCGGTCTCGATGACCGGGGAGAAGGCGATGACGTCGACGTCCTGGGCGACGAAGTCGCGCAGCGCCTTGATCTGGTTCTCCTGCTTCTGCTGCGCGTCGACGAACTTCAGGTCGAACCCGTTGGCGGAGGTGAGGGCCGCCTTCACCGACTCGGTGTTCGCCGTCCGCCAACCGCTCTCGGCGCCGAGCTGGGAGAACCCGACGGTGACCGCTCCACTTCCCCCGCCCTCGGCGGTCTCGCTGCCGGCGGCGTCCCCACCGCCGCAGGCCGACAGGCCCCACAGGGTGGCGACGCCGACGGCGGCGACGAACGAGCGGCGGGTGGTCCTGGGAGACGACATGAGCTCCTCCTCGAGCGGGGTGTCCGACTGCTGTGTCGGTGCTGAGATTGTGAGCGCTCACAACTCTCGCGGTCAAGAGGCCGTCGGCAACGAGCCCGTCACGGTCGCGGGGCGGCGCTGCTGGAGCGCACGACGAGCCGGGCCCCCACGAGGACCCCCTCCGCCGGCTGCCGCTCGATGGCGGCCGTCATGCGTTCCAGGCTCCGCCGGCCCAGGGCCGACCAGTCCGGCCGGACCGTCGTCAGCGGCGGGAAGAAGTGCTCCGACCCCTCGACGTCGTCGAAACCCACGACCGACACCTCCCGCGGAACGTTGACCCCGGCGTCCGCGAACGCGTGCAGGAGACCGAGAGCCAGTTGGTCGTTGGCGGTGAACACGGCCGTCGGCAGGGGCACGACGTCGCGACGCCCCAGCAGCGAACGGCCGATCGCGAACCCCGCCGAGGCCGTCCAGTCCCCCTGGACCGGGTCCTCCGGGCGCACGCCGGCCTGCAGCATCGCGTCCAGCCAGCCGCGCTCCCGGGCCCGGGCGTCGAGCCACACCGACGGACCCCGCACGTGCAGGACGTCGCGGTGTCCGAGGTCGAGGAGGTGCCCCACGGCCAGGCTCGCCCCGGCGTACTGGTCCACGGCGACGGTGTGGATGTGACCGCTCACCTGCCCCGGGCCGACCATGACGACGGGCAGCTTGCGGCTGTAGTCCTTCACGGCCCGCACGGCCTCGTCGTGGGAGGCGATGACGACGACCCCGTCCACGCCCTGGTCCAGGAAGTGCTCGAGCGTGGCCTGGACGGTGTCGACCTCCCACCGGGTGACGGTGGCGACCGAGACGTAGGTCCCCTGGCTGCGGGCCGCGTTCTCCACCGCGATGAGGGTCATGGTCGGCCCGAAGAGGGGCGAGTCCTCGGTGATGACGCCGATCGCTCCCGTGCGACGCGTGACGAGGGTCCGCGCAGCCTCGTTGCGGCGGTAGCCGAGTTCGGCGATCGCGTTCTGGACCCGCTCGCGCGTCGCCGCCTTGACGTTCGGGTGGTCGTTGAGGACCCGCGAGACGGTCTGGTGCGACACCCCGGCGAGCTTGGCCACGTCGCTCATGGCCGGCGGGCGCGGCGCGGCAGCGGTGGACCGCTCCCCTGTGGCGTCAACCACGGCAGGCACCCCCGTCGGTGCTGGGCATCGGTCCTCCGTCGGATTGAGAGCGTTCACATCCTAGGACGACGACACCGCACTGGGAAGACCGCTCCAGGTGCGGTGGGGGCTCCTACGTCCCGGCCCGCCGCAGGTAGGACAGCAGCTCCCCCACCCCGAACGTCCACGGCGGCAGGTCCTCCGTCGCCGCGACGGTGTTCTCCAGCGTCCCCAGGAGGGGGCAGGAGATCCGCACCACGTCCCCGACGTGGTGGGTGAAGCCCTGCCCGGGTTCGTCGCGGTCGGTCGTGGGCGCGAAGAGCGTGCCCGTGTAGAGGACGAAGCCGTCGGGGTACTGGTGGTGCGGGCCGACCGTGGCCGCCACGAGTTCCTCGAACGGGCGGCTGATGCGGGTCAGGGAGTTCCGCCCGTGCAGCACGAACCCGTCCCCGCCGCGGACCTCGAGGTCGATCTCCGCGGCGCGCAGCGCGTCGAGGGTCAGGGAGTCGTCGAGGAGCCGGACGAACGGCCCCAGTGCGCTGGAGGCGTTCGCGTCCTTGGCCCGGCCCAGCAGGAGCGCCGACCGACCCTCGACGTCGCGGAGGTTGACGTCGTTGCCGAGCGTGGCCCCGACGACCTCCCCCCGGGAGGTGACGACGAGCACCAGTTCGGGTTCGGGGTTGTTCCACCGCGACCACGCCGGCACGCCGACCGCGGCGCCGTGCCCCACGGAGGCCAGGACGGGCGCCTTGGTGAACACCTCGGGGTCGGGCCCGAGGCCCACCTCGAGGTACTGCGACCACCAGCCCCGCGCCTGCAGCACCTCCTTGACCCGCCCGGCCTCCGCCGACCCGGGACGAACGGACGACAGCGTCCCCCCGAGGACGTCCGCCACGTCGGCACGGACCTCGGCCGCGCGGGCCGGGTCACCGCCCGCCCGCTCCTCGATGACACGTTCGGCGAGGCTGTCGGCGAACGTGACCCCGCACGCCTTGACGACCTGCAGGTCCACGGGGGCGAGCAGGTGCGCCGCGCCGGCGTCGTCCACGGGGGCCGCGAGCAGGTCCGTCGTCCACCACCGCGCCGTGCCCCGCACCGCGTCGCGGGCGACGGCGAGCCGGTCGTCCCGTTCCAGCAGCCCCGCGACGGTGGGGTCGACGTCGGTGAGGTCGTGGACGCCCCAGCCGGCGGTTCCGGGTGGCGGCGCCGTGTCGACCACCACGACGCGGGGGCCGCGGGTCGACGGGTCCCAGACCCGCCCGACGAGCAGGGCTCCCGCCGGCAGCACCTCGGTCACCCCGGGGCTCACGCCGTCAGTCGGTTTCCGGGCCGCAGCAGTAGAAGCAGTCCCCCTCGCACGACCGCAACCCGTCGAGGACCCCGAGGTCCTCGGTCCGCTCCACCACGACCGTCATGCCCGTTCCTCCGTCACCACCGCACCGGCCACCTGCCGGCGCGTTCTTCCACCGTGCCCCCTCCGGACCGTCCCGGACGTCGGACGCGCCGGACCCCACCCTTTCCTTCCCGCGATCCCCCCAACGTGCCCGCGAGGTGTGAAGACGGGCCGATCTTCACGAACCGGCAACAACCACGGAACATCCGTCGCCGGCCACGGAGCAGAACCCGCCGAACTGCCTACGGTCGGGGACGTGACCGAACTCTTCGCGGCACCCGCGCCCACTTCCCCCTCCGTCCAGCCGCCGGTGCGCAGCGCGGGCCACGCGATCGTCGAGGCCCTCGCCCTGCACGGTGTGGAACGCACCTACGTCGTCCCCGGTGAGAGCTACCTCGACGTCCTCGACGGCCTGCACGACTCCGGCATCCAGACCGTCGTGTGCCGCCACGAGGGCGGTGCGGCCTACATGGCCGAGGCCGACGGCAAGATGCAGCGCCGCCCCGGCATCGCCATGGTGACCCGCGGGCCGGGGGCCGCGAACGCCCACGTCGGCCTGCACACGGCCTGGCAGGACTCGACCCCCATGGTCCTGTTCGTCGGGCTCATCCCCTTCGACCACCGCGACCGCGAGGCGTTCCAGGAGTTCGACGTCAAGGCGTGGTTCGACACCGGAGCCAAGCGCGTCATGGTCCTGGACAACGCCGAACGCGCCTCCGAGATCGTCGCCGAGGCCATGTTCGCCGCCAGCAGCGGACGCCCGGGCCCCGTCGTGGTCGGCCTGCCCGAGGACGTGCTGCGCCACCCCGTCCACACCCCGGTCCACCCTCCGATCCCCGTCGCCACGGGCGGCATGACCGCCCGCGACGTCAGCGCGTTGAGCCAGGCCCTGGCCGGGTCGGTCAAACCCCTCTTCGTCACCGGCGGCAACGACTGGACGCCGCAGGCGGCCGAGCAGCTCACCCGGTGGCTCGAGCGGCACGACATCCCCGCGGCCGCCGAGTGGCGCACCGAGGGCACCGTCCCGTTCGACTCCCCCAGCTACGTCGGCCCCATCGGCTACGGCCGGCCCAAACCCACCTACGACCTGCTCGAGGAGACCGACCTCCTCGTGTTCGTGGGCACGGTCCCCGGCGACACCATCACCGACGGTTTCGTCGTCCGCCAGGACTGGTCGAAGAAGAACTTCCTCGTCACGATGGACCCCTCCCTGCGCGGTCGCAGCGGCGCGGTCTCCTACCAGATCGTCGCCAAACCCGACGTCTTCGTCCGCGACCTGGCCGGCATCGAGCTGCCCGTGCGTCCCGAGTGGACCGCCTGGACCCGGCGGATGCGCGCCGAGCAGGAACGGTTCGCCGCCCTCCCCCCGGCCACGCCGACCCCGGGACCGGCGCGGATGGACACGCTCATGGCGAACCTCGTCCCCACCCTGCCGCGCGACGCCGTCGTCACCTTCGGGGCCGGGGAGCACACCAACTGGGCGCACCGGTACTTCCCGACGATGGAGTACGCCTCGATGCTCAGCGCCCGCAACGGGTCGATGGGGTACTCCATCCCCTCCGCAGTCGCCGCCTCGCTGGCGAGGCCCGGTCGCCGGGTCGTCACGGTCGCCGGCGACGGGGAGTTCCTCATGAACGGTCAGGAACTCGCCACCGCCGCCCAGTACGGCGCGACGCCGCTCGTCGTGGTCGTCGACAACGCCGAGTACGGGACCATCCGGACCCACCAGGAACGGCACTACCCCGGCCGCGTCAGCGGCACCCAGCTGAAGAACCCCGACTTCGCGCTCATGGCGCAGGCGTTCGGCGGGTTCGGTGTCCGCGCCGACCGCGACGAGGACGTCCCCGCCGCCCTCGCCGCCGCTCTGGAGGCGATCGACGAGGACCACGTGTTCGCCCTCGTCCACCTCGTCGTCGAGCAGCGGACCCGCGCCTACTGAGGGACGGGCGCGCGCCGGACGACGGCGCGGTCGCGGTGGCTGCGCACCACCAGGTCCGCGACGTCGAACCCGGCCGGCAGACCCTCGACGTCGAGGGTCACCCGGTGCCCGTCGGGCAGGTCGACGTGGTTGTCGCTGAAGCGCACCCCGGGTGCGGGGCTGAGGACGTGGGCCCGGTAGGTGTACCCGTGGGAGGCCATCGTCACCGTCGCCGTGGTCGCCCCCGTGCCGACCACCGCCACGTCGAGCCGGGACGGGCCGAACGGGACGTCCTTGACCTCGGTGAAGAAGAGGCGGTTGGCGGGGACGTCCGGACCCTGCACCCAGGCGTAGCGGTCCGGCGCGGTGAGCCCCTCCCCGGACCACACCACCCGCGACTCCGCCGTCCCCAGGGCCGCGGTGGCGCTGGAGGCCAGCACTTCCCGGCCGTCGAAACCCCCGACCGAGAACTCGACGGTGGTCCGCACGGGTCGTCCCGCGTTGCTCAGCCAGAGCTCCAGCCGGTCGCCGTCGGTGCGGAAGCTGGCCAGCAGCGGCGCGAAGGCCCGCTTCACCGCGTAGTAGCCGGCCTTGGGCACGAGGTCGAAGTCGACGAGGGACCAGCTGAACCCGGGCCAGACGTCGTTGAACTGCCAGACCAGGGCTCCGCTGCAGTGCGGCTGCCGGCGCCGGTAGTGCTCGACGCCGAACTTCAGGCCCTCCGCCTGCGAGACCATGGTGTCGTCCACGTACTCCTGCAGGGTGGTCGGGAGCCCGGTGACGATCTCGAGGACGGCGTCGTGCTTGTCCTTGGGGTGGTCCTTGTTGCGGGCGTCGAAGGCCGGGCTGTGGATCGTGAGGTCCGCGTCCCCCACCCACCGTTCGAGCGTGCCGCGCTCCGGGGCGGCGTGGATGCCGAACTCGCTGACGAACTTGCCGCGGTCGGCCGCGTAGCGCCGGTAGTGCCGCGCCTCGCCGACGCTCGCGAACTCCCCGCCCCCGGCACCGACGTCCAACCCGTGCCAGACCTCCCAGGCGTGCCGGTCGCCGTCCAGCACACCGTTGACGGCCAGCCAGCCCTCGCTCGCGTCCTCCCCCCACGGGCTCCCGGGCCAGTACGGCGTCGCCCCGTCCAGCCGGGCGACGGTGTCGGGCAGGGTGCGGAAGAAGAACTCCGACCCCCAGTTGCCGTCCTCGTAGCCCTGGTAGGCGAACCCGTGGACCATCTGCACCTCGTTGCTCCCGCACCACAACGCGAGGCAGGGGTGGTTGCGCAGGCGGGCGACCTGGTGCTCGGCCTCCAGCGCCACCTCCCGGGCCAGGGTCGCGTCCTCGCTGGGGTAGTCGATGCAGGCGAAGGCGAAGTCCTGCCACACCATGACGCCGAGTTCGTCGCAGGCGGCGTAGAACGCGTCGTGCTCGTAGATCCCCCCGCCCCAGACGCGCAGCATCGTCGACCCGCCGTCGCGCGCCAGCCGCACGAGGTCGTGCAGTCGGTCGTCGGTGACGCTGCCCACCAGGAGGCTGGGCGGCAACCACGCCGCGCCGCGCGCGAACACCGGGACACCGTTGAGCAGGAAGCGGAAGTGACGACCTCCCTCGGGGTCTGGAGAACGGTCGAGGGTCACGGTGCGCAACCCGACCCGACCCGCGCGCGTGTCGAGGACGTCGGACTCCCCACCGGGACCGGGGTCGACGACGAGGTCCACGGCCAGGTCGTGCAGGACGGGTTCCCCCAGGTCGTGCGTCCACCACAGGGCGGCGTCCGGGACGGGGACGACGACCTCCGCCCGCCCGTCCTGCACCGGCGCGCTCACCGTGACCGCGGGGCGGCCGGCCGCGGTGAGGCGGAACCGGACGGCGAGCGGATCGTCGGTGGCGAAGACCTCCACGTCCGCCGCCAGCACCACGTCGGCGGTCCCGTCGGGGTGGACGGCGTCGGTCCGCACGTGGTGCCCGCGCAGGACGGCGGCCCGCGAACGCCGCAGTTCGACGGGCAGCCAGATCCCCACGGACGGGACCCGGGGGCCGAAGTCCCAGCCCCAGGAGAACGTCGCCTTCCGGCGCTGGGTGGCCCGCGCCAGGTCGTCGGACAGGATGCCGCTGCCGCCCTCCTCGGCCGGATCGGTGAGGTCCCCGAGGGCGCCGCGCAGGCGGGTGAGGAGGGAGCGGGCGCTGTCGGGCACCTCCAGCCCCGCCAGGGGCGGGGAGAACCGCAGGAGCAGGGCGTGCCCGCCGGCCGCGAACCGGGTGACGTCGAACTCGGCGGGGCGGAACATGTTGTCGTGGTGGCCGAGGAGTTCTCCGTCCAGCCACACGTCGACGACGGTGTCCAGGCCGTGGAACACCAAGCAGACCCGCTCGTCGGGGGCCAGGTCGGCCGGGAGGTCGATCCGGCTGCGGTACCACCAGTCGCGCTCCTCGACCCAGCGGACCGCGTCCTCGTTGCCGTCGCGGTAGGGGTGCGGGATGAGCCCGGCCGCCAGCAGGGCCTCGTGCACACCGCCGGGGACCGGGGCGGGGATCCACCCGTCCGCCGGCACCTCCACCCCCACCGCGCTGTGGGCGAGGTCGAACGCCCCGATCGTCGTGCCCACGTCCGTCATCGCGCCACCGTAGTGGAACTCCATGCCGAGTGGCAGACCTTCCCACTTCCGCGCTAGCTTCCGTGCGTGGGACTGCGGGAGCTGAAGGCCGAGCGGACGCGGGCGTCGCTGCACACCGCCGTGCTCGAGCTCGCCGAGGAACGCGGCTACGAGGCGGTCACCGTCGAACAGGTCGCCGACCGTGCCGAGGTGGGGGTGTCGACGCTCTACCGGTACTTCCCGAACAAGGACGCCATCCTGCTCGACCCGGTCGAGCGGGACGTCGGGGTGCTGGCGGCGGCGTTCCGCGCCCGCCCCGCGGCCGAAACCGAGGACGTCGCTCTCGGGCACGCGTTGACGCACTTCCTGACCGCCGCGTCCGCCGACCCCGTGCGCCTCGGGCGGTTGCGCGCGCAGCTGGACCACGCCCCGGGGCCGCGCGCCCGGCTCTGGGACCTGTGGAACCAGCAGCGGGCACTGCTGGAGGAGGCGATCGCCGAACGGGCGGGAACCTCCCCCACCGACCTGCGGGTCGCCCTCGCCGCGCACCTGACGACGACGGTCGCCCAACTGGTCCTGGACCGGCAACGGGACGCCGTCGACGAACCCGCGCTCGGCGACGTGCTCGACGAGGTCGCCCGTGTGCTGGAGGCAACCGCCACCCTGGTCCCGCGGCTGCCTCCCCGTCAGGACACCTGACCGCGACGTCCCCGGACCGGCAGGACCGCGAGCAGCGTGAGGACCACGGTGGACGGCCACAGGGCCACCCGTTCCAGCAGCCCGCCCCACGCGGTGTCCAGGCGCACGACGAACACCGCACCGCAGGCGAACCCGACGACCCCCGTCGCGACGAGGGCCGGTCGCCACCGCCCCGCCACGCGCGACCGCCACCCCGTCGACGCGACGGCCAGACCCGTGGCGACGATCCCCGGGGCCGAGACCAGGGCGTGCCCCTCGAGGTCCACGTCCAGGGGCAGCAGGCCCGCCCCCACCTGCCCCGCGCCGGCCACGACCCACGCCCCCGTCGCGACCCACCCCCTGCGGGGCGCGAACAGGAACGGCCGCAGCAGCACCGCCCCCAGGGCCATCGCCGCGCCGAACACCACGAACGCGGCGTTGACCGCGGCGTGGGCCGGCGAACAGACGGGAACGGGGCCGGTCGGGTAGGCGACCGTCGTGCAGCCGACCGCGCCGAGGTCGCTGATGGTGTTGTCCAGCAGGCTGTACGGGGCCTGCACGACGGCGACGGCGACGAGCTCCACCGCGAGGTAGAGGGCCTGGACCAGCCACAGCAGGACTCCCAGACGCAGGCGCACGCCGGAAACCTAGCTGACCGGGTCCGCGCCTCCCCTCCGCGCGCGGACCCGGTCACCGGTGATGGATCAGCGACGCGGGATCGCCAGCGTGACCGAGTAGCGGCTGCCGGCCGGCGCCTGCACCGAGAGCCGGTAGCCACCGGTGCTCGGGAGCTTCACGGTGACGTCGCGCTGCTGCTGGGTCATCGTCGTGTGCAGCGGGCTGCCGTCGGGCGCGACGAGCGTCCACGCCCCCTGCGCGCTGGTGTCGGTGAAGTGCACGGTGGCGGTCTGACCGCTGCGGGCGTCGAACGTGTAGTCGTGTGAGCCGGTGCCCTTCACCGTGGCCGCGGTCCCCCCGGCCGGGAACGTGATCTTCGAGGCCGAGCTCGTGGCGGCGGCCGGGATGGACAGCGAGAGGTCGTAGGTGGCCGGGCGGCTGGAGACGATGTCGACGTAGTACGTCCCGGACTCCGGCAGCGTGTAGGTGAAGTCGCTCTGCCGCGGGCTGTGGGCGTTGTGGACCGAGGGGCCGGTCGGGCCGACGAGGGTCCACGTCGTCGCGGACGTGCTGCGCGAGAGGTGGAACGTCGCGGTCTGCCCGGCGCGGGCCTGGAAGGTGTAGCGGTTGTCGCCGCCGGCGGCGACGTGGCCACTGACGTGCGTCGAGGTGGCGCCACGGGCGAAGTGCAGGGGCGTCGCGGTCGGGATGCTCGGCGAGGCGGCCGACGCGACCCCCGCACCGGCGACACCGGCGGTGGTCAGCAGAGCGGCGGCGGCAGCGATCATCTTGCCACGCATGGGGTTCTCCTTCAGGAGTGCGTTTCCGGTTCGGTGCGCGGCCGCCCTCGCGGCCACACCACGAAACTACGGACGCGGTGTGGCACCGTGGTGTCGGCGCCGCAACCGTTCCGGGACACCGTGTGTCGAGATCGACACACGGACGTCCTCACTCCGGCGGCGCCGCCGGCAGGTGGACCCGCACGACGGTCCCCTGGCCCTCACGGCTGTCCGCCGAGACCGTCCCGCCGTGCCGTTCGACGACGGCCCGGACGAGCGGCAGCCCCAACCCGCTGCCCGCCACGGTCCGCGCGGCCGGGCTGCGGAACAACTCGTCCCACACGTGCGGCAGGTCCTCGGCGGGGATGCCCTGGCCGGTGTCGGCGACCTCGACGAGCACGCCCCCCGTGTCCTCCCGTGCCCGCACCTCGACGTTGCCGCCCTCGGGCGTGTACTTGACCGCGTTGTCGACGAGGTTCACGAGGGCGAGCGCCAGCAGGTCGGCGTCCCCGTCGACGGCCGGCAGGGGCCACGGGGCCCGCGGCACGTCGAGGTCGAGGCGGCGGCCCGCCGCCCGGGGTTGTTCCCCGACGACCTCGAGGGCCTCCTCCAGCAGGGCCGTGAGGTCCACGCGGCGGAACGTCACCGGACTCGTCTGGACGTCGGCGATCTTGCGCAGGTCCGCCGTGAGACGGCTGAGCCGCAGCACCTGCTCCTCGATGCTGCGCAGACCCCGGGTCCGCTGCTCGGGACTCGCCTCGTCGGCGGCCGCGTTCGCCAGCGCTAACCGGATCGCGGTGAGCGGGTTCTTGAGCTCGTGGTCCAGGCGCCCCAGCAGCAGTTGCCGGTCCCGGACGGCCCGCGCGGTGACGGCCGACCGGGCCTCGCGCTCGGCCCGGGCCCGCACCCGCCGGACGTGCGCGACGAGCGCGAGGACGACGGCGAGCACGACCGACACCAGGACCCCGAGGGTGAGGACCCAGTCCTGCACCTGGGCCCCGAGCCGCACCTCGACGAACTCCCCGCCTCCGCCCAGACGCCCTGTGCGCCAGAGGGTCCATACCGCACAGGCGGCGACCGCCGGCAGCACCGCCACCCCGGCGGCCAGGAGCGCGGACCGGTTCGGGTGCCGGTTCCCCGGCGTCACGACGTCGCTCACGTCAGGCCTTCTCGACGGAACCGGAGAACCGGTAGCCCGTCCCCAGCACGGTGGTGATGAGCTGCGGTGCCGCGGAGTCGTCCTCGAGTTCGCGGCGCAGTTCGGCGATCCGGGTGTCGACCGACCGCGTGCTCGTCTGGAACGTCCACCCCCACACGGCTTCCAGCAGTCGTTCCCGGGTCATGACCTCGTCGGGGTGCGTCATGAGGTACGCCAGCAGGGCCGTGGCGCGCGGGGTGAGGACGACCTCGCGCCCGTTCTTCCACACCCGCTGGGAGACCCGGTCGAGGACGACGGCCCCGGACCGCAGGCGCTGGAACTGCCCGGGCCCCCCGGTCCGGTCGCCGTCGCGGCGGCGCAGCACGGCCCGGATGCGGGCCGTGAGCTCCTGCGGGTCGAACGGCTTGTTGAGGTAGTCGTCGGCCCCTTCCTCCAACGCCATCGCCCGCTCGCTGGACTCCCCCACCTGGGTGAGCAGGATGACGGGGGTCGAGAACTTCTCCTGCCGCAGCCGACGCAGCACCGCGCGGCCGTCCATCTTCGGCATCATGACGTCGAGGACGACGAGGTCGGGGTCCTGGGCGCGGACGCGGTCGAGGGCCTGCTCGCCGTCGTGCGCGACCACCACGTCGAAACCCGCGCGTGTCAGCAGCGGCGCCAGGTTGTCCGTGATCGCGGTCTCGTCGTCGGCGAGGAGGATGGTCGGCACCCCCCGATGATGCCCGCCGGCCCCGCGCGCCGGGAGCCCCGGCACCCCCGCTGTGCCGGAACGGTTGCCGGTGTGTCCGTCCTGTCACAGGGGCCGGTCGCGGCGTCCGGGGCGCACCGCCCTTCCTAGACTGGTCGGGTGCGTCCCCCGGTGTCCCGTCCGCTCGTCGTCGCGGTCCTGGCCCTCACCGGGGTCGTGCTCACCGGGTGCTCGTTCCAGGGCGGAGTGACCGTCGGCGCCCCGACCCCCGCAGCGACACCAGCAGCGACGTCCGCACCGACACACGCAGCGACATCGACACCGACGACCAGCAGCCCCACCACGCCCGTCCCCGGCACGCCCAGCCCCACGAACCCGAGCCCGAGCACCCCGCCCCCGAGCAGCCCCGCCCCCGGCACCCCCACGACGGTCGGCGTCTGCACCTCGACGCAGCTCGTCGCCGCGCTGACCCCGGCCACGGCGCCCGCGGGACGCGGGGCGGCGCTGCTGACGCTGACGAACACGGGACGTTCGGCCTGCCACCTCCGGGGGTTCGGGGGGATCTCCCTGGCCCGCAGCGACGGTTCACCGGTCCTGTCCCGGCAGGTCCGCACGGACGCCGCGTCTCCGGCCCTCACGCTGGCCCCCGGTGACGTCGCCCGCTCGTCGTTGTCCTGGTCGACGGTGGCGAACACGGCCGTCGGGGAACCGGCGACGGGCGAGTGCGAGGCCGTCCCCACCTCGTTGCTCGTCATCCCGCCGGACCAGATCGACGACCGGGCCGTCCCCTGGTCGGCCGGACCCGTCTGCGACCAGGGGACGATCACGCAGACGCCCTACACCTCCGACTGACTCCGGACCCCGGCCGCTCCCACGAGCCGGCCGACGAGGGCGGCCGCGACGACCACGACGAGCACCCCGACGGTGAACACCTCGAAGCTGGCGCGGCTCACGCCCCACTCCTGCGCGAAGTCGTACTCGAGCCCGAGCAGACCTTCCAGGACACCCGGGACGACGGCGGCCACCGAGCCGAGCAGGATGAACAGGTAGACGATCCCGGCGAGCACCGTGAACCCGCGGCGGCCGCCCGGGACCTGGTAGGGCCTGGCCGTGTCGTGGGTCCAGCGCAGGTGGATCATCGCCGGGACGATGACGACGTAGCTGATGAGCAGCGTCGAGACGGCCTGGGTGAGGACGACGGCGAACACCGCGGCCGCCGTCCCGTGCACGAGCACGGTCGCGAGGACGAGGAACACCGTGGAGACGACCCCGGAGACGAGGTTCATCCGCACCGGCGTCCCCAACCGCTCGGAGAACTCCCCCAGCCGCCGGGTGAAGAACGCCCCGTCGGCGGCGGCCACGGCCTGCATGCGGTCGGTCGCCATCATCCAGGCCGAGCCCTGCGTCAGCAGCGCGTAGACGAACGCCACCGCGGTGAGCGTCAGCAGCGGTCCGGCGGCCGGCCCGAACACCGCGTAGCTGACCTCGATCGCCTGCATGACACCGGCGTCGGCGGTCCGGTCGGCCGGGGTCACGAGGATGATCGCCAGCACCGGCGCGAGGTAGGCCAGCAGGGTGATGCCGGCGCCCCGCGCGATGGCGGTCGGGGTGTCGCGCTGGGGGTCGTGCATCTCCTCCGACGCCGCGCTCGGCGCCTCGAACCCGACGAACGCGAAGAGCGCGACGGGCACGATGGCGAGGAACCCCGCCGCGGTCGGCCTGGCCGCCGACCAGTCCACGCCCGCCGTCCCGGACTGCGCGACGTGCACCAGCGCCGTCAGGGTGAGGCTGCCGAGGACGAACAGCTTCGCCCACGCCCCGACGTTGATGAGGACCTTGCCGCGCTTCAGGCTCACGACGGCGAGGAGGATCGCCACCCAGACGAAGACGAGCTTGACGACGAAGTCCCCCACGGCCGACGTCCTCACGACGTACTGCGACCACACCGACCCGGCGATGAACGCCAGCGACCCTCCCAGCCAGATGGGGTTCGTGATCCAGTAGAGGATCACGGCGACCGAGGCCCACGTGCGACCGAACGCCCGGCGCACCCACTGGTACGGGCCGCCCTCCTCGGGGTACGTCGAGGACGTCTCGGCGAAGACGAAGGCCGACGGCACGAGGAAGGCGATCCCGATGAACGCCGACCAGACGAGCCCCTCGGGCCCCCCGCCGGCGAGGACGGCGATGCTGTCGCCGCTGATGACCGCGGCGACGATGAACAGGACGATGTCCCCGCGGCGCAGGGTCTTCACCAGACGGCTGCGGGGCACCCCGTCGTCGGCGACGGGTGCGGCGAGGTGAGCAGGCTGCTCGTACGACACGGGAACTCCGATCTCGGGCGGTGAGCGGAGTGTGCCGGACCCGTGTTTCGGGCAGGTGTCGGTCCGGGTCAGCGTCCCCCGGGCGGGCCAGCGTGGTGCACGTCGTGCAACGCCCGGCGCTTGACCGCCTCGCCGAACAGGCTGAGACCGGCGTTCAACGTGACGAGACCGGCCGTCCCCTGTCCGACCCACCGGCCGCGGCGGGCGCGGCGCACGGCGGCGTCGGTCACGACGCAGACCCCGGCTCCGACGAGCAGCAGGCCCGACGGCGCGAGCACCTTCCACGCGGTGAGGTCGTCCACCACTCCAGCTTCTCAGCGGAGGTTCAACAACGCGCGGGCACGCTGGGTGCATGTTCGACCTCATCGGCGGCCTGCCCGTCCACCCGCTCGTCGTCCACGCCGTCGTGGTGCTCCTGCCCCTCGCCATCCTCGGCACCATCGCGGTCGCGGTGCGCCCCGCGTGGCGCGCCCGCTACGGCGGGATCAACGCCCTCGTCGCGGTCGTCGGCACCGCCCTGTGCCCCGTCGCCACGAGCAGCGGGGAGTCCCTGGAGCGCCGGGTCGGTGACCCCGGCCGGCACGCCGACCTCGGCGACCAGCTCGTCTGGTTCGCCCTCCCCATGGCCGTCCTGGCCGTCGTCCTGTGGTGGCTGCAGCGCCGCCGCCGGGACGAGGCCGAGCGCGCCGGCAACGGGCGCGCCGCCGTGTCGGTCGTCGCGGCGCTCGCCGTCGTCGCCTCGATCGCGACGGCCGTGCAGGTCTACCGCGTGGGCGACTCCGGCGCGCAGGCCGTGTGGAAGGACCAGGTGAACGCGGCGCCGCAGAAGGCCGGCAGCTGACGCCCGTCCTTGCGGGACCGTTCCGGGATGCGGTCCCACCGCCCGCCCCGAGACTGGGGACGTGACCGGGCACCGGGCCCGGGACGACTCGGAGGTCGACGTGGCGAGCGGTGTGGCGACGGTGTGGGTTCCCGTGGACGACATGGACAGGGCGGTCGCGTTCTACGGCACGACCCTCGGGCTGGACGTGGGCATGACCTCCCCCGACTGGAGCGAAGTCGACGCGGGCGGGCTGACGATCGGCCTGAACGCGCGTGAGGAGACGGCGTCGCACGCCGACGGCGGGGCGGTCATCTCCTTCACGCCCGACTCCTCCATCGACGAGGAGGTCTCGCGGTTGCGTGAGCAGGGCGTCGAGTTCACGGGTGGCATCAGCGACCACCCGTGGGGACGCATCGCCCCGTTCAAGGACTCCGAGGGCAACGACCTGCAGTTCTACGCCCCGCCGGCCTGAGTCCGCAGTTCCAGGACCGGGATGCGGCGCGAGGTCTTCGCCTCGTACCCGGCGAAACCCGGGCTGGCCGCGAGGAACCGCGCCCAGGCCGCTTCCCGGTCCTCCCCCTGCAGGTCCACGGCGTGGACGGCGACCTCGCCGGCGTCGGGGTCCTCGACGACGGTGTCGGGGTGGGCGAGCAGGTTGTGGTACCAGGCCGGGTGGTGGTCGGCCCCGGCCGCGGAGGCCGCGATCAGCCAGCCGCCGTCGGTGGGGATGGCGAACAGCGGGACCACGCGCTCGGTGCCGCTGCGGGCTCCCGTGTGGTGCACCAGGAGCAGGCTGCGCCCGAACCCGGCCGTCGTCACCGTCCCGCCGTTGGCGCGGAACTCCTCGATCACCTGCTGGTTGAAGTCCACGGTTCTCCTCCGTACGCGGTCGTGCGTACCCGTCATGCTGGGGGGATGGACTCCCCCGCCCGGTTCAAGGACCTCTGCCTCGACGCCCGTGACCACCAGGCTCTCGCGGACTGGTGGTGTCGCGCCATGGGGTACCGCCGCCGCGTCGGACCGTCCGGCCCGCGACCGGCGTCCGACCCCGTCCCCCTCGTGGACCCCGCCGGGGCGGGACCCGCGCTGTGGGTCAACCGCGTGATCGAGGACAAGGTCGTGAAGAACCGGCTGCACTTCGACGTCGACGGGGACGTCGAGGCCCTCCTGGCCCTGGGGGCGACCCTCGTCCGCGGTCGCGACGAGGAGATCGGGTGGGACGTCCTGGCCGATCCGGAGGGCAACGAGTTCTGCGTGTTCGCGGCGAGGAGGTCCGCGGGGTGATCCCGGAGGACAGGTCCGACGCCGAGCAACGCGCTGCGACCCTCACCCCCGGGGCCCCGCAACCGTGGTGACGGTGCCGCGGATCTGCTGTCACAGCTCGCAAGACGTTGCGTCGCACAAAGTTGCGAGGCCCCGGACCTACCGCCACAGGGTTTGTTCGACTACCCTGGAACACGTGAACCCCACCGCCCAGGACACCCCACGCGACAGGGCCGCCGACGCCCTCACGCGCCTGGCGGCCGACCTGGACGACCTCCTCACCCTCCCGACGGGAACCCTCGACCGCGACGACGTCGAGCACCTCACCCGCTCGCTCTACGCCCTCGGCAACCGCCTCGACGCCACCAAACTGCACCTCCTGCGCCGGACTCTGGAGCACGCCCCCGAGAGTTC
>NZ_JBFBND010000050.1:0-25549 GCF_040702905.1 Kineococcus sp. NPDC059986 | reverse complement strand
GCGCCTCATGACGTTCGCCACCGCCTGCGCCGACGCCACCACCGACCACACCAAGGCCGCCGGCGTCCACGACGACCGCGACCACGCCACCCGCGTCAACGACGCCCTCGTCGACGTCCTGCGCGACGGCCTCACCCGCTGGACCCCCGCCACCTCCGACGACGCACACCAACGCCCCGCCGACGACGAGCACCCAGTCACCACCGGCCGCAGCCACCGCCCCGCCACCAGCGTCCACGTCCTCCTGCGCATCGACGCGACCACCCTCTTCGGCACCGACACACACCTGCCCGAGAACGCCGCCTGGGTCGACGGCCTCGGCCCCGTCAGCATCCAGACCGCGCGGGAACTGGCCGCCGACCCCGACGCCACCTGGCGCAAGGTCGTCACCGCCCCCGGCACCCGCGACGTCATCGACGTCGCCGCCGACACCTACCGACCCTCCGCCGCCCTGCGCCGGTTCATCGTCGCCCGCGACGAGACCTGCCGCGGACCAGGGTGCGTACGCCCGGCCGCGGACTGCGACCTGGACCACATCGTCCCCTGGCCCGAGGGCCCCACCACCGCCGACAACATCCAGGCCCTGTGCCGCACCCACCACCGGTTCAAGACCCAGTTCGTCTGGGAACACGTCGACGACCGCGCCGAACGGGTCGCCGCACTGCGCGCTGCCCGCGACGCCGACGACCCACCCCCGTTCTGACCCACGGGCGCGAAACCGACTGGACTTCCCCTGCCCAGCGGCTATGGTCGGCTCCATGCGAGGGATCGTGGGACGTGCGCGGCTCGGGGTGAACCCCCGGGTCGCACCGACGTGCGTTCCCACCACCTCGCCCCCTGACGGGTGATCCGTTCACCGAGATCACCACACCCAGGGACGCCCCGCATCCGCGAGGCGTCCTTCTTGTTTCTCCCGAGGAGTTCACCATGACCAGCACGACCACCTCCGCCGCGACCCCCGTCGTCGCCCACGGGCTACCCGGTCCCGCTCTCGACGCGACCCTGCTCGCAGAACTGCGGGCGGTTCTCGAAGAGACCCGCGACGACCGCCGGCACCTGCTGCAGTCCCTCACCGCTGAGGAACTGCGCGCCGCGGACACCGATCCCGCTGCGGCAGCGCGCATCACGAGCGCTCGCCGCGCTCTCGGCGAGGCTGCGGACGCACTCGCCCGCATGGACGCCGGCACGTTCGGCCTCTGCGTCCACTGCCAGGGAGCCATCCCGCAGGAACGCCTGGAGTTCCTCCCCCACGCCAGCGGCTGCGTCCCCTGCAGCCGCCGTCGCTCGTAGGCTCTCGCCGTGGACCCCGTCACCACGAACATGCGCAACTGGGACGAACGCGTTCCCGACCACGTCGTCGCCTACGACGCTGAGGCGTTCGCGGACGACCCGCAGGCCGTGGGCGTCGCGGTGGAGGCGGAGGTCCTCGGCCCGCACCTGCCAGGGGGTTCCCTCGAGGGCCTCGACGTCGTCCACCTGCAGTGCCACATCGGCACGGACACCATCAGCCTCGCCCGCCGCGGAGCCCGGGTGGTCGGCACCGACCTCTCCGGCGCCGCGGTGGCCACGGCGACACGGCTCGCCGCGCGGGCTGGGCTGCCGAAGGTGTCGTTCGTGCAGACCACCAACGAGGACGCGCCCGACGTCCTGGGCCGGCAGTTCGACGTCGTGCTGACGTCCGTCGGGGTGCTCACGTGGTTGTCCGACCTGCGCCCGTGGGCTCGTGCGGTGGCCCGCCTGCTGCGGCCGGGTGGGGTCTTCCTCGTGCACGACGCGCATCCGACGATGAGCGCCCTGCAGTACGACCGGGACGACGGCCAGCTCGTGCTGGGTGAGCCGTACTTCTCCGGCGGCGGCCCCCGGCGCTTCGACGACGGGACGACCTACGCCAGCGACTCCCGGATGGCGAACGCCGTCACGTACCAGTGGACGCACGACCTCGGTGAGGTGTTCGGCTCGGTCCTGGCGGCGGGACTGCGGATCGAGGCGTTCCACGAGCACCGCACGATCCCGTGGAAGGCCCTGCCGTCCCTCGTCCCGAGCGAACGGGGGTGGGAACTCCCGCCGGGTTCCGCCGAGTGCCCCCTGATGTTCTCCCTCGTGGCCCGGAGGGCCTGAGCGCCTACTGCGCGAGCAGGTCCTCGTGCGGCACCACGGCCGCAGAAACCGGTCGCCCGGACACGCCGGCCGCGGTGAACCACCCCCGGGCCCAGGCGTCGAGCAGGGGCGACGGCCCGAGCCGCCACGGCGTCGCATCCCGCTCCACCGACCACCCGTGGGCGGCGAACGCCTCGGCGACGAAACCCGTCGCGTCGGGGCCGAGACCGTGGGCGCGCTGGTCGGCGTCGAAAGCCTCTGCGGCGCCGGGGACGTCGGGTTCCGTGCTCGCCCCGCCGGCGACGGTCAGCACGAACAGCACCGCGGGACGTGGGTCCAGCGTCGACAGCACCTCGACGAGCCCGGTCGCGACGGGCGCGGGCAGCACGTCGAGCAAAGCGGACCCCACGACGACGTCCGCACCCGAGAGCACGTCGCTCAGGGCGTCCCGGTCCCCGAGGTCGACCCGCGTCGTCGCCACCGACGCCGCTGCGTCGACGGGAACCGCCAGCGCCCGGGACAGCAGGGCCTCGTCGTGGTCGACGAGGACCCAGTCCTGCGCCGCGCCCACGCCGAGCTCGAGCAACCGCGGCGCGAGGTGGCGCAGGGTGGACCCGGACCCCGCCCCGAGGTCCACGACGCGGACCCGGTCGCGGTCGGCGAGCCGCGCGGCGAGCAGACCCTCCAGACGCCGGGACCGGGTGGAGTGGTCCACGGGTTCCCGCAGCGCCAGCCAGTCGGGGTCGAAGTTCTCGAGCTCGGTCTCCGTCACGGTGCCTCCAGCACGTCGGTCACGGTCCGTGCGGTGTCGTCCCACGTCGGCAGTTCTCGGGCGGCGGCGGCACGCCGGCAGGCGTTCCGCAGTCCCGGGGACGCCGCCCACCGCTCCAGCGCGGCACACACGGCGTCCACGTCACGCTCCACGACGATCCCGGCGTGGCCGACGAGGTCGGGCAATTCCCCCCGGTCGGCGACGAGGGACGGAACCCCGCGCACCAACCCCTCGGCGACGGCCATCCCGTACGGCTCGGCCTCCGAGAGCAGCGCGTGCAGGTCGGCTCGGTCCCACTCCGCCTGCAGCGCAGCGTCGTCGAGGGGACCGAGCAACGTCGTCCCGGCCACGGAGAAACCCTCCTCGACGGTCCCGGCGCACCGCACCGTCCACGGGTCGCCGAGCCGGGCGACGGCCTCGGCGAGGAGGCGCTGCCCCTTGCGGGCACCCACCGTCCCGACGCTCAGCACCCGGTGCGCCCCGCGCGCCACCGACGGTCGCACCGGGGCGGTGCCGGGTTCGGCGACGACGGCCTCGACGCCGGAGACCTCCAGGACCCGTCGGGCGGCGGACCGGCTGGGCACGACGACGGCGTCGACGAGCCGGAGTGAGCGCACCTCGTCGGCCAGCACGGGTTCGGGTGGAACGTCGTCGGCCCGCAGCAGGTGGACGAGCAGCACCAGCCGGACCCGGCCGCGGTGCGCCGCGAGCACGTCGGGCCGGGCCGACGCCACGAGCCCGTCCAGGAGGACCGCCGCACCGGCGGGCACCTCCTCCAGCGACCCCACGACGCGGCCCACGACGCCCCGGGCCAGGAGTTCCGCGTCGTACCGGTTGCCGCCCGTGGGCGCGGAGAGGTCGGGCGCGAGGAGGACCCTCACAGCTCCTTCTCGTACGAGGCCCACGCCACGTCGGACTCCCGCAGCAGCACGGTGATCCCGGCGAGCCCGGTCACGGCCGGACCGAGGTCGACGCTGAGCCGGTCGGCGATCCAGCGGCACAGGAACTCGGTCGAGGTGTTCTGCCCCGCGAACTCCTCGACGTCGTCGAGGTTGCGGTACTCGACCTGCGCGAGCACCGTGCGCAGCACCTGCGAGGCCACGCCGATGTCGACGACGAGGCCGTCCGCGTCCAGGTCGGCCCGCCGGAACGTCGCCTCGACGACGAACGTCGCCCCGTGCAGGCGCTGCGCCGGACCGAACACCTCGCCGGTGAAGCTGTGCGCCACCATGAACCGGTCGCGGACGGTCAACGAGAACATGCAGGACTCCTCAGTAGCTGAACCGGTGGCAGAGGGCGTCGCCCCCCACGGCGGCGATCCCGGGCAGGACCTCCGCGGACCGCGCGAACGGGGTGACCCCGTCGAGCAACGCGTCGAACCGCTCGTCGGACAACAGGTCCAGCGCCAACGCGAGCCGGCGCCGGGTCGTCCACCGCGGCGCCCGGGCGGGCGGGACGCGTCCGACCTGCGAGGCCCGGATCGTCAGGCGGCGGGAGTGGAAACCTTCCCCCAGGCCGACTTCGACGTTGCGGTCGCCGTACCAGCTGAGCTCGGCGAGCAGGCCCTCGTCGCCGAGCAGTTGCAACCCCGTCGTGAGCCCCGCACCCGTTCCGCTGGTGTGCAGGACGACGTCCCGTTCGCGGCGCGCGTCGTCCGGCGCGACGAGGCGGAAACCGAGGCGTTCGGCGGTCCCGGCCCGGTCGGTCCGCACGTCGACGGCTTCGACGTCGGTGCCGGGGACCCGCGCGGCGAGGGTCGCGACGAGCAGCCCGAGGACGCCCGCGCCGACGACGGTGACCCGGTCACCGATCCCCAGACCCGCGTCCCACACCCCGTTGACGGCGGTCTCCAGCATCCCCGCGAGGACGGCACGCCCCGGCGGGACGGCGGCCGGGACGGGCAGCACGGAGGAAGCGGGCACGACGTACCGGTCCTGGTGCGGGTGCAGGCAGAACACCCTGCGCCCCACGAGGTCCTGGGCGCGCGGACCGGCCTGCTCGACGGTCCCGACCGACAGGTAGCCGTACTTGACGGGGAACGGGAACTCCCCGGACTGGAACGGGGCGCGCATGGTGTCGTGCTGGCTGGGCGGCACCGCGCCGGCGAGGACGAGGGCCTCCGTGCCGCGGCTGACGGCGGAGAACTCCGTGCGGATCTCCACGTCGGCCGTGCCGATCACCGGCAGCAGTTCCTCGCGGAGTTCGACCTGCCCCGGCCCGGTGGTCCAGAGCGCGTGCGCGACGCTCACGAACCGACCCCCGCCCGTGCGACGACGAACTCCCGGACGGCCGACTCCCAACCCTGCGGGTCCACGTTCCACTCCTTCGTGTGCCGCGCGGTGCTGCTGGCGACGTAGGTGATGAGGTCGGGGCGGGCCTGGGCCAGGCGCTGAGAGGGCCCGGAGGGGACGTAGTCGTCGGCGTCGGAGTGCAGCAGCACGGCCGGCAGCTGCAGTTCCTCGGCACGGCGCACCCAGTCCATCGCCCGCAGGTCCACCGGACCCGGGACACCCACCAGCCGACGTCCCACCGGGTGCCCCAGCAGCTGCACCCCGAAGCGGCCCAGGCGCACGGGAACGCCGGCCTTGCGGGCCTGGTGGTCCAGCACGTCGAACCAGTCCACGACGGGACCGTCCAGGACGAGCGCGGCCACGTGCTGCGCGAGGGCGGAACGGGCGACGAACTGCAGCACGATGGCCCCGCCCATCGACCAGCCGACGAGCAGCAACCGCCGGGCGCCCCGCTCCAGCGCGTACCGCGCAACCGCCTCGACGTCCCGCCACTCGGTGTCGCCGAGCCCGTAGAACCCGGGTTTCACGGCGGGGGCGTCGACGTCGTTGCGGTAGGCCGGGACGAGGCACGGCAGGCCGAGGTCGTGGAGCACGGGCACGGCGCGCAGGGCCTCCTCGCGCGTGGCCCCGCGCCCGTGGACGAGCAGCGCCCAGGTGTCCGAGGGGCCCGGCACCGACCAGCACGGCAGGGCCCCGACGTCGCTGGGGACGAGCACGTCCTCGTGCGCCAGGCCGAGCGCCCGCGCCGGGTCGCCCGCGTAGTAGTACTGGTTCCACCGCGCCGCACCGGGGGCGGGCACACCCGCGTCGACGCCGAGCAGCTCCCGCGTCACGCGCTCGTCGTCCGCCTCGAGGACGTCGCCCACGCGGAAGTGGCCCCGCCCCTCCTGCGTCCACACGCCGTACCGGCCCGGGACGACCGTGTCCGCCGTGGCGGTCAGCACGACCCGGTGGGGCCCGACCTGCAGCACCTCGAGGTCGTCCGGCTTGTGGCGCCGAGGCGTCACCACCGCCCGTGCGAACGACACGGCGGTGGCCGTCAGCGCCGCTCCCGTCACGGTCGCGGCGGTGGCCGTGGCGACGGCTCCGACGGCGGCGGCGCGCCGCCCGTTCACCCGCCCGCCCGCAGGACCAGCCGCACCAGGGGGACCTGCAGCGGGAGCCGGACGGTCGTCACGACGCGGGCCCGGGTCGACCCCGACCGCCACGCGTCGACCGCCATCTGCACGTTCGCCGGCCACACCGCGACGAGGAAGGCCGCGGCGGCCCGGGACGTCACGCGGCGCGTGGCCGGCACCGCGAAGCCGCCCGCGAGCGCCAGCTCGGCGACACCGGAGCCGTTCGTCCACGCCCGGGCCGAACCCGGCAGGGCGCGGGGCACGATCGCGTCGAAACCGCGGGGGCGCAGCAGGTGCGCCACCCCGGCCGTCCCGAAGAGGACTGCGGGGGCCACCCAGCGCGGTACCGCACGACTGCTCCGGCCCCGGGTGCTCCACGCGTTCACGCCACGATCCTGCCGGACACCGGGCTGCCGGGCTCACCCACCCCCACTAGGGTCGGCGCGTGCCTGTTGAGAACGCGTCGCCCCACGCCGCTCCCTGGACCGTCGTCGTCCTCACCGAGGAGGCCTTCGGCGACGTCGACGCCCGCAACGTCGCGCAGCTGCACGCCGCCGAACGCGCCGAGGGGCAGGACGTGCGGCACGTGGTCCTCGTCCCGGCCGACACCGACCGCAGTCTGCTCGCCGACGTCCTCGACCGGCTCAGCCTGGGCGAGCTGAAGAAGGCCTTGGCCGACCTGCGCGCCGGACGCCCCGACGCCCGGGAGGCCCGCGCCGACGCCGAGACCGCGCTGCGGGCCACCGTGGAGGCGCTGCGCGCCGAGGGGCTGACGGCGGACGGCCGCACGACCGCGGACGACCCGCTGCCGGCCGTCCGGCAGGCACTGGCCGAGGAACCGGACGCGCGCGAGCTCGTCGTCGTCACGCGTCCGCACGCCGTCGAGGACACCTTCCACGCCGACTGGGCGTCCAAGGCGCGCGACACCCTCGGCGTCCCCGTGCTGCACGTCTACGCCGGCACGACACGGCTCGGCTGAGCGGACCGCCGGACGGAACACCGCACGCACCGGAGGGGTTGAGGTGGACATGACTGCGCACACGCCCGAGACCAGCAGCAAGACGTACGACGTGACGAAGACGGACGCGGAGTGGCGCGCGCAGCTGGACCCGCAGGAGTACCACGTGCTGCGCCAGGCCGGGACGGAGCGACCGTTCACCGGTGAGTACGAGGACACGACGACCGAGGGCGTCTACGCCTGTCGCGCGTGCGGGGCCGAGCTGTTCACCAGTTCGGAGAAGTTCTCCTCCCACTGCGGCTGGCCGTCCTTCTTCGACCCCAAGGACTCCGACGCCGTGGAACTGCTCGAGGACACCACCCTGGGCATGCGCCGCGTCGAGGTCCGTTGCGCCACCTGCGGTTCGCACCTGGGCCACGTCTTCGAAGGCGAGGGCTACCCCACGCCGACGGACCAGCGGTACTGCATCAACTCGATCAGCCTCAGCCTGCGCCCGTCGCAGGCCTGAGGCAGGGTGGGCTGCATGAGCGAGCAGCCCTACGAACCCCGTGATCCCGACGTCGACCCGCTGGCGGATCCCGACCTCCAGCAGGTCGACTCGGACGCGGCTCCGTCGGCCGACGACCCCGACGTCCTCTCCAGCGACACCCTGATGCGCGACGACCAGGACGACCAGGGCTGGGAGCCGGAGAACCACCTCAGCAACTTCACCGCCGAGATCATCGAGGACGGGGACCGCGACTCCGAGACCCTCGACGAGCGGCTGGCGCAGGAGGAGCCGGACGTCGACGCCACCCGCGCGGGTGACGCCGACTCCGAGGCGGACTACCGCCAGGTCTGACTCACGGCAGGGCGTTGACGAGCTCCGGGAGTTCGACCCGGGGCCCGGTGAAGAACGGGATCTCCTCGCGGACGTGGCGGCGGGCCTCGGTGGCCCGCAGGTCACGCATGAGGTCGACGATGCGGTGCAGCTCGTCGGCCTCGAACGCGAGGATCCACTCGTAGTCGCCCAGCGCGAACGCGGACACGGTGTTGGCGCGCACGTCCTCGTACGGACGGGCCGCCAGCCCGTGGTCGCGCAACATCGTGCGTCGCTCGGCGTCGGGCAGCAGGTACCAGTCGTAGGACCGGACGAACGGGTAGACGCAGACGTAGTCGCGCGCCCGCTCCCCCGACATGAACGCCGGCACGTGGCCGCGGTTGAACTCCGCGGGGCGGTGCAGGCCGACGACCGACCACACGGGCGCGAGGTGGCGCCCGAGCCGGGTGCGGCGCAGGCGGCGGTAGGCCTCCTGGACGAGTTCGATCGTGGGGGCGTACCACCACACCATGACGTCGGCGTCGGCGCGCAGACCGGCGACGTCGTAGAGGCCGCGGACGACGAGCCCCTTGCCGGTGAGCTCCTCGAGCAGGCCGGAGACCTCGTCGGTCAGCTCGGCCCGGTCGGCGTCACCGAGGGTCGTCTCGACGGCGAACACCGACCACATCGCGTAAGCGATGGTGCCGTTGATCTCGTCGGCGGTGGGAGTGCTGGCGGGGGTCGTGTCGGACATGGCGCCATCCTCCCCCAGCCCCCGTCAGGCCACGGCGGCGGCCGCCCGCCGGGCCGCCGCGATGCACGCCGGGACGCCGACCCCGTCGAGGACGGAGCCGCAGACGGCGAGGCCCTCCACGCGCTCGACGGCCGCCCGCAGCCGCGCCACCCGGTCCACGTGCCCGACGGCGTACTGCGGCAGACCGTCGACCCAGCGCACGACGGCGTGGTCGACGGGGTGCAGCGCCCGGCCCAGCAGGGCGGAGGCGTCCTGCGTCGCCCACCGCACCACATCGGTGTCGTCGGCCTCCAGCGCCTCGGTCTCGCGGGCCCGGCCGAGGGAGACACGCAGGACGGCGAGTTCACGGCTCTGGTCCCCCACCCACTCCCACTTGCGTCCCGACAGCGTCAGCGCCTTGACGTGCAGCCCGCGGCCGGCCCCGACGACGGGCGGCACGAGCACGCCGGACCCCGTGAGCCCGTCGAGGTCGGCGACGGGGACGGCGAGCGCCGTGATGACCATGCTCGCGGTCTCGACGTCGGCGAGCTCGGCGGCCGCGGCGGGCGCCGGGCCGGCCAGCAGCCGGGCGGCCGCGGGGGCGGGGACGGCGAGCACCACGGCGTCGGCCTCGAGCACGGCGTCGGGAGTGCGGACGCGCCAGCCGGTGGCGGTGCGGGTGAGCTCGTGGACGGGGGTGCCGGTGCGGACGTCGGCGCCGCGGGCGCGCAGGTCCTCGGCCAGGGCCACCGGGAGGCGGGCGATCCCGCCGTCGACACCGGCGAAGACGGGGGCCCCCGGGGCCGGTGCGGGGCCGAGGCCGTCGAGCAGGGAGCCACCGCGGCGGGCGTGCTGCCACAGCGCGGGAACGGTGGCCTGCAACGAGAGCCGGCGGGCGTGCCCGGCGTAGACGCCGCCCAGGAGGGGTTCGACGAGGCGGTCGACGACGTCCTGGCCGACGCGCTCGGCGACGTACTCGGCGACGCTGACGTCGTCCTGCAGCGGGGTGGCGGGCCGTTCGGGTTCGGTCCGGACGCGCTCGACGGCAGCGGGGTCGAGCAGCCCGCGGACCGACTCGGCCGACCGGGGAACGCCCATGACGGTGCCGGCGGGCAGCGCGCTCAGCCCGGTGGCGGTGGCGACGGAGGCCGTCGTCGTGGCCGGGTGGACGAGGGGCAGTCCGAGGTCGCGGGCGAGGTCGGTGCCCTCGGGGCGGCGGGCCAGCATCGACTCCGCGCCGAGGTCGACGGTCAGTCCGCCGACGTCGGCGCGCTGCAGGACACCGCCGAGACGGCCTGCGGCCTCCAGGACGGTGACGTCGCAGTGGCCCGCGAGGTCGCGCGCCGCGACGAGACCGGAGATCCCGCCGCCGACGACCACGACACGACGACGACCGGGGGGACGACCGGGGAGACGACCGGCGTCGCGGCCGGTCAGTTCCGCCACGCGTGGACCTCCTCGACGACCCGGTGCAGGACGTCGGCGTCGGCGGTCGGCGGGACGCCGTGGCCGAGGTTCACCACGTGCCCGGCCCCGGCCCGCTCCCCCTCGCGCAGGATGCGGTGCAGGTCCTCGCGCAGGACCTCCCACGGGGCGAAGAGCAGCGCCGGGTCGAGGTTGCCCTGCACGGCGACGGGGCGGCCGGCGCCCTCGCGGCCGCGGCGGGCGCCCTCGTCGAGGGGGACGCGGAAGTCCACGCCGAGGACGTCGACGCCGCCGTCGACGGCGGCCATGGCGCCGAGCAGTTCTCCGGTGCCGGTGCCGAAGTGGGTGCGCGGGACCCCGAGGTCGCCGACCGCGCCGAGGGCGGCGGCGGAGTGCGGGGCGACGAGGCGCTCGTAGACGGCCAGCGGCAGGGAGCCGACCCAGGAGTCGAACAGCTGCACGGCGGAGGCGCCGGCGAGGACCTGAGCGCGCAGGAACGTCCCGGTGATCTGCGCGAGGCGGGCGGCGAGGTCGTGCCACAGCTGCGGGTCGGCGTGCATCAACGCCTTGGTGCGCAGCAGGTCCCGCGAGGGTCCGCCCTCGACGAGGTAGCTGGCGAGGGTGAACGGCGCACCGGCGAACCCGATGAGCGGGGTCGCGCCGAGCTGCTCGGTGGTCAGCCGCACGGCGTCGGTGACGTGCTGCAGCTGCTCGAGGGACAGTTCGGGGATGCGGTCGAGGTCGGCGCGGGTGCGCACGGGTTCGGCGATGACGGGTCCGGTGCCGGGGACGATCTCGACGCCCACCCCCGCGGCCTCGAGCGGGACGACGATGTCGGAGTAGAAGACGGCCGCGTCGACGTCGTAGCGGCGGACGGGCTGCAGCGTGATCTCGGCGACGAGCTCGGGGCGGCGGCAGGACTCCAGCATGGTCGTCCCGGCACGCGCCGCGAGGTACTCCGGCAGCGAGCGGCCGGCCTGGCGCATGAACCAGACGGGGGTGCGCGAGGGCGTGGTCCCGCCGCGCGCGGCGTGCAGGTACGGGGAGGTCTGGTCGGGCGCGTTCTGGTCAGGCACGCTGGCGATGCTCCCACGGCGTGGCTGCACCGCCCCCGGGGGCGGGACTGCCTACGCTCCCTGCCGTGACCGCTCACCGAGGACGCTCAGGACCAGGTGCCCCCGGCGTCCCCGCCGCCTTCGAGGCGGCTGTGGCGGCGGTGCGCGAGGTCCGGCTGCGGTCGGAGCTGGTGCTGACGGAGGTCCCGGCCCCCGCGCGGATCGCACCGCACTCGTGGGCCGTCGCCGGGGACGTCGTCCTCGACGGCGACGAACTGGCCACGGGCCGGTTCATCCTGCTGCACGACCCGTCGGCCCCGGAGGAGTGGGGCGGGGAGTTCCGCGTCGTGACGTACGCGCGCGCCGACCTGGAGGCCGAGCTCGGCGCCGACCCGATGCTGGGCCAGGTCGGCTGGTCGTGGCTGGAGGACGGGCTCGCCAACGCCGGCGCCGAGGCGACCGGGGTGGGCGGCACGGTGACGCGGGTGCTGTCCGAGGGCTACGGGGCCCTCGCCGACCGGGAGGCCTCGGTGGACGTCGAACTGCGGGCGTCGTGGACGCCGCAGGATCCCGACGGCCTGCCCGCGCACCTGCAGGCGTGGGGTGAGCTGGTGTGCACGGTGGCGGGGCTGCCGCCGTTGCCCGAGGGCGTCGTGTCCCTCGGACGGCGCAACCACTGACAGGCGCTGACGCGCGAACGTTCAAGGACCACCCCAGGGTGGCCGATCACCTCCTCAGAAACAGAGGCGCACCCGCCAGGGGTGCGCCCGATCGCCTGCAGGAGGACGACGGTGACTGCGCTCGTCGAACGCCCCGGGATGGCCGTTCCTTCCCGTCTCGGCCGCTTCGCGGCCCTCGTCGCCGTCGCGGACCCCGCGGTGCGCGAATCGGTGACGCGCACGCTGCGCATGCTCGGCGCGGTGAACGTCGAGCACGCCACGAGCGTGGCCCAGGCCCGCGCGATGGCCCGCACGGGTCCGCGTGCGCTCTTCATCGCCGACGCCGGGCTGCCCGACGGTTCCGGCGCCCAGCTCGTCTCGGAGCTGCGGGCGGCGGGCTGGAACCGCTGCGTCGTGCTCTCCTCCAACGCCGACCCGTTCGCGGTCCGCGGTGCGGTGGCGGCCGGGGTGCGGTGCTACCTCGTCACCACGCGTCCGGAGGGTGTGGGCTTCGAGGGCCGCGGCGGTGAGTCCGGTGTGGACTCGCTGTCCGAGCGCGAGGTCGAGGTGCTCCAGCACGTCGCCGACGGCCGTTCCAACAAGGACACGGGCGCCCTGCTCGGCCTGTCCGCGCTGACGGTCAAGAGCCACCTGGCGCGCATCGCCCGCAAGCTCGGCACGGGTGACCGCGCCGAGATGGTCGCCATCACCCTCCGTGCAGGTGTGATCCAGTGATCTGAGCGCACCGCCGGTCACGTACGGTGGTGCGGTGACGAACGCGCCGGTGGAGCAGCAGGAACAGGTCGCCGAACCTGAGCTGCCGCTGCTCTCGGCTCCCGCCGACGGCCTGCCGCCCGTCGTGGCCGACGAGGCCGCGCTGGCGCAGGTCGTCGCTGCGTTCGCGGCCGGTTCGGGACCGGTCGCCGTCGATGCCGAACGCGCGTCGGGCTACCGGTACGGGCAGCGGGCGTTCCTCGTGCAGCTGCGCCGCGAGGGCGCGGGCACCGCGCTCATCGACCCGGCCGCACTCCCGGACCTGTCCGCGCTCGGTGAGGCGCTGCAGGGTGTGGAGTGGGTGCTGCACGCGGCGAACCAGGACCTGCCCTGCCTGGCCGAGCTCGGGATGCACCCGAGTTCGCTCTTCGACACCGAGCTCGGGTCGCGCATCGCGGGGTTGCCGCGGGTCGGGCTGGGTGCGGTGGTCGAGGAACTCCTCGGGCTGCGACTGGCCAAGGAGCACTCCGCCGTCGACTGGTCGACGCGGCCGTTGCCCGAACCGTGGCTGACGTACGCGGCCCTCGACGTCGAGGTCCTCGTGCAGTTGCGCGACGCGCTCGCCGAACGCCTTGCGGCGCAGGGCAAGCTGGAGTGGGCCCGGCAGGAGTTCGAGCACGTCGCGACGACTCCCCCGCCGCCGCCGCCGGCCGAGCCGTGGCGACGGACGTCGGGTCTGCACGCGGTGCGCTCCCGCCGGCAGCTGGCCGTCGTGCGCGAGCTGTGGCTGGCCCGCGACGCCGAGGCCCGCCTCAAGGACACCTCCCCCGGCCGGTTGCTGCCGGACTCCGCCATCGTCGCGGCGGCGCGGGCGATGCCCCGCACCCCGCAGGCGCTGGCGGCGACGTCGGGCTTCACCGGCCGCGCGTCCCGTTCGCGGTTGTCGTTGTGGGCCGACGCGGTCGCGGCCGGCCTGGCCCTGCCCGACGCGGACCTGCCGGCGCACCAGCCGCGCGGGGACGGCCCCCCGCCGCCGCGGGCGTGGGCGGCCAAGGACCCCGAGGCCGCGGCCCGGTTGAACGCCGCGCGCGCCGTCGTGACGGGCGTGGCCGACGAGCACGGCCTGCCGGTGGAGAACCTCCTGCAGCCGGACGCGCTGCGCCGGTTGGCCTGGGCGCCGCCGACCCCGTTGGAGGAGTCGTCGGTCCGGGCCGCCCTGGCCGAGCGCGGTGCGCGGGCCTGGCAGCTGGACCTGGTGGCCGCCCCGCTCGTGCAGGCGATGGCGGAGGCGAAGGTCGAGGCGATCGTCGACTCCGAACCCGCCGGATCCTGAGCGTCGACCCACCGCGGCTGAGCACGCCGACACTTCTCGCCTTGCCCGGGTGGTCCGAGTGGGGGATGGTCGTGCCGGTCACGCAGCGGTGACGGTGTCGACGGTGACGGAGCTTGACGTGGAACGTCTCACCCTGGACGAGCGGTTGTCCGCCGCGGCGATGGCACGGCACTGGGTCTGCGACCACTGCCCCGAGCAGCACCTGCCCGCGGCGCGGCGCTGGATCGCCGAACTGCTCACGAGCGAACTCGTGCAGAACGCCCTCGACCACGGCCGCGGCCCGGTCGTGCTGTCCCTCACCCACGACGAGGAGGGCATCCTCGTCGGGATCACCGACGGCGACGACCGCGTCCCGACCCTGCGTCACCAGTCGCCGCAGGCCACCGACGGTCGCGGCATCGCCCTGGTCGACGCGCTGGCCACGGCCTGGGGCGTCTACCGCAGCGACGAGGTGCCCGACGGCGCTGACGAGCAGGACGCCGGCTGGTGGCCCCAGCCGCGGGACGAGGGCTCCGCGGCCAAGACGGTCTGGTTCCACCTCGCGACACGCTGACCCGTCCGGGCGACGACGACGGGGCGTGACGGCCCGTTCCGTCTACGGTCGGGCAGGTGAGCACCGAACAGCCGCCCCCCGTCCGGGCCATCCTGCGACGCAGCGTGCTGGCGACCAGCGTCGTGGACGACCTGGACGTCGACCTCGACGACGACGGGATCCGCCTGCCGGGCTGTTCCCCGTTGGAGTGGGCCGACCTGGCGCGCGCCGCGGGAGCGGCCGCCGGCGACGGGGACGAGGACGTGACGCGCCTGCGGGTCGGAGACCTCCTGCACGCCCACCACGAACTGCACTCCGGCACCGCCCGCGTGGTCCCGCTCGCGGTGCCCGTCGACGCCGACCGGCACCCCGGGTTCGGCTGGACCCACCGCGCCGTCCTCGGGGGCGCCCTGCACCTGGGGCTGGGCGTCGTCGTGCCGCACGGCCGGTCCGAGCGGACGCTGCCGCTGCCCGTGGCCTCGGCCCGCGCGACCGGTCGCTCGACCTCCGTGGGCGAGGAGGACCTCGCCCGGCTGGAGGAGTTCGGCGCCCTCGTCGTCCAGCGCCTCCTGCGCGACACCGGGACCCCGACGGCGGGGGTGCTGCGTCCCGTCGGCGGCTGCGACGTCCCCACACTGCTCGTGTCGAGCACGCTGCGCGAACACCTCGTCGCCGGTCCCGACCGGACGCCGGGCAACGTGCTGCGCGCCGTGGCCGTGCCCGACCGCAGCCGCGGCTGGTTCGACCTGGCCCGCATCGACCCCGCCTACGTGGGGGCCGCGTGGGCCGCGACCGACCGGGCCGACCGGGGTCTGCGGCGTCCGGTGTTCGTCACCCGCGAGGAGGTCGCACTGGCGCCGACGAGCCCCCGTCTCGTGGAGAACGTGCTCGCCGAGGGACAGTGATCCGCGCCACGTCGGCCGTGGGGATTCGGTAACGAACGAGACACGACGCCGTCCGTCCGGTGAAATGGGCGGTGTGCAGCTAGGGGCCACAGCCACTGGATCCATCACCATCCGCGGGAACGACGTGTTCCTGCACGCCGAGGGGCGGACCGAGGTCTACGACCTTCACTACGCGCGCATGCTCGTGCCCTACCTCAAGGGCGAGCGGCACGTGCCTCCGCTGCGGATGGCCCACTTCCGTCCCGGTGTGAAGCCGTGGATCTGCCTCAGCGTCATCGAGGACGACGGTCACGAGCCGAACCTGTCCGGCATCGCGATCTACTCCGGCCTCGGCACGCACCGCGAACTCGGCTTCCACCTGTCCCCGTCCGAGGCGTGGCGGATGGCGGAGATGCTCGAGCACGCCCTGCAGGCGCGCGAAGCCGCCTGAGTGGGTGCCGCCGACCACCTGGCCCGGGTGCAGGCGGAGCTGGACCGGCTGACCCCGGCGGAGCTGGCGCGAGAGCAGGCCGCAGGTGCGCTCGTCGTCGACACCCGGACCCCGTCGCACCGCGCCGAGCAGGGCGAGTTCCCGGGGGCCCTCGTCATCGACCGCACCGTGCTGGAGTGGCGGCTGGACCCGGCCTGGCCCCACCGCATCCCCGAGGCCACGAGCCTGGACCTGCGGGTGGTCGTCGTGTGCCGGCACGGGTACAGCTCCTCGCTGGCGGCGGCCAGCCTGCGGGCGGTGGGGCTGCACCGGGCGACGGACCTCGTCGGCGGGGTGGAGCGCTGGATCGCCGACGGGTACCCGGTGCACCGCGGAACCGTCGACCTCCGGGAGTGATCACCTCGTAGAGTCACCCCATGTTCACCAAGCGTCACATCGTTGGGGTCGCCGTGGCGGTGGCCGCCGTCCTGACGTCCGCCCCCGCAGCCCAGGCGGTCAGCACCCCGTTCGTCTACAGCGGTACCGTCCGCGCCGACGGGACCGACCGGTACACCACGGCGGCGCTCGTCTCGCGGGGCTCGTTCGCGCCCTCGACGGGGTCGACGGTGTTCCTGGCCAGTGGTGAGTCCTTCGCCGACGCGCTGGCCGCCGGCCCCGCGGCCGCGAACCTCGACGGACCCCTGCTGCTCACCGCGGCGGGCGGACTGCCGGCCGCGACCCGCGCCGAGCTGACGCGCCTGTCCCCCGCGTCGGTGCACGTCGTCGGAGGGACCGACCGCGTGCCGGACGCCGTCCTCGCCGCCGTGCGCGCCCTGCTGCCGTCGGCGACCGTCGACCGCACCGCCGGTGCCGACCGGTACGCGACAGCCGTCGCCGTCGCGCAGAAGTTCTTCCCGGCCCAGCAGGCGTCCTTCGTGCTGGCCCGTGGCGACGCGTTCCCCGACGCCGTCTCGGGGGCCGCGCTGGCCGGGTGGCGGGGCGAACCGCTGCTGCTGACGGCACCGGACCGGTTGCCGGACAGCGTGACGACGTGGCTCAGCGCGGCGGACCGGTCACGCGTCACGGTCATCGGCAGCACCGCCTCGGTGTCCGCGACGGTCACCGCCCGGGCCGACCTGTTCCTGTCCGCGCCCGAGGCCGTGACGCGCCTCGCCGGGGCGGACCGGTACGCGACGTCGGCGGCCGTCGCGAGCGCCGTGCACCAGCAGTCGTCGGTGGCGGTGGTGGCCACGGGCCGCACGTTCCCCGACGCGCTCGCCGCCGTGCCCGCGGCGGCCGTCAACGGTGCACCGCTGCTGCTCGTCCCCGGGGACTGCACGCCGACCGCGACGCGCGCCTACCTCGAGGGGAACGGCGCGCTGCGGGGTGTGCTCGTCGTCGGGGACTCCTCGGCTGTGGCGGACGAGGCGCTCGACCGGGCCTGCTGAGCGACGGCCTCGACGACGGACCGGGCCACGTCCTGCGGGGCGAGGCCGGCCTCGTCGAGCAGGGTCTCGCGGTCCCCCACGTCCAGGAACCGTTGCGGCAGCGCGAAGACCTGGACGGGCGTCGGGTCCCGACGGGCCTGCAGGGCCGCCGTCAGGGCCCAGCCGACCCCGCCGACCTCGCACCCGTCCTCGAGCACGGCGACGTGGGCGTGCCGCGCCGCGAGGTCGACGAGGGCGTCGTCGACGGGCACGACCCAGCGCGGGTCGACGACGGTGACGCCGACCCCGTGCTCGCGCAGGCGGCGGGCGACGTCGAGCGCACGCGGGACGAGCGCGCCGACCGCGACGAGCAGGACGTCGTCGCCGGCCTCCCAGCAGTCCCCCTCGAGGACGTCGGCGAGCCCGGCGCGCGCGACGGCGGGGATCACCGCGGGCACCTTGCCCTTGCCGAACCGCAGCACCGTCGGCCCGTCCTCGACGGCCACGGCCTCGCGGAGTTCCTCGCGCAGGGTCTCGGCGTCGCGCGGCGCCGCCAACCGCAGGCCCGGGACGAGCCGGCACAACCCGAGGTCCCACACGCCGTGGTGGCTGGGCCCGTCCGGACCCGTGACACCGGCGCGGTCGAGGACGAACGTGACCCCCGCCCGGTGCAGGGCGACGTCCAGGAGGACCTGGTCGAAGGCGCGGTTGAGGAACGTCGCGTAGACGGCCACGACGGGGTGCAACCCGCCCGCGGCCATCCCCGCGGCCGAGGTGGCCGCGTGCTGCTCGGCGATCCCGACGTCGAACACGCGGTCGGGGAACGCGTCGGCGAACTCCTGCAGCCCGACGGGGATCTGCATGGCCGCGGTGATGCCCACGACGTCGCGGCGGGTGGTGGCGATCTCGGTGATCTCGCGGCTGAACACGCTCGTCCACGACGCCCCGGAACTGGCCTGCGCCTCCCCCGTCTCGGGGTCGATGATCCCGACGGCGTGGAAGTGGTCGGCGTCGTCGGCCAGGGCCGGTTCGTACCCGCGACCCTTCTGCGTGATGACGTGGACGATGACCGGTCCGCGGAACGACTTCGCCCGCCGCAGAGCGTGTTCCACGGCCTCGGTGTCGTGCCCGTCGACGGGCCCCACGTACTTCAGGCCCAGGTCCTCGAACAACCCCTGCGGGGCGACGATGTCCTTGAGGCCCTTCTTGACGCCGTGCAGCGTCTCGTAGGCCAGGCGTCCCGGCGCGCCGCCCCTGCGCAGCGACTGCTTGCCCCAGTCCAGGAGGCGTTCGTACTCCCGCGTCGTGCGCAGCGTCGCCAGGTGCGAGGCCATGCCGCCGATCGTCGGGGCGTAGGACCGCTCGTTGTCGTTGACGACCACGATCACCGGACGGTGCGCGGCGGCGATGTTGTTCAGCGCCTCCCAGGCCATGCCACCCGTCAGGGCACCGTCGCCGATGACCGCGACGACGGTGCGGTCGCGCTCCCCGCGCAGCTCGAAGGCCTTCGCCAGCCCGTCGGCCCACGACAGCGACGTGGAGGCGTGGGAGTTCTCGACGACGTCGTGCTCGCTCTCGGCCCGCGAGGGGTAGCCGGACAGGCCGCCGGCCTCGCGGAGCCGGCTGAAGTCCTGCCGCCCCGTCAGCAGCTTGTGGACGTAGCTCTGGTGGCCGGTGTCGAAGACGAAGCGGTCGCGCGGGGAGTCGAAGACGCGGTGCAACCCGATCGTCAGCTCGACGACGCCCAGGTTGGGCCCGAGGTGACCGCCCGTGCGGCTCACCGCGGCGACGAGGAAGTCACGCACCTCCCCGGCCAGCTGCGTCAGCTGGTCCGGGGCCAGGGTCTTGAGGTCGGACGGACCCTGGATGGACTCGAGCAGCCCCATGCGGGGTGGCCTCCTGTGACTGGGCGAACGGACCCGGCGAGTCTAGGAGCCCCCTGCGACACGCAGGTCGTGAACCCGCCCGGCCGGGCCAACCGTTCACGACCGGCTCACAGGCGGGGCACGAACTTCGTCCCCTCCATGGCCTGGTCGAGCAGGTCCACGGCCCGCGCCACCTTCCGCAGCCGCAGGTCCTCGCGCTCCAGGACGTCGAAGACGCCCGGCGCCGCCTCCGGGGGCAGCCGGTGCGACAGGTCGCGGCGGGCCGTGCTGGTCGCCCGCCGGACGGCCTCCCGCTGCGCCGCCACGTGCTGCCGCACGAGCCACACGAGCAGCACCGGGTGGTGGCGCACCGCGCGGTAGGTGCGGTACTCCGGCGGTGCCTGGTCCAGCAGCCAGGCGACCGCGTCCACGCGCCAGTCCGCGACGTCCTGGGCGTCGGGAGGAGGGACCTCCTGCGGCCAGCCCGGGGGGCCGTGGCGCACCGCGCGCTGCTGCTCGAACACGTGTTCGATGGTAGGTCACGTCTCGGGTCGCCACCCTTGTCGTGTCTCAGGACATCGGTGACAGTTCCGCATCAAGACATCGGTGACACTTCCGACGGTCGTGGTGGTGACACTTCTCGGCCCTTCGAGCCCCCGCCCCGCCGCTCTCAGTCGACCACGGCACAGCGCAGACCTCCCCTCACCGGGTGACGCTCACGCGGTGATGCAGGGCCAAGCGTCATCGGCGGACAGCCACGGCCGGGCGAGCAGCACCAGCGGAGCCGTTAGCGGCTCACCAGCACCCGCCTCGACTTCACGGTCACGGACGTCACGGTCATGACGATGACCGAGCGCAAGCTGAGCACGACGATCACCTGCATATCGCCAATGACCGGGCGCTCCGGCTCACCGGACCGCTGCCAGGATCAAGGGGTGGACGACGACGAGCTGCGGCAGGCCGCAGTCGAGGGCAGGCACCAGGCTGAAGCGCTCGACGCGCTGCGAGCCTGGCTGCTGATCGAGGACTCCTACGAGAGGGACGGTGTCCCCGATGAGGTCATGCACTTCATCCACGACCACGTCAGCCGCCTCCTCGGGCCGCAGGCGCAGATGGTGGGGGGCAAGTTCCTGCGTGAGCGCCTCGAGACCGGTGCGACCCTGCCCGACCTGGCGCGTGACCGCGCGGCCCTGATCGACCTGCTGGCCCTGATCGAGGGCAAGCGGCGCCGGGGCTTTGAGCTGCAGTGGGTGGCAGAGCGCCCCGCACCTCGGACTGGCGATGCCCACCGGCCGCAGGCGCTGCTGGTGATGGCTGAGTACAGCGTCGGGGACCCGGTATGGGATCGGCCACTGGGAACTGGCGGGTCGCTGTCGCTGAGCGAGCTGGGCGTCTCCGATGCCCTCGCGCAGCGGTTGCGAGGGTGGAACGAGCAGTTCGAGCAGCTGGCCCTCACCGACTTCGAGTGGGCCAGTCCCGAGACCCGGGCTGCGTGGGTGCAGCAGGGCCTGGACCTGGCGCACGAGCTGCAGCGCGAGCTGCCGGAGGTGGATGTCCGCTACTTCCACGCCGACGACGACCGCCCGCTCCGCAGCCTCTGAGCGGTGCCGGCCTGCTTACGTGGACTTGTGCACAGACGCGCGGTCATGGCGCGATCTGCGGCCTGAGTCCCCTGTTCAGACCCACGCCGCCCCAGCATGGGCAAGGCTGCAGGTGTGTCCAACGCCAGGCGACTGATCACCTCCATCGACATCAACGAGACGACAGGACCGGAGTTCAACAACGATCACCGCTCGTCCATCTCGGCGCTGCACGAGCTTGAACTCGCCGATGGACGGCGGCTAACTCTGCTCGACGACCGCGGCTGGTCCTCCAGCGGCCCCAGCAACATCTGGGCCCACGAATCGCTGCAGGGCCTGACCGAGACCGCGCGCACGGTGGTCGGACCCGACGAGCCGCCCGAAGGCCGCACTCACGAGGAAGAGGCGGCGCTGCACTGGGCCTACCTGGCGGACGTCGCCCAGGAGCACGGGGTGAGCATCGAGGCCAGCGAACTGGCGGCGCTGCGGCACGACGTGGACGTCAACCCCGCGATCCGGGGGCGGCTGACCCGCTGAGCTGAGCGATGCGACCACACCTTTGCGCCCCGTCATGGTGCGTTGTGCGCGCTGCCGCTGGCGGCTGACGACTTCACGGACGTGCCGACACACGGGAGACCGCGAGCAGTGACTCGAGCCGCTGGCTCCTAGGGTCAGCGCATGACGTCGGGGGTCACCGTTCGCCGTGCACGACCCAGCGACGCGCCACGGATGGCGCAGGTCCACGTCACCTCCTGGCAGCAGACCTACCGCGGCCTTATGCCCGACTCCGTCCTGGACGACCCGAACCTCCTGCCAGCCCGCGAACGCTTCTGGACCGGCGCCCTCACCGATGAGCGGTGGAGCACCAACCGCACCGTCGTCGCCGAAGTGAACGGCACCATCGTCGGCATCGCCATGTCCGGCCCCTCGCAGGAACCCGACGTCACCGAGGAGTCCCAGCTGCACCTCATCTACCTCGACGCGGCCCACCACGGCTGCGGAGTAGGAGCAGCACTGCTCAACGCCGTCCTCGACCCCGACGAGTCGGCTGCCCTGTGGGTCGTAGACCCCAACCCTCGTGCTCAGGCCTTCTACCGCAAGCACCGCTTCGCCCCCGACGGACGCAGCAGGACCGAGGACGGCGTGCGCGAGATCCGATGGGTCCGCCCCGCCGGTACGTCGTAGCGACCGCGGTCCTGGTCCGCCCTCGACGTCACGGTCATCCCGCGGTGCGTGCGGCACGGAGCGGACCGCCCTCCGACAGTCCGCTCCGCCCCATGTTCTCAGCCCGAGGTTCCGCTCACGGGGTCAGCCGGTGTAGGTCACGCGGAAACAGCGTGCTGCGCCGGACGTTATCCAGACCAGCCAGTCGGGCGACCCACCGCTCCAGGCCCAGCGCGAACCCGCCGTGCGGGGGCATGCCGTGGGCGAAGGTGTCCAGGTAGGTGCGGTAGTCGTCCAGGTTCTGCCCGCGGGCGGTGAGTGCGGCAACGTAGTCGGCGTGCTCGTGCAAACGCTGCCCTCCGGTCACCAGCTCCAGGCCGCGGAAGAGCAGGTCGAAGGAGTTCGTCCACCGGGGGTCATCAGGCTGAGGATGGGTGTAGAACGGCCGCTTGGCCGCGGGGTAGCCCTCTACGGCGAGGAAGTCGCTGTCGTGCTCACGCAGCGCCCACCGGCTCAGTTCCCGCTCGTGCTCCGGAGCCAGGTCCAGCTCCTCCGGGTCAGCGCCGACCAGGCGCAACGCGTCGCGGAAGTGGATGAGCGGGATCTGTTCCGGCACCACCGGCACCTGCACCCCAGCTAACCGGCAGACGTCCTCCTGCTCTGACACGGCGGTGACCATCCCGGCCAGGACCTCACGCAGCACCGCCAGGACGTCACGGTGGTCGGTGATGAAGCCCAGCTCGACGTCCAGGGAGGTGTACTGAGCCAGGTGGCGGACGGTGTCGTGCGGTTCAGCGCGAAACACCGGGCCCGTCTCATAGACCCGCTCGAAGACCCCGACCAGCATCTGCTTGTAGAACTGCGGGGACTGGGCCAGGTAGGCGGGGCGGCCGAAATAGTCCACGGCGAACACGTTCGCGCCGGACTCGGTGGCGGTGGCGGTGAACTTCGGGGTAGCGACCTCAGTGAACCCGCCCGCATCCAGCGTGGTGCGGAAGCCACGCAAGGAGGCCGCCGCCACCTCCCACACCGCTCGACGTTCCCGATGGCGCCAGGTGAGGGGCGCGTGGTCCAGCAGGGTCGGCAGCGCCGCGTCCAGGTGCGGGCGCCACAGCTCGACCGGCGAGGTCGCGGCGGGTGCGCTGAGAGCAGTGATGGTGGGATTGGTGACCTCCACCCCGCCGGGCGCCTTGGCGTTGGCGGTAGCTGTCCCAGTGACGCGCACGACGGTCTCCTCGGGCAAGCCGTCGAGTGCTGTCCGCGTCGCTTCGTCGCTCACCACGATCTGGGCCAAGCCGCTGCGGTCGCGCAGGACGAGGAAGGTCACCGCGGCCAGTCGCCGACGTCGGTGAATCCAGCCTTCAAGGCGGATGGGTTCGCCGATGTGCGCAGCGAGGGTGGTGTTGAGCGTGCGTTTCATGATCACCTCCAGGTGGTTCCTACCCCGGAGGTGTGGGCGATCGGGTTGCTCGCGGTGCCACCACACCTTCACCGGTCCGTACTGGACCGGCCTCGTCGGTCCGATGTCGGGGACCAGCCGTTACGGCTCGGGGGTCGTCACGCCCGTCAACGCCGCACCACCACTGTAGGGACCGGGCAGTGTTCTCGTCGAGACCAACTTCGGCGCCGCGTCCGCGGCGCATCCCCACCGCAGGGAACGACCTCACGGTCATCCCGCGTTCTGCGCGGTCCCGAGCTACCGGCGACGCCCCGGAATTGGTGAAGAGCGGGCGGTCGCTTAGTCAGTGGACGATCACCGAGAGGACTTGGACGAAGTCCCATCCATCGCCCGTCGACGACGGTTGTCGACGACGAGGATCGCGACCAACATGCCGAGCCAGAAGACCGCGTTGACAGCAGCGAGCCAGTAGAAGAAGTCATCCCCGTCCTGGATACCTCGGACGATGAAGACGAGGACGCCACCCACGCCCACCACGGCGCAGACGAAGGTCATAACCCAGCGCACCCAGGGTCGAAGTGGACCTTCGGGTCGCTCTCTCATCCACATGCGACAGCCCACGATTCGAGACGGACATAGCAGCTCACCATCACGTTGGCACCGTCTCACGACGGATTCCCGGGCGCCGCCGACGTCACGGTCATCCCGCGTTGTGCGCGCTGTCATGGGCGGCCGGCTTTGGACCCGATGACGTGAGCGTCGTCTCCGACGGGGAGACCTCCACCGTCGATGCAGACGGCGGAATGGTCATCCTCTATGCCGGGTGCACGGACGGGGATGTCTTGGTGACCTTCCCGGCGGGCAAGACCGTCACGCTCGTGGGGCCTGTGTGCCCCGACCAGGAAGTCGTCATCCACGACCAGGAGGTCGACCTCCGTCCACGCGTGGACGGCTAGGCAACCGCACAGTCATCCCGCGGTGCGCGCAGCGCACGGTGCGAAGCGCACGGTCATCCCGCGGTGCGCGCGAAGCGCACGGTCATCCCGCGGTGCGCGCGAAGCGCACGGTCATCCCGCGGTGCGCGCGAAGCGCACGGTCATCCCGCGTTGTGCGCGCTGACGCTGGCGGCCGAGACGTCGCGGTCCTGCCGAGATGCGGTCAGTCGCGACCAGCCGCCGCGTGGCCCGACAGACTGGCTAGATGGCGCGTTGGACGAACGACCGAGTCACCAAGCACGAGGGCGTCACCGCCGTCCTCTGCGCTGTGATCACCCTTGCTGCGGTGGCGGCGGCTCTCGCGCCGGTCGGGCCAAGACCGGCGTTCGCGGTGATCGCCGGGGTGATCGCTGTCGTCTTCCTGGGGCTGAGCGTGCACTACACGTCGGTCTGGCGAGGCAAGCGTCGCGCTGGCTAGGCGGGGAGTAGGCACACGGTCATCCCGCGTTGTGCGCGCTGTCGCCTGCGGCTGGCGCCGTCGCGTTCATGCCGAAGTGCGGGCGATGCCACAGCTCCGATCATGAGGTGAGCGGACGACCAAGCCGTCAGGTGACGACCCACCCGAGGACCGCGACTGCACCGCCTGCAGGGACCACATCGACGTCGAAGCCCTCGTCGTCCGTTCCCACTTCGAACCTCGCCTGCGACGTTGACCCTTGCGCTGAGCAGGTGGTCGAGACCGGAGTGGTGCTCACCTTGTCTCCTTGTCCCGTCTGGACGGTGACGCTGACGTCGACCTCTCCCCGCCCCGCGCAGACCACCTCCACCTGCCGGTTCCCGACCGCCGCATCCTGCCCGAAGAAACTGCCCCGCTGGTTTTGCACCTGCCAGCCCCCAGGGGTGTCCGCACCGGTGACGATGTCGGAGGAGCCGAGCACCACGCCCGTGCGGGACGGCAGCGCTGCCTGAGCTGCCTCCTTGTACTCGGCGATCTCCGCGGCATGATCACCGACTCGAGGACCGGTCGGCTCGGTCGTGACGCTGCTCGGTGTGGTCGTCGGCTGCATTAGCCGGTGGCTATCGGGACCGTCCGAACAGGCCGCGCTCAGCAGCGCGATACCGGCCAGCAGTCCCGCGACCAGCGCGCGGAGGCGGCGATGTTCATCCACTAGCGCACGCTGACACAGCTGCCCACGCTGTCGTGGGCGAATGATCCAAGATCCTGTCCTTGAACGAACCGACCGACGTCACGGTCATCCCGCGTTATGAGCGCTGTCGCCAGCGGCCGCGACGTCGCGATCTCGACGACAAGCGCACAGTCCACCGCTTCCACCGACGCCCCCTGACCCACCCACCTCACACCGGCCTGGACGAAGCCG
>NZ_JBFBND010000049.1:0-25621 GCF_040702905.1 Kineococcus sp. NPDC059986 | reverse complement strand
CGAACATGTCGTGCGGCTGACACATGTGGTAATCACCACGGTTGCAGTACCGGCACTCCCAGCACGGCACGATCTGCTCGGCGACGCCCCGAGGGCGGAAGGAGTGTTTTCCGCGCACCATGGGGGCCGTGCGGGGTGAGCAGACGGGTCGGACGCCGCGGGTGCCGGTGACGGCCCTCTTCCCGCCACCCCCGTCGGCGGGCGTCCCGGGAGACCCCGGGGTGTGTCCCGGCGAGCAGTTCCGCCGGGTCACGGCCGAGCGCGTCACCGTGCTCGGCGGCCCCGCCGCGATCCTCCTCCAGATCGCCCACCCCCTCGTCGCCGAGGGCGTGGCGGTCCACAGCCGCTACGCCGAAGGTCCCGCCCGACGCCTCGTCGGCACCCTGCAGGCGGCGCTGACGGTGACGTTCGGCGACACCGGGCAGGCGCACGCGGCGGCCCGGCACGTGGGGCGCGCGCACGCCCCCGTGCGCGGGACGACGCGCACCGCCGTCCCCGGCACGCCCGCGGGGACCCCCTACCGCGCCAACGACCCGGACCTCGCGCTGTGGGTGCACGCCACCCTCGTCTGGACGGCCCGCCGCGTCACCGAGCGGTACGCCGGGGTGCGACTGACGCCGGCCGAGCGGGAACGGCACTGGCAGGAGTCCAAGCCGTTCGCCCGGATGTTCGCCGTCCCCGACCGCGTGCTGCCGCAGACCGCCGCCGACTTCGACGCCTACGTGCGCACCACGCTGGCCGGGCTCGTCGTCACCGACGACGCCCGCCGGATCGCGCACGACATCCTCACCCAGCGCACGACCCCGCCCCTGCCCGGTGCCGCAGCGGCGGCGCGGGCCGTGACGGCCGACCTGCTGCCGTCACCCCTCGCCGCCGCGTACGGGATCCCCCGCACCCCGGCCCGACGGGCGGCCGCCCGCGCTCTGCGCACGGCGACGACCACCGTGAGACCCGCGCTGCCGCAGCGTGTCGCGCTCTGGCCGCACGCCCTGGTCGCCGCGCGTCGCGGGCCCCACGACCTACGGGCGGCCCTGTCGACGGCATGATCGCGGTCGACCCACCCGGTCGAGGACGACCGGGGCCCCCGTCGCCGAGGAGCGCACCGACACGATGGACCTCTACCGGCTCATGACGGACGTCGTCGTCGGCCCCCTGTGCCGCGCGCTGTACCGGCCCCGGGTGGTCGGCCTGGAGAACGTCCCCGCGACGGGTCCGGCCCTGCTGGCGGCCAACCACCTGTCGATGATGGATCCCGTCTTCCTGCCGGTCGTCCTGCCCCGCCGGATCTCCTTCGTGGCCCGCGCGGACCTCTTCGCCGGCCGTGGTCTGCGCGGTCGCGCCGTGAGCTGGTTCGTCCGGGGCGTCGGCATGGTCCCGGTGGACCGTGCCGGCGGCCGCGCCTCCCAGGCCGGCATCGACGCCGCGGTGGAGGTGCTGGCCCAGGGCCGCTGCTTCGGCATCTTCCCCGAGGGCACCCGCTCCCCCGACGGGCGCCTCTACCGGGGCCGCACCGGCATCGCCCGCATCGCCCTGGCCTCGGGCCAGCCGGTGGTGCCGGTGGCGCTCGTCGGAACGGACCGGCTCTTCCGTCGCACGCGGCTGCCCCGGCTGCGCCGCGTCGACGTCGTGTTCGGGGAGCCGCTGGACTTCTCCCACCACCACGGCGCCGACACGGACCCGCAGGTGCTGCGGGCGATCACCGACGAGGTGCAGGCCGCCGTCGCCCGGCTCTCCGGCCAGGAGTACGTCGACGTCCACCCCGGGCAGACGGCCGCCCGGCCGACGGCCGCCCGCTGACCTCCCGCACCCGCCGGTCAGAACCCGGCGCGCTCCAGGCTGCGGACGTCGCCCAGCAGACGTTCCCCGAGCAGTCCGCGGTGCGGGTCGGCGCCCACGCGGCGCCGCCACGGCCGGGCCAGGGTGCGCGCGACGGCCACGTCCGGGTCGGTCCGGTCGAGGTCCACGACCACGACACCGTCCCCGCCGTCGGCGCCCACCCGCCCGACCCACCGGCCCCCGGGCGCGACGACACCCGCCCGGCCCGCGTCACCGGTCTGCGGCGGAACGGCGAAACCCACCCAGAACCCGTACACCGCAGCGTGGCCCGCTGCCTCGACGGCGAAGGTCGTCGCGTCGAACCCACCGTCCCCGGTGCTGGAGAACAGCACGGCGTCGACGTCGAGCCGGTCGTACTCGGCGAACACCTCCGGGAAGTGGGCCTCCACGCCCAGGGCCAGACCGAGCCGCCACCCGTCGACCTCCACGACGACGGGTGCTCGTCCCGGGGAGTACATCCACTGCGCCTTGGTGTGGGACAGGTACCGCTCGTCGTACCGGGTGCGGACCCGGCCGTCGTCGGCCACGACGTAGAGGCAGTTGTGGGGGCGGTTGTCCCCGCTCAACCGGTGGGTGGACCCGAACACCGCCCAGATCCCGAGCCGACCCGCGAGCGCCGCCGTCTCGGCGAGTTCGGCGTCCAGCACCGCCCACGCGACGCGGTCCCAGTCCGCCGGGCCCACGACGTCGGGGCCGGTGCTCGACAGCACGCGCTTGCCGGGGAAGCAGGTGGCCCCCTCGGGAAGGTGGACGACCCGTGCGCCGGCGGCGGCCGCGCTCCGCAGGACTTGGCGCAGCCGGTCCCCCGCGCGCCGCAGCGCCGCCGGATCGGTCGGGTCCTGCTCGACGGGCAGCTGCCCGACGGCGAGCCGCAGCGGACCGCCGAGCTCGCGCTGCACCCGAACCTGCTGCAGCGCAGCGGTGTACGTCTCACCGGTGCGCGAGACGCGCTCGCGGACCAGACGTTTGAGGTTCTTGTGCGCGGTCATGACGTCACCTTCCACGTCCTGCCCACGACCCCCCAGCGGCCGGACAGGACGGGTCGGAGGAACGTTCCGTCGGCGACCCGAGGCGCACCGCCCCTCCGTCCGCTGGGGAACCGGGCTGGGGCCGGTCCGCGGGGACTCGGCGCGGGTCGCGCCGTACCGGGAAGCCTGCCCAGCCGCGGCGGCGCCGTCAACCGCGACACGGTCGTCCCGACCCGTCGACACCGGCGCCGGACAGCGGGAGGCTGACGCCATGCCGTCCGTGAGCACGTCCGTGGAACGCGCCCACCTGGCCACGACGGCCGGGCTGGTGCTGGTCGTGGCCCTCGACCCGACGGCGAGGCTGCGCGGCGGCGCCGCGTGGGAACCGTGGGTGCTCGGTCAGCAGCGCGTGGACGGGGTGATGCGACGGATCGCACCACCGCTCTTCCAGTCCACCGGCGTCCTCGCCCTCGCCGCCACCGTCGTCGCCGCCCGGCGCGGCGACCGCACGGGCGTCCTCTGCCGCTCGGCCGTGGTCGCGTGCGTGGGGGCCGCCGTCGCGGTCACCCTGCGCGTCAACGAACCCGTCAACGAGCTCGTGCGGCGGTGGCGGGCCACCGACGACCCCGCGCCGGGGTGGCGCGAGGCCCGCGCCCGCTGGGAACGGGCCCACCGCGTCCGCCGCGTCCTCCTCGCCGCCGCGGGCGTCGCCGCAGCCGCCGGGGCCCGGCACCGGTGACCGTCCTCCCGCCGCGGCTGGCCCCGGGTGACCGGGTCGTCGTGCTCTCCCCAGCAGCTGGCCCGAGGAAACCCGGTACGTCGACGACCTGCTCACCGACCTGGAGTCCTGGGGCCTGCGCGCCGAACTCAGCCCGCACGCGCAGGACCGTCGCGGGTACATGGCCGGCACGGTCGGCGACCGCCTCGACGACCTGCACGCCGCCCTGCGCGATCCGGGCGTCCGCGCGCTGGTGGCCTCGCGCGGCGGGTGCGGTGCCCTGCGGCTCGTCCACGGGATCGACCGGCGGGTCCTGGAACTCGACCCCAAACCCCTCGTCGGCTACAGCGACATCACTGCGCTGCACCAGGTCTGGCGCCGGTCGGGGGTCCCGGTCGTGCACGGCGCCGTCCACGGCGCGCACCGCGACCTCGTGCGGGAGCAGCTCCTGGACGCCGCACCCACGACGGTGCACAGCGACCCCGGCGCGCTCAGCGCGGACCTCACCACGACCGGCACGGCCACGGGCGACCTCGTCGGCGGCAACCTGGAGCTGCTCGCGCGCACGGTGGGGGTGGTCGAGGTGTCGTGGCAGCGGTGCATCCTCCTGCTGGAGGCCAACCGCGCGGCCGGGCTCGGCATGGTCGACCGCGCCCTGACCCAGCTGCGGCTGTCCGGCGCGCTCGACGGCGTCGTCGGCGTGGCGATCGGCAGCACCGAGGAGTTCACGGGGTTCACCGACCGCGGGTGGAACGTGCTGGACACCCTCCACGACCTGCTGGACGACCTCGGTGTCCCCCTCCTCGGCGGCCTCCCGATGGGCCACCTCGACGACCCGGTGCCCGTGCCCCTGGGGGTTCCCGCCGTCCTCGACGCCGACTCCGGTCGCCTGACGGTGCAGCCGCTCGTGCGGTGACCGGAGGCGTCTACGGTGGCGGGGTGACGACCCCTCCCCCGCCCTCCGCCGCGACCGTCGCAGCCGCCGCCGACGTCGCCGCGCGATGGATGGACTTCCGCCGCGAACGCCTGGGGGTGCCGGGCGTCCAGTTCGCGGTGCGACTGGGCGGCCAACTCGTCCACTCCTCGGCGCACGGGTGGGCGGACGTCGAGCACGGCGTCGCACTCACCACCGAGCACGTGTTCCGCGTGGCCTCGCACTCCAAGACGTTCACGGCCACGGCCGTGCTGGCCCTGGCCGACGCGGGTCGGCTGCGTCCGGACGACGCCGTCGCGCAGCACGTCCCGTGGGTGGGCACCGCCGACGCCGAACTGGGCCGCGCGACGCTGCGGGAACTGCTCGGGCACGCCGCGGGCGTCACCCGGGACGGGGTGGACGGCGACTTCTGGCAGCTGGAGGGCGAGTTCCTCGACACCGACGGGCTGCGCGGGGCCGTCGCCCGGGGCGGTTCCCTCGTGCCGCGGTCCTCGCGGTTCAAGTACTCCAACATCGGCTACTCGCTGCTCGGCCTCGTCGTCGAGGCCGTCACCGGGACCTCCTACGGCGAGCACCTGGCGACGATCACCGCACCACTGGGCCTCTGCCGCACCACGTCCGACCTCCCCGCGGCCGGGGACCTCGCGACGGGCTACTCCGCCGCGGCGACCGGACCGCGTCGTCCGCTGCGGCACCCGGTGACGTCGGCCATGGCGGCCGCGACGGGGTTCTGCTCGACGGCCGAGGACCTCACGGCCTGGTTCAGCAGCCACGTCCCGGGGCGGCCGGGCCCGCTCTCGGAGCACTCCCGCCGCCTCGCGCAGCGCACCGAGTGGACGAACGACGACGACACGACGTACGGGCTGGGGTTCATCGGGCAGCCCTGCGGGCAGCGGCGCCTCGTCGGGCACTCCGGGGGTTTCCCGGGCCACATCACCAAGAGCGTCGTCGACCCGGCGGACTCCCTGGCGGTGACGGTCCTGACGAACTGCATCGACGGGCCGGCGTCGGAGTTCGCCCTGGGCGCGGTCAAGCTCGTGGACCTGCTGGCACGGCACTGGTCCGACGTCCCCGCCCCGGCCGACCCGGAACCGTTCGTCGAGCGGTGGGCCGACCTGTGGGGCGTGGTCGACGTCGTGCGGGCCGGGAACCGGTTGCTGGTCCTCAGCACCGACGCGACCGACCCGGCGGCCCACCCCAAGGTCCTCGAGGTCGTCGACGAGCACACGGTGCGGGTGGTCGAGGACTCCGGGTTCGGGGACTTCGCCGAGACGTGGACGCGCGGCCGGCACGCCGACGGGACGCCGACGCTGCGGGGGTCCAGCGGCGTCACGATGGTGCCGCTGGACCGCCTCGCGCCGTGAGGACTACGCGTCCAGGGACGCCTCGAGGGTGATCTCCACCCCGGTGAGCGCCTTGGAGACGGGGCACGTCTCCTTGGCCGCCTGGGCGACCTCGGCGAACGTCGCGGCGTCGATGCCGCCGACCTCGCCGGAGACCTTCAGGGTGATGCCCGTGAGCTTGAAGCCGCCCGCGGAGTCCGGCCCGAGGGAGACGTCGGCGACGACCTCGAGGCTCTCCGGCGTGCCGCCGGCCTCGGCGAGCAGCGCCGAGAACTGCATGGCGTAGCAGGAGGAGTGCGCGGCCGCGATGAGCTCCTCGGGGCTCGTCGTGCCGCCGGCGTCCTCGGCCGCCCGCTTGGGGAACGAGACGTCGTAGGTGCCGACCTTCGAGCTGGAGAGCTCGACCTGGCCGGACCCCTTCTCCAGGGTGCCGTTCCAGGCGGTGCGTGCGGTGCGGGTGGGCATGCGTCCTCCACGGTCGGGGTGGTTCGTGCGGACACATCCTCACCATCCGCGCGCCCGGGCGCCACCCGACCCCCGGACCCGCAACGCCGCAGGGGGCGGTGAGCCGAAGCTCACCGCCCCCTGCGGGTCGGACGGGTCAGTCGCGCGGAGCGCTCTCGCGACGCGGACCGCGGAAGCCACCCTCGCGACGGGGGCCACCGCGGAAGCCGTCACGACGCGGGCCACCGCGACGCGGGCCACGGCCCTCGCGGTTCTCGGTCGTGCGACGCGGCTTGATCACGACGGGCTCACCGGACTCGGCGACGTCGCGGATCGTCTGGTCCCCGGCCAGGACGTTCTCCACGGCGTTGGCGTTGACACCGGCGTCGCGGTGCAGCCAGCCGTAGCGGCGGACCTGGTCGGGCAGGGCGATCGCGAGGACCGTGCCCTTGGCGCCGGCGCGGGCCGTGCGGCCCGAGCGGTGCAGGTAGTCCTTGTGGTCGTTCGGCGGGTCGACGTGGACGACCAGGTCGACGTCGTCGACGTGGATGCCGCGCGCCGCGACGTCCGTCGCCACCAGGACACGGGTCTCCCCGGCCGAGAAGGCGTCGATCGCCTTGGAGCGCTGCGACTGGCGCAGGTCACCGTGGATCGCCTCGGCGGGGGCGCCCGCCTCGCGCAGCTGGTCGGCCAGGCGCTGGGCGCCGAGCTTGGTCCGCACGAAGAAGATCGACCGCGCCGGACGCTGGCTGATCTCGGTGAGGATCGAGAGCTTGTCGTGCGGGCGCACGGCGAACACGCGGTGCTCCATGTGCCCGACGTCCTCGGGGTCGGCCGGCACGGCGTGGAAGACCGGGTTCGTGAGGAAGTCCGTCACGAGGGCCTCGACACCGCGGTCGAGCGTGGCCGAGAAGAACATCCGCTGACCGCCCTGCTTGGTGCCCTCGATGATCGAGCGCACGTTGGGCAGGAAGCCGAGGTCGGCCATGTGGTCGGCCTCGTCCAGGACGGCCACGTCGACCTCGGCGAGCGAGACGGCGTCACGCTCGATGAGGTCCACGAGACGACCCGGGGTCGCGATGAGGACGTCGATGCCGCGCTGGAGCGCGGCGATCTGCCGGCCGTACGGGACACCGCCGACGACCACGGACAGCCGCAGGTCGAGGGAGTCACCGAGGGGACGCAGCGCGTCCGCGACCTGCATGGCCAGCTCGCGGGTCGGCACGAGGACCAGACCGCGGGGAGCGCCGGTGATGCGGGCGCGCTTCTGCTGGGCCAGGCGGGCCAGCATCGGCAGGCCGAAGCCCAGCGTCTTGCCGGAGCCCGTGCGGGCCCGGCCGAGGATGTCGCGACCGGCGATGCCGTCCGGCAGCACGCGCTGCTGGATGGCGAACGGCGCCATCATGCCGCGACGCTCGAGCGCCGCGACGAGCTCGTCGGGCAGACCGAGCTCGGAGAAGGTCGCGTCGACGACCTCGATGCTCTCGGCCGCGAGGAGCGCCTGCTCGGTCGCGGAGGGAGCGAAGGACCGCGGGCTGCGCGGCGGCCCGTTGCGACGGGCGCCGCCGAAGCGGTTGCCGCCACCACCGGAGCCGGAACGGCCCTGGTAGCCACCGGAGCTGCGCGGAGCGCCGCTGCCGGCGCCGTACCCGCCGGAGCGGGGACGCTCGTCGCGGGAGAAGCTGCCGCCGCCACGGGGGCGGTCGTCGCGGTCGAAGGAACGCTCGCCGCGGTCGGACCGCTCGTAGCGGTCGGTGTAGGCCCGCGAGTCGCGGCGCTGGTATCCACCCTCGTCGTTGCGGGGGCGGGAAGAACGGTACGAACGGTCGTCGTACTGGGGCATGGGTGTGAGAACTCCACGTGGGGCTCGTCGGCCGCACGGCGGTCCGCCCCCAGACGCACGAAAGCGCACAGATGCTGAGGGATGAGACTCAAGCGACCTCGCGGGCGGCTCGCCCGCTGAGTGGACGGCATCGAACCGTCGCCTCAAGAGTAACAGGCCTCGGGCCCGGTCTCTTCCCACCCGGCCGTGGGACCCGTCACACCCCGCTCACCCCCGGGACGCCTGGATCGCCGTGAGCGCGATCGTGTAGACGATGTCGTCCACGAGCGCACCCCGCGAGAGGTCGTTGACGGGTTTGGCCAACCCCTGCAGCATCGGGCCCACCGAGATGACACCTGCGTTGCGCTGCACCGCTTTGTACGTCGTGTTGCCCGTGTTGAGGTCGGGGAAGACGAAGACCGTGGCGCGACCGGCGACGGGCGAACCGGGCGCCTTGGACGCCGCGACCGAGGCCACCGCGGCGGCGTCGTACTGCAGCGGGCCGTCGATGACGAGGTCGGGATCGCGCTCGCGGGCGATGCGCGTCGCCTCGGCCACCTTGTCGACGCTGGAGCCCGAGCCCGAGGAGCCGGTGGAGAAGCTGATCATCGCCACCCGCGGTTCGATCCCGAAGGCGCGGGCCGAGGCCGCCGACTGCAGCGCGATGTCGGCGAGGTCCTCCGACCCGGGGTCGGGGTTCACCGCGCAGTCGCCGTAGATGACGACGTCGTCGGGCAGGCACATGAAGAAGACGCTGGACACCAGCCGCGCCCCCGGCTTGGTCCGGATCACTTGCAGCGCAGGGCGGACCGTGGCGGCGGTCGTGTGCACGGCGCCGGCCACGAGACCGTCGACGTCTCCGGCCTGCAGCATGGTCGTGCCGAGCCAGATGGGGTCGGCCAGGGAGTCGCGGGCCACGTCCGGCTGCAGCCCCTTGTGCTTGCGGGCCTCGACGAGGACGTCGACGTACCGCTCGACGAGCCCCGCGGGGTCGAGGACCTCGACGCCCTCGGGCAGCGTCAGCCCGAGCCCGGCCGCGACGGCGGCGACCTCGTCGGGGGCCCCGAGCAGCACCGGCCGGGCGATGCCGCGCTGGGCGCAGATCGCGGCCGCCTGCACGGTGCGGGGTTCGGTGCCCTCGGGCAGCACGATGCGCTGCACGCGTTCGGCGGCCAGGGTCGTGAGGCGGCGACGGAAGGCCGCGGGCGAGAGCCGCGGCCGGTGGGCCGCGGTCGGCAGCTGCGCGAGCCAGCCCGGGTCGAGGGCGTCGGCGACGGTCGCCGCGAGCGCGAGCGCCCGCTCGCCGTCGTCGGCCGGCACCTCGGGGTCGAGGCGGTTGACGGCCGTCGCCGTCGCGTAGGTGCTGCGGCCCGAGCGCAGGATCGGCAGCCCGGTGGCGGCGGCCGCCGCGGTGAGCTCCCCCACCCGCGGGTCCATCCCGACGCCCGCGGTCAGCAGCAGCCCGGCCAGCCGGGTCCCGTTCAGCGCGGCCAGGCAGGTGGCCATGACGACGTCGTGGCGGTCGCCCGGGACGAGGATGAGCCGCCCCTCGCGCAGCAGCGGCAGCATCCCCGGGACGGCCTGCGCGGCGACGACGACCTCCTTGATGCGCCGGCCCTGGTCGCCGTGCGTGAGGACGTCCATGTCGAGCTCGTGGTCGAGGTCGCGCACGAGGTCGCGCACGCGCGGCCAGGTGAGGTCCCCGCGGAAGGGGACGACGCCGACGAGCGGGATCTCGTGGTGCTCCAGCGCACCGCGCAGCGCGGCGACCCGCGCGACGGCGGTCTCGGGGTCGTCGGCCACGGGCCAGCGGGACACCACGCCACCGACGACGCGCAGGGACTCCCCCGCCCGGTACGTCCCGGCGGTGACGGCCATGTCCTCGGCGATGCGTTCGGGCGCACCGGGTTCGGCGCCCAGCAGACCCGCGGACCCGACGAGCAGGACGTCGGCGTCCAGGGCCGTCGCCAGGGCCTGGTTCACGCGGCCCGAGAACACCTGGTCGGCCGAGGGCGCGAGCCCTTCGACGACGACGACGTCGTGCGCCGCGAGGACGGTCTCGGCGGCCGCGACGACCTCCTCCATGAGGTCGTCGACCTCGCCGCGCGAGAGGCGTTCGACGACGTGGCCGGAGGCGATGGGCTCGCTCGGGACGAGCGTCGTCGTGAGCCGCACGAGCGCCACGGAGCGGTCCGGTTCGCCCGACCGCGTCGACTGCGCGAGCGGCTTGTGGAACCCGACGTCCACCCCGCGGGCGTCCAGGGCCCGGACCAGTCCGAGGCAGGTCGAGGTGAGACCGGCGCCGTGACCGGTGGGGACGACGAGCAGCACGCGGGCCATGGCCCCAGCCTCCCGCACCGGCCGTCCCCCGGCCCGCGGGGGTCGGTCAGTGCTGACGGACGAGCGCGACCGTGTCCCGGGCGATGAGCAGTTCCTCGTCGGTCGGGACGACCATCGCCAGCGGACCCGGACCGGGCACCGTGATGCGCCCGGCCGGGGTCGAGCCGCGACCGTGACCGGCGTTGGCGGCCGGGTCCTCGACGAGACCGAGGTGCGCCAGCTTGGCCAGCAGCATCGAGCGCACGTTCACCGCGTTCTCCCCGATGCCGCCGGTGAGGACGAGGGCGTCGAGACCGCCGAGGGACACCGTCAGCGCCGCGACGTGCTTCGCCGCGCGGTGCACGAAGACGTCGAGGGCCAGTCGCGCCCCGGCGTGCCCTTCGGCGGCCTTGCCCGACAGCGTGCGGACGTCGTTGGACAGCCCCGACAGCGCGAGCAGCCCCGAGGCGGAGTTCAGCTGCCGGACGACCTCGGTGACGCTCTCCCCCGTGCGGTCGGCCACGAGTTCGACGACGGCCGGGTCCAGGTCGCCCGAGCGGGTGCCCATGACGAGGCCCTCGAGCGGGGTCAGGCCCATCGTCGTGTCGACGGACCGGCCACCGAGGACAGCCGTTGCGCTGCAGCCGTTGCCGAGGTGCGCCACGACAGTCTTGAGGGTCGCCGGGTCACGACCGTCGGCCTCGGCGAGGATCTGCGCGGCGCGCTGGCTGACGAACCGGTGGCTCGTGCCGTGCATGCCGTACCGGCGGACACCGAACTCCTCGTACCAGCGCGTGGGCACGGCGTACCGGTAGTTCACCTCGGGCATCGTCTGGTGGAAGGCCGTGTCGAAGACGGCCACGTGCTCGAGGTCGGGCAGGACCGCACGGGCGGCCTCGATGCCCGAGGCGTTGGCCGGGTTGTGCAGGGGCGCGAGCGCGGACAGCTCGTGGATCTGGGCCAGGACGCGGTCGTCGACGCGGACCGACCCGCGGAACACCGAGCCGCCCTGCACGACGCGGTGCCCCACGCCGAGCAGCGGGGGCAGGTCGAGGTCGAGCAGCCGCTGCAACACGTGGGCCAGGGCCCCGCGGTGCGTCGTCGCGGCGGGGGTGATCGTCAGGGTCCGGGACTCCCCGCCGGTGGTCGTCGTCATGTGGACGACGGCGTCCGGGCTGCCGATCCGCTCGCCGAGGCAGCTCAGCGCCCGCTCCCCCGTCTCGGGGTCCACGAGCGCGAGCTTGACCGACGAGCTCCCGCAGTTCACCACCACGACCGACCCGCTGCTGGACACGCGACCCCCTTCGAACGAGTTGTCCCGGAAGGCTCTCACGCACCCCCGACAGCCGGGTCGGGCCATCCCTCGCGGCGGTGCGCGGTCTCCCAGAACAACCACTCGTAGCGGGTCGCGACGGCGAAGGCCTCGTGCATGGCCTCCTCGACGTCGGGTCGCGCGGCGGCGTCGACGAGGTCCCGGGCCGTCGCGGTCGCGGCGTGGAAGGCGGGGTCGTCGTAGGCGGCGACCCACCGGGCGAAGGGGTGCCCCGCGACGAGCCGGGCGCGGGTGGCGAGCCGGCGGCCCGCGTCGGCGTAGACCCAGAAGCACGGCAGGACGGCGGCCGCGCCCACGGCGTAGGGCGCGGTCGCGGCCGTGGCCACGAGGTGGGAGACGTACCCGAGCGTCGTCGGGGACGCGACCGGCGCGGTCCCGTCACCCGGCGGCAGCAGCCCGCCGTCGAGCAGGTCGGCGTGCAGCGAGGACTCCACGACGGCCGCCCCGTGCGCCGAGGACGCCCAGAACCCCGCCGACGCCGCGTCCGGTGCCCGCGCGGACAGCAGCGACAGCGCCCGGGCGTAGCCCTGCAGGTAGAGGGCGTCCTGTTCCAGGTAGTGCCGGAAGACGGCCGGGTCGAGGGTGCCGTCGGCGAGGTCGGCGAGGAACGCGCAGCGTTCGACGGCGGCGCGCACGGCGGCGGTCCGCTCCCAGGCGCCGGCGGTGAAGGTCACGGCAGCGGTCATCGCGTCTCCCGGAGGGCGAAGGCGTGGTCGAGGGGGCCGTGCGCACCGCTCTGCCCGGAGCCCACCCCGAGGGTCCGGCCGGCGAGCAGCGCCGACTGCAGGTAGTCCCGGGCCGGGCCCGCGAGCTCGTCCCAGCCGACGTCCGGGCACAGCGCGGCCTGGGCGGCCAGTGCCGCCGACAGCGTGCACCCCGTGCCGTGGGTCGCGGTGGTGTCCACGCGCGGCCGACGCAGGAGCGCCTCCCCTCCCGGTCCCACGAGGACGTCGACGCTCTCCGGGCCGTCGAGGTGGCCGCCCTTGAACAGCACCGCGGTCCCCGTGCGGAAGAACAGCTCCCGGGCCTGGGCCTGCGCGCCGTCGAGGTCGCGGGCGGGGTCGGTGTCGAGCAGGACCGCCGCCTCCGCGACGTTGGGTGTGACGAGGTCGGCGACGGGGAGCAGGTCGTCGCGCACGGCCGCGACGGCGGCGGGGTCCAGCAGCCGGTCCCCGCTCGACGCGACCATGACGGGGTCCAGCACGACGGGTCCGAGCCCCCCGCGGCGCACGGCGGCCGCCACGGCCGCCACGACCGCCGCGTCGGCGAGCATCCCGATCTTCGTGGCGTGCACGGCGATGTCGTCGAGGACCGCGTCGAGCTGCTCGGTGACGAACGCCGCCGGCACGACGTGCACCCCGCGGACCCCGCGGGTGTTCTGGGCCGTGAGCGCCGTGACGACGCTCGTCCCGAACACGCCGTGCGCCGCGAACGTCTTGAGGTCGGCCTGGATCCCCGCACCGCCGCCGGAGTCGCTGCCGGCGATCGTCAGGGCCACGGGGACGGCGACCCGCGCGCTCACCGGCGCTCCCACCGGGCCCGCAGGTCCCGCGCCGCCCGTTCCGGGTCCGCCGCGCCGCAGATCTCCGAGACGACGCAGAACCCGGTGATCCCCGTGCTGCGCAACGAGTCCAGGTTGTCCGGGTGGATGCCGCCGATCGCCACGCACGGCACGGGCGACACGGCGACGACGGCCGCCACCCCGTCGGCCCCCAGGGCCGCCGCCGCGTCCGGTTTCGTCGCGGTGTCGCGCACGGGTCCGACGCCGAGGTGGTCCACGACGGCGGGGTCCACCGCGGCGGCCTGCTCCGGCGTGGAGACCGACAACCCCAGGAGCAGGTCCGGCGCGATCCGGCGCACCTCCTCGGGCGGCAGGTCGCTCTGCCCGAGGTGCACCCCGTCGACACCGGCGATGAGCGCGACGTCGACGGCGTCGTTCACGAACAGCGGCACCCCCGTGCCCCGCAGCGCGTCCCGGACCGCCACGACGAGCGCGAGGCGCTCGCGGTCCGACCCCTCCTTGGCCCGGACCTGGACCGCGTCGACCCCGCCGGCGACGGCCGCGCGGACGACGGCGGGAACGCCGCGGTCCCCGCACTGGGCGGTGTCGGTGACGAGGTAGAGCGTGGGCCGGAACGGCCCTCTCACGCCAGGCGCCCGGCGCCGTCGAGGACGTCCTGCGGGCCGACCGCGTCGAGTTCGTCGAGCCACGCGATGGCGAAGGAACCCGGTCGGTCAGCCCGCGCCGCAGCACGTTCGGCGGCGAGCGCCACGTGCAGGTGCGCGGCGGCCGCCGCGACGAGCGGGTCGGTTTCGGCCGCGGCGTAGGCGGCGACGAGCGCCCCGAGCGAGCACCCCGCCCCCGTCGTGCGGGTGAGCAGGACGTGGCCGCCGGAGACGCGGACGGTGCGTCCACCGTGCACGAGGACGTCGACGGGTCCGGACACGGCGACGACACCGCCCGTGCGGGTGCTGAGGTCGCGCGCGGCCGCGACGGCGTCCTCGGCCCCGTCGGTCGCGTCGACCCCGCGGCCGCCGGCTCCCGCCCCGGCCAGCCCCATGACCTCGGAGGCGTTGCCGCGCACCACGGTCGGGGCGTGCGCGAGCAGGTCCCGCGCGATCCGGGTGCGGAACTCCAGTCCGCCGACCGCCACCGGGTCCAGGACCCAGGGCCGGCCGTGCTCGTGGGCCGAACCCGCGGCCAGGGCCATGGCCTGCGCCTTCGTCTCGTCGAGGGTCCCGACGTTGACGAGGACGGCGGAGGCGACGGCGGCGAACGCGGCGGCCTCGTGGACGTTGTCCACCATCGCGGGGGCGGCCCCGACGGCGAGGAGGGCGTTGGCGGTGATGGTCTGCACCACCGAGTTGGTGAGGCACTGGACCAGGGGCGCGCCCTGGGCCACGGCCTCGCGGGCGCGGGCGACGTCCTGGGCGGACACCAGCGGGGAACCGGTCGTGGAAACGGCAGCCATGCCGCGACATCCCTTCGTCAGCATTACCTGAATCAGGTGCGACGGGTGTGTTCTCAGCTGCGCGATCCGCGCGCAGCACCCCGTGTCGCCGCGAACGCTACACCGCCGCCGACCCCGGTCCGGCAGGACGGGGTCGGCGGCGGGTCAGCGGCGGAGCGGGAGGGTCAGGCCTCGCCGCCCTCGCGGACGCCGGCCCACAGGTCGACGCCGGAGTCGACGGCGAACTCCTCGATGGCGGCCAGCTCGTCGTCACCGAACTCCAGGTTCTGGACGGCGGCGACGTTGTCCTCGACCTGCTGCACGGAACTGGCACCGATGAGCGTCGTCGTCACGCGACGGTCGCGCAGCGTCCAGGCCAGGGCGAGCTGCGCGAGGGTCTGACCACGACCCGAGGCGATCTCCTGCAGCCCGCGGATGCGGCGCAGCGTCTCCTCGTTCAGGATCGACGGGTCGAGGGACTTGCCCTGCGCCGCACGGGAGTCCTCGGGGATCCCGTTCAGGTAGCGGTTCGTCAGCAACCCCTGCGCGAGGGCGGTGAAGGGGATGCACCCGACGCCCTCGGCCTCCAGGACGTCGAGCAGCCCGGACTCGATCCAGCGGTTGAACATCGAGTACGACGGCTGGTGGATGAGCAGCGGCGTGCCGAGCTCGCGCAGGATCCGCGAGGCCTGCAGCGTGCGCTCCGGACCGTAGGAGGAGATCCCGACGTAGAGCGCCTTGCCCGAGCGGACGATGGCGTCGAGCGCCCCCATCGTCTCCTCGAGCGGGGTGTCCGGGTCCGGACGGTGGTGGTAGAAGATGTCGACGTACTCCAGGCCCGTGCGCTGCAGCGACTGGTCCAGGGAGGCCGTCAGGTACTTGCGCGACCCGTGGTCCCCGTACGGTCCGGGCCACATGTCCCAACCGGCCTTGGAGGAGATGACGAGTTCGTCGCGGTAGGGCTTGAAGTCCTCGCGGAACAACCGCCCGAAGTTCGTCTCGGCGGCACCGTACGGCGGGCCGTAGTTGTTCGCGAGGTCGAAGTGGGTGATGCCCAGGTCGAACGCGCGGCGGGTGATGTCCCGCTGGGTCTGGAACGGCTTGTCGTCGCCGAAGTTGTGCCAGAACCCGAGCGAGAGCGCCGGGAGTTCCAGGCCGCTGCGTCCGCAGCGGCGGTAGGGCATGGACTCGTACCGTCCAGCGTCAGCGGTGTACGTGGTAGGGCTCACGTCGGCGATCCTGCCACGCGCAACGCCACGGCGGCACGGGCCAGTTCCTCGACGCGGGCGTAGTCCCCCGCGGCCAGGGCGTCGGCCGGGGTGAGCCAACTGCCGCCCACGCACCCGACGTTCGACAGCGCGAGGTACTCCCCCACGGTGGCCGGCGAGATCCCCCCGGTCGGGCAGAACCGGACCTGCGGCAGGACCGTGCGCAACGCCGCGAGGAACGGCGCCCCGCCGGACTGCTGGGCGGGGAAGAACTTCAGCTCGTGGACCCCGAGTTCCAGCGCCACGAGGGCCTCCGACACGGTCGCGACGCCCGGCAGCACCGGGACCCCCCGGTCGCGGGCGGCCCCCACGATCGACGGTGTCGTCCCGGGGCTGACGAGGAACTGCGCCCCCGCGTCGACGGCGCGGGCCACGTCGTCGGCCGAGGTGCACGTGCCGACGCCGAGCAGGATCTCGGGGACCTCCGCCGCGACGGCCCGCACGGCGTCGAGCGCGACGGGGGTGCGCAGGGTCAGTTCGACGATGCCGACACCGCCCGCGAGCAGGGCCCGGGCGAGCGGGACGGCCGTGGCGACGTCGTCGACGACGACGACGGGCACGACCGGGGAGACGTCGAGAACACTGGCTGGCGACACGGGGGGCTCCTCCTCGAGGTCCGGGTGGGCCCCACTGTCCCAGTCTCAGCCGACGCGGACGGCGCTGGGGGTGACGGTTCCCGTGACGACGAGGCCGTCGTCGGCGACCTGCAGCCCCTGCAGGCGCACCTGCGGCGGCACCCCGTCCAGGGGGAAGGTGAACCCGCCGAACCCGGCGGCCTCGATGAGCTGCTCGGCCCGGCCCAGCGGCACCGACGCGCCCGCCACCTCCGCGCTCACCGGTTCCAGCTCCACGTCCGAGCCCTTCAGGACGGGCCGGCCGGTGACCCCCAGGTCCACACCGAGGCCGAAGACGCGGACGGTGGCGCCGGCCCGGACGGCGTCACCGTCGCGCGCCAGGGTGACGTCGAGCCCCCCGGCGCTGGCCTTCTGCGCGAGGTCGGCGTAGGCGACCCGCGCCCGCACGGTGCCGCCCGCGACGTCGACCGTCCCGGCACCCCCCGTCAGGACGCTCGTGGGGACGTCGACCTCGGGCAGCCGCACCCGCAGGTCGCGCACGACGAGGTCGTCCTGCGTCGTCAGCTGGGGCACGGTCACCGTGACGTCCTCGAACCGCCCCCGCAGGGCCTGCCACAGGAAGGAGCCGCCCGCGACGCTGACCTCCGGGTCCTGCGTCAGCCGGTACTCCGTCCGCAGCTGGGAGGCCACCCGGTCGGTCGCCCAGGTGCGCGCGGCCAGGTCGGCCGCGACGGCGATGACCGCCAGCGCGAGGAGGGTGACGAGCACGCGGAGCAGACGGCGGGGCACGGGGCCACTCTCGCAGCCGGGAAGCTCTCGCGACGTGGTGTGGTTGTGGAGGTCATGAGCACTCAGGCACTGACCCTGGAGACGCACGACGAGACGGTGAAGGACGGCATCGTCCTCATCGACTTCTGGGCCGACTGGTGCGGACCGTGCAAGCAGTTCGCGCCCGTCTTCGAGCAGGCCTCCGAGCAGCACGGTGACGTCACGTTCACCAAGGTGGACACCGAGGAGCAGCAGCAGCTCGCGGCCCGCTACGGCATCACCTCGATCCCGACGCTCATCGCCTACCGCGACGGCATCCCCGTGTTCGGTCAGCCCGGCGCCCTGCCGGCTCCCGCGCTGGAGGACCTCATCCAGCAGGTGAAGTCGCTGGACATGGACCAGGTGAAGCAGCAGTACGCGCAGGCCGTCGAAGCCCAGCAGCAGCAGGCCCAGCAGCAGGCCGCGCCGCAGCGCCAGGGCGTGCGCGCCGGCACGGACCCCGCCGCCTTCTGACGCCAGTCGTCCGAGACCTCCCCGAGAGCCCCCGTCCGCACCGGACGGGGGCTCTCGTGCGTCCTCAGGGCCGCCGGCGGTACCGGACGTGCGTCGACCGCTGCGACGTCACGGTCTCGACGGGTTCGAACCCGAACGTCCCGACGCCGTCGAAGAGGCGTTCACCCCCACCGAGCAGGACCGGGGCGACGTCGAGCGCCAGCTCGTCGACGACACCGGCCAGGAGCGCCTGCCGCGCGGTCGAGGCCCCGCCCGCGATGGCGACCCCGAGGTCGCCGGCCGCGTCCACGGCTGCGGCGTAGGCGGCGTCGAACCCGCCGGTGACGAAGTGGAAGGTGGTCCCGCCCGCCTTCTCCACGGGCTCGCGCGGGTGGTGGGTCAGGACGAAGACCGGCGCGTGGTACGGCGGTTCCTCCCCCCACCAGCCCGTCCAGTCCGCCCCCTCGACGGGCGCCCACTCCCCGCGGACGGGGCCGAACATGTTGCGGCCCATGACGTAGGCGCCCCGGTCGCGCATGAGCCAGCCGACCGCGGCGCGGTCGGCGTCGTGCTCGGGTTCCCCGAGGTGCCACCGGTGCAGCTCGATCCCGCCGCGCCCCAGGGGGTCGGCCAGGCTCTGGTCCGGGCCGGCGACGTAGCCGTCGAGGGAGATCGACAGGTGGCAGGTGGTGTCCGTCATCGGGCCAGCCTTGACCCCGGACGGGGCCGGTGACAACCTGTTCCCGGCCCGACGTGGCCTGCCGCCCGCAGTCCGGTGAACACGTCGACCAGGTGAGGCAGGGTCCCGACTCTCCGCTCAGCCTGATCCGGCAACGCGGGCACCCGGAGCACCAGGCTGGAACGGATCGAGATGGACCACTCCTTCGACACCACGTCCGCCAAGAACGCCGCGCAGGTCCTGCGCCGCGACCTCGCCGCCCGCGGGCTCGACGTCACGCACTCGGCGGCCCTGGAACTCGTCGCCCACCAGGCCGGGTTCCGGGACTGGAACACCGCCGCGGCGGCAGCGGCCCCGACATCGACGACGACGGCGTCCCGGCTCGTCGGCCACCCCGTGCCCGTCCTGCGGGTGCAGGACGGCGACGCGGCGCTGGAGTTCTACACCGCCGTCCTCGGGTTCACCTGCCGGTGGCAGCACCGCTTCGAACCCGGACTGCCGCTGTACACGCGTGTCCGCCGCGACGACGCCGAGCTGGACCTGTCCGAGCACTACGGCGACGGCACGCCCGGGTCGGTCGTGTGGATCCCCGTGCGCGACGTCCGGGCACTGCGCACCGAACTCCTGCCGCGCCTCGCCCCCCGGCAGCAGCCGGGGCTGCACGAGGACGCGCCGGGTGGCCCGACGACGACCGTCCTCGACCCCTTCGGCAACACCCTGCGGTTCTGCCAGCAGGGCTGAGGGGCCGAGGACCGAGCCGTCAGGCGGCGGTCGTGCTGCGCCCCACGGCGATCGACTCGCCGCGGAAGAACGCCGGCCGCCGCCGCGACTGCACGACCATCACGACGACACCCAGGGCCAACACGCCCACCCCGAGGAGGAACACGAGGCCGACGCCGCCGACCTCCGACCCCGAGCCGTAGGCGGGGTCCATGGAGTCGACCGCCGTCTGCACGAAGAACACCAGCAGCAGGAGGCCGCCGACGAGCGGGGCCAGGCAGGTGGTGAGGAAGGCGCGGACGTCGCGCCCCCAGCTGCCGCGGAAGTACCAGACGCAGGCCAGGGCGGTCACGCCGTAGTAGAAGCAGACCATCATGCCGAGCGCCGTGATGGTGTCCGACAGGACGTTCACGGACACGATGCGCATGACCACGTAGAACACCGACGCGACGATCCCCGCGACGACCGTGGCGTACCCGGGCGACTGGAACCGGCGGCTGACCCGGGCGTACTGCGGAGGCAGGGCCCCGTAGTGCCCCATGGCGAGCATCGTGCGCGCCGGGGAGATGAACGTCGACTGCAGGGAGGCCGCCGACGAGGCCAGGACGCACAGCGACATGAGGATCGCGAACGGTCCCATCACCGGGCCGGCGAGCGCCGCGAAGATGTTCTCCTGGATGTCGGCGTTGCCCAGGCCGAACTCCTCGCCGCCGGTGCCGGAGAACGACAGGACCGCGAGGGCGATGGCGAGGTAGAGGACGACGATGACGGCGATGGTCGACAGCGCGGCGCGGCCGGGGGTCGTGCGCGCGCCCTGCGTCTCCTCGTTCATCGTCAGGACGACGTCCCAGCCCCAGTAGATGAACACCGAGAGCGAGACCCCGGCGGCGAAGGCCGAGAACGACTCCACCCCGAGCGGGTTGAACCAGCCCGGGTCGATGCTCAGGCCCGCCGGGGCCGACCCGTCGCCGACGCGGGTGAAGGCGGCGACCGCGAACCAGCCCAGCACGAGGAGCTGGAACCCGACGAGCACGTACTGCACGGCCTTGGTGGCCTCGAGCCCGCGGTAGGACACCCAGCACGCCAGGGCCATGAACACCAGGCAGGTCGCGACGTTCACGGGGACGTTCGCGGCGAGGTCGGCGATGCCCTCGTTCCCGGTGAGCTGCGCGAGCATGAGGTAGAAGAAGTCGACGGCGATGCCGGCGAGGTTGGACAGGACGAGGACGGTCGCGGCGAGCAACCCCCAGCCGCCCATCCAGCCGATCCACGGCCCGAAGGCCCGCGAGCTCCACGTGAACGTGGTGCCGGCGTCGGGCATGGCCGAGTTCAGCGCCCGGTACCCCAGGGCCACGAGGAGCATGGGGACGAACCCCACGAGGAAGATCGCGGGCAGGTGCTCTCCGACGGCCGACGCCGTCGGCCCGAGGGCTCCCGTCAGGGTGTAGGCCGGTGCGATCGTCGAGACGCCGATGACGACGGCGCCGAGCAACCCGACCTGGCCGCCGCCGAGGCCCTTGGCCTCCCGTCCCTCCTGCACGCCGCCGTCGGCCGCGGCGCTCACGCCGCGCTCCCCGCGGGGTGACGCGGCACGACGACGACGGGGACGGGCACGTGGCGCAGGATGCGCGCGGCCGTCGGCCCGAGGAACGTCTGCCGGCCCTGCGCCAACCGCGACGACCCGACGATCAGCAGACCGCCTGCCGCCCAGTCGATCGACTCCACTGCCTCCGCCATGGTGCGTCCTCGCCCCATCTCCACGCTCACCTGGGCGGCCGCCGACCGCGACCGCACGTCCTGCACCAGGGCCTCCACCCTGCCCACCGCGTCCGCGTCCGCCTCGGAAACCCCGTCGACCTCGACGAGGTTCACCACGTGCAGCGGCAGACCCGTCCGCACCGCAGCCTGCCACGCCTCGGCGAGCACGGCGGCGGCTCCCGTCCGCGTGCCCACCGCGACGTACAAGTGGTCGATGCGGGCGGGCGGTTCGCGCCGGGGCACGAGGACGACGGGCACGGGCGAGGCGTGCAGCAGCGCCCGCGCGACGGACCCCACGCCGAGGGGGTTCACTCCCCCGTCGGCGCCGACGACGACCGCGGCGGCGCCCTCCTCGGTCACCGCGTCGAGCAGTCCCTCCGCCACCGACCCCGCGGTCCGCACCGACGCCCGCGCGTCGAGTCCGGACCCCAGGGAGGCGAGGGCCTCGTCGGCCCAGCCGCGGGCCTGCTCGGCGATGACGCCCGTGACGTCCCCGACCGGTGGGTAGACCCCGGAGAACGGGTCGTCGCTGCGGACGACGACCACGACGTCGAGCCCGACGTCCAGGGAACCCGCCAGGACCGCCGCCCAGCGCAGGGCGTCGCGCCCCCGGTCGCCGCCGTCGTACGCGACGACGTACCGGGGCCGGGCATACCGGAGGGGTTCGCGTTCGCTCACGCCAGGGCCGCGGTCACGTCGGCGGCCGCGGCACGGCCGGAGCGCAGGGCGCCGTCGACGTGCTGGTACCCCTCGGCCGCCAGGTCCGAGCAGGCCCAGTGGATGCGGCCAACGGGTGTGCGCTGGTCCGCGCCGTACCGGGCGAGGCCGCCGAGGTCGAAGCTCGCGGCGTACGCCCCGCGCGTCCACTCCTCACTGCCCCAGTCGGACTCGTAGTAGGCGATCGGGTCGAGCGCCTGCTCCCCGAGGAACTCGGCGATCGAGGCGAGGATGCGCCGCCGGCGTTCGTCCTCGGGCAGGGCGAAGACGGCGTCGGCCTTCTCGTCGGCGACGAACGCGACGAGGGTTCCGCGGTCGTCACCGTGGATCGTGTTGTCGTACACCTCCTGCACGAGGGTCGAGGTGCCGAACCCCGTGCCGGACAGGCCGTCGTGCCGCCAGAACGGCGTCGGGTACGTCGCGTGCACCTTGATGACGAGCCCCATCGACAGGTGCTGGTGCATCTGGTGCTGGCGGCGCGGCAGCGGCGGGTCGTAGCTGATCCGGGAGAACAGCGGCGGCGGGACGGCGACGACGACGCGCTGGGCGCGGACGGTGACGCGGTCGGACTCCACGACGACGCCGTCCTCGCCGTGCCGGACCGTGCGCACGGGCGTGCCGAGGTGGACGCGGTCGCCGAGCTCGGCGGCCAGCCGTTCCGAGACCGACTGCATCCCGCCGACGACGCGGCGGTCGAGGATGAAGCACTCGTCGGTGAGGTGCGTGAACGACCCGGCGGAGGCGGCCATGAGGACGGCCTGCAACGTCGAGAACGCGTGCGCGGGTTTGGTGAGCATGGCGCCGGCGATGAAGAGCGCGATCGTCGTGCACGCCTCCTCGTCGTCGGACTGGCGGCGCAGCCAGTCGCCGAAGGAGATCGTGTCGAGCTCGCGGGCCCGCGGGTGCGCCCAGGGTTCGGTGGCCCCGACGGCGGCGACGAGGTCGTCCATGAGCTCGGTGAGCCGGGCGATCTCCTTGGCCGTGGAGTCCGAGACGGGGAAGGTGTCGCCGCGGTAGGTGCGGCGGACGCCGTCACCACCGATGTGGACGTTCTCGCCGTCGCGGTAGCGCGGGTACGTCGCCATGCCGAGCTCGTCGAGCAGGCCGAGCAGTTCGGTCTGGTCCGGGGAGACCCACTGGCCGCCGATCTCCAGGGTCACGCCGTCGCGCTCGTCGGTCCAGGTGCGGCCGCCGACGCGGTCGCGGGCCTCGAGGACGACGACGTCGTGGCCCGCGCGGACGAGGTGCCGGGCGGTGTTCAGCCCGGCGGGTCCGGCGCCGACGACGACCACGTCGGCGGTGAGCTCTTGGGGGTTCACGGGGACCTCCCGGGTCCGATCGACGGTGACTGCCTGAAGTGAACAGGCTTCATTAACGGGTGGCGTGGACCCCGTGTCAAGGGTGTGGGCGAGGATGGCCCCGTGCCCGCCACCGCCTCCCCCGCCCCGCGCCGGGGCCGCGGCCGGCCCAGCAGCCCCGTGCTGACGGCGACCGGCATCACCGCCGAGGCCGTCGCGCTCCTGGAGGAACGGGGTCAGGACGGGTTGACGATGGCGGCGCTCGCCCGTCGCCTCGGGGTGGCGCCGAGCGCCCTCTACAACCACGTCGCCACCAAGCAGGACGTGCTGCGCGCCGTGCAGGACCACGTCAACCGCGGCATCGACTGCTCGGGTTTCGGCCGGCTCCCCTGGGACGAGGCCCTCGCCGGCTGGGCCCGGTCCTACCGCGACGCCTACGAACGCCACCCCGCGCTCGTGCCGGTCATGGCGGTGACACCCGTCCGCAGCGCGCCGCACACCGTCGAGATGTACGAGCGGGTCAGCTCCGGCCTGCTGGCCGCGGGCTGGCCCGCACACCTCGTGACGAACGTCGTCGTGGCCGTGGAGTCGTTCGTGCTCGGCTCCGCCCTCGACACCCAGGCCCCCGCCGACATCTTCGACCCGGGCGACCTGGTGTCCAGCGCACCGGGTTTCACGACGGCGAACGCCGCGCGGCCGGAGGGCGACACGGCACGGGCGGCGTTCGAGCTGGGACTCGCGGCGATGCTCGCGGGGTTGCGGGACCTCCTGCACGACACGGGCCCAGCCCCACTGCCGTAGGGGTCAGCGACTGCTCATCGCGAGCTTGACCCCGAACCCGGCGATGACCGTCCCGGTCGCCCGGTCCATCGCGCGCCGCACGCTCGGGCGCTGCAGCACCCGGCGAAGCCGCCGGGCCATGAGGACCGGGACCGTGGACCACACCACGCCGAGGGTGATGTGCACGCAGGCCAGCAGCACTCCGAACGTCAACGGCGAGGCGCCCTCGGGGATGAACTGCGGCAGCAGCGCGACGTAGAAGGCCCCCATCTTGGGGTTGAGCAGGTTGGTCGCCGCACCCCGGCGCCAGGCTGCGGAGAAGCTCCCCCGCTCTCCAGCCGTCGTCGCCGCAGGCTTCCCCACTGCCACCTCAGGACGTCCGGCGGCGTGAGCCGGACGGTGGGTGGCCCACACCATGGTCACGCCCATCCAGACCAGGTAGGCCGCACCGGCCCATCGCAGGACCTCGTAGACCAGCGCCGAGGCGGTGAGCAGGGCGGCGATGCCCAGGGAGGTCAGGATCCCCCAGATCAAGGTGCCGGTCTGGATGCCGACCACGACACCCCAGGCGCGCCGGGGCTGACCTGCAGCCGCCGTCCGCACGATCAGGGCGGTGTCCAGACCCGGCGTCAGGGTCAGCAGTCCGACCACCAGGGCGAAGGACCACACGGCACTCGACGTCGTCACGGATCCCCACCGTAGTGGTACGGAGATCGAAGGGTCAGAACCCCCGTGACCCGAGGGGAACGCCACCGCTGCAACGCGAGCGGCGGCATGTCGAATCCCCCACCACAGCTTGCAATCCGTTGTGTTGCAGAAAGTTACAGGGCTCAAGACCTACCAGCACAGGCAATGTTCGACTAAACTTGAACGCATGACCCCCACCGTCCAGGGCACCCCACGCGACAGGGCCGCCGACGCCCTCACGCGTCTCGCGGCCGCCCTGGACGACCTCCTCACCCTGCCCACCGGAACCCTCGACCGCCACGACACCGAACACCTCATCCGCTCGCTGTACGCCCTCGGCAACCGCCTCGACGCCACCAAACTCCACTTACTGCGCCGCGCCCTGGACCACGCGCCCGAGGGTTCCGTCGTGGACCTGCTCGCCACGTCACCGGTGAACCTGTCCCGCACTCTGGCGCGAAAGGACGTCGCCGCCGCCCGCCACACCGACCCGGACAGTGGGTGGAACGAGAAGATCGGTGGACTCGACGGGGACCGGGGTTCCCTCGCGCGGATGGGCGGGCAGCTGGCGTCGGGGAACACCACCCTGAACCACGTCCACGGCGCGGTATCCGCCCTGCAGTCCATTCCCACCCCGTTGCGCCGCGGCACCGTCGACATGGAAGTGGTGATGGACACCGGCGAGACGGTGTGGACCACCCAACGCCGCGCCGACCTCATCGACGGGCACTTCGCCTTCATCACCGGCACCCAGCCCCTCGGCACCGCGGCCCACTTGAGCGAGCAGCTCCTCACCCGCCTGGACCCCGACCGCGTCGACCGGCACGTCCGCGACCTCGAACCGGACTCCGCCAGCCGCCGCACCCTCACCTTCACGCGCCACCACGGGATGCTGCGGATGACCGTCGACCTGGACGAAGCCGCCGCCGTCGTCGTCCGCTCCGCCGTTGAAGCCGCCGCCAAACCCCTCCCGAACGCCGCTGCCGAGAACGCCCGCACGAGCAACGGGTTGGGCGGGGAACACGACACCCGCTCCCTCGGGCAGCGCCGCCACGACGGCCTCGTCGACCTCGTCACCACCGGCGCCCACCACCCCGCCAGCGCCGTCGACCCCGTCGTCGCCCACAAGGCCACCGTCGTCCTGCGCGCCACCCTCAACGCCGACGGCTCCGTCGAGTCCGGCACCGCCACCGCCGACACCCACGGCCCCG
>NZ_JBFBND010000048.1:0-27759 GCF_040702905.1 Kineococcus sp. NPDC059986 | reverse complement strand
CCTACTTCCCCGACTGGCTTCTCGAGCGCCGCCGCCGCGCCGAGAGGGCGCTGACCACCGTCGTCGCTACCGCGTCGTTGACGCATCCGGCTCAACCTGTGAGCCCGCGGCGTCAACGACCCCACCCCCCGGAGGGCGCTCCAGCACCACCGGTCGTAGCGTCGCGACCATGGACATCGGCATCATCGGCGCCGGCAACATCGGCGGAAACCTCACCCGCGCGTTCACGCGCCTCGGCCACACCGTGAAGGTCGCGAACTCCCGCGGACCCCAGACGTTGACCGACCTCACCGAGGAGACGGGCGCGACCGCGGTCACCGCGCAGGACGCCGTCCACGGCGTGGACCTCCTCGTCGTGACGATCCCGCAGGGCAAGGTCCCCGACCTGCCCACCGGCCTCCTCGACCCCGTCCCCGACGGGACGGTCGTCGTCGACACGGGGAACTACTACCCGCAGCAGCGCGACGGCCGCATCGACGCCATCGAGGACGGAACCCCGGAGACGGTGTGGACCGCGCAGCACCTCGACCCGAACGCGCGCCTGCGCTGGGTGAAGGCGTTCAACGGCATCACCGCCGAACACCTGCTCACCGCCGGCCGGCAGGAGGGCGACCTCGAACGGCGCGCGCTGCCGATCGCGGGCGACGACGCCGACGCCAAGGACGTGGTGGGCGGGCTGGTCCGCGAACTCGGTTTCGACGTCGTGGACGCGGGTCCGCTGGCCGAGTCCTGGCGCCAGCAGCCGGGCACCCCCGTCTACGGTGCCGAAGCCGGCGTCGACGGGATCACGCAGGCCCTGGCCGACGCCCCGACCGAACGACCCGCGGAGTTCCGCGCCTCCTGAGGTCAAGCCTCCCGCGGGACGTGTCGACAACCACGCCATGACCCCCGCGGGAGGCGCCCGCCTGCGCCACGTCTGGCGCGACGCCGGCCTTCGCCGCAAGCTCAACGCGCTCACGGCCGTCGCCGTCCTGGCCGTGGGCTCCCTCAGCGTGCTGACCGTCAGCGTCCTGCGCGACACCGAGGCCGCGACCGGCGAACTCCAGCGCGCCACGACGGCCACCCGCGCCACGCTCGAGGCCGACATGGCCCACGACGCCCTGCGCGGGTCGGTCCTGCAGGCCCTCCTCTTCAGTTCCGGGGAGCGCTGGGAACAGGCCCGCGACGGTGCGGCCGAGGCCGGGCAGGACCTCCAGCAGCAGCTCGCCACCGTCCGCCGCGAGGGCATCGGCGCCGACGTCGACATAGCGGTCACCGGCGCCGAACCGGCCGTGACCGCTTACGCCGCAGCGGGTCGCGACCTCGTGGCCCTCGCAGGTACCGACCCCGCCGCCGCCCGCGACGCCTACCCCGCCTTCCTCGAACGGTTCGGGGAGGTCGAGCGCCTCCTGCCGCAGGTCGCCGACACCGTCGCCACCCACGTCACGGCCCAGACCCACGAGGTCGAGGCCACCCGGGCCCGCAGCTACCGCGTCCTCGCGGGTGTCGCCGGCGCCACCGTCCTCGCGGCCCTCCTCGTGGCCTGGCAGGTCACCCGCAGCGTCGTGCACCCCCTCGACCGCGTCGGCGCCGTCGTGGCCGCCATGCGCGACGGCGACCTCACGCGGCGCAGCCGTCCCGCGGCGCGCGACGAGGTCGGCCGCACGGGCGCCGCCCTCGACGAGGCCCTCGACGTCCTGTCCGACCTCGTGCGCGGAATCGGCGGCACCGCCGACCGGCTCGAGACCGCCACGGGCCACCTCAGCACCGTCTCCACGGAGATCGAGCGGTCCAGCGCCGACTCCCGGCGCCTGGCGACCTCGGCCGTCGACGAGGCCCACGAGGTCTCCGCGGCCGCGGAGGGCATGGCGGCCGCGGGAGAGCAGATGCTGGGCGCGATCTCCGAGGTCTCCCAGAACGCGAACGCCTCCCGCGACGTCGCCGGGCAGGCCGTGACGGCCGTCCAGGCCACGACCGAGGCCGTCCACCGCGTCGCCGCGTCCAGCGACGAGATCGGCGCGGTCGTGCAGACCATCGCCTCGATCGCCGCGCAGACGAACCTGCTGGCGCTCAACGCCACCATCGAGGCCGCCCGAGCGGGCGACGCCGGCCGGGGTTTCGCCGTCGTCGCCGAGGAGGTCAAGACGCTGGCGCAGGAGACGGCGGCCGCGACCGAGGAGATCACCCGGACCGTGGCGGCCCTGCAGGCCGACAGCAGCGCGGCCCGGACGCGCATCGAGGAGATCTCCGCCGTCGTCGACCGCGTCTCGGAGTTCCAGGGCTCCATCGCCGCCGCGACCGAGGAGCAGACGCAGGTCAGCGCGGACACCAGCCGCCAGGTCGCGCTGGTGGCCGCCTCGACCCGCGGGTCCGTGCAGGACCTGACGACGCTGGCCGCCAGCGTCGGCGAGACGGCCGAACGCGGCCGCCGCAGCGGTGCCGCCGCGACGGAGGTCGCCGGCCTGACGGACGAGCTGCGCGCGGCGGTGGGTCGCTTCCGGGTCTGACGCACCAGAATCCCGGGGTGCCCCGGATCCTCGTCGTCCCCGTCGGCAGCCGTCCCCGCGTCGACCCCCTGCACGACCTCGCCGACGTCGAGGTCGTCGCCCCGGACGACGCCGTCCTGCCGGCCGCCCTGGCCCGCGCCGACGGCCTCGTCGTCTGGGACGGCATGCACCCGGCGCTGGCGGCGGCCTGGACGGCGCAGCCCCCGCCCCGGCTGCGCTGGGTCCACACCTCCAGCGCGGGCCCGGACCGGCTGCTGTTCCCCGCCCTGCGCGAGCACCCCTGCGTCCTGACGTGCAGCCGCGGCGTCCTGGACACCGACATCGCCGAGTACGTCCTGGCGGCCGTCCTCGCCGTCCTGAAGGACCTGCCCGGCACGGTCCGGCGCCAGGGCGAGCACCGCTGGGAGCACCGCACGACCCGCAGCCTCGCGGGTACCCGCGCCCTCGTCGTCGGGGCCGGGTCGATCGGGACGCAGGTGGCCCGCGTGTTCGCCGCCCTCGGTGTCGCCGTCGACGGCGTCGTCCGGACCCCCCGGCCCGCGGCGGCACCGTTCGGGGCGTTCTTCGGTCCGGACGACCTCGCACGCGTGGCCGGCGGGTACGACCACCTCCTCGTCACCGCTCCGTTGTCGGAGGCGACCCGCGGGCTCGTCGACGCCCGGGTCGTCGACGCGCTGCGGCCGGGTGCGGTCGTCGTGAACGTGGGGCGCGGCCCGGTCGTGGACGAGGACGCGCTGCTGCGGGCGGCCCGCGCGGGACGGCTCGGCGGGGTCGTGCTCGACGTGTGGACGACCGAACCGCTACCGGCCGACAGCCCCTGGTGGGACGTCCCGTGCGCGGTCGTCTCCCCGCACCTCGCCGGGGACGCGGAGGGTTTCGGGCAGCGCCTCGAGGCGTTGCTGCACGAGCAGGTGCGCCGGTTCGTCACCCGGGCGGAGCTGCTGCACCCGGTCGACAAGGAGCACGGGTACGCGATCACCCCTACGGTGAGCCTGTGAGCTCCGCCATCCGTCGTGTCGTCGTCGTCCTGAACCCCAACAGCACCGGTGACGGCCCCGCGAACGCCGAGGGCCTGCGCGCCGAACTCGACGGCACCGTCCCCGTCGAACTCGTCGAGACGCAGCACGCGGGTCACGCCGAGGAGATCGCGCGCGACGCCGTCCGCGAGGACGACGCGACGCTCGTCGTGTCCGCCAGCGGCGACGGCGGGTACCACGAGGTGGTCAACGGCGTCGTCACCGCGGGACGCGGGCTGGCCGCCGTCCTGCCGTCGGGGAACGCGAACGACCACGCCACGGCGACGCAGCAACGCCCTCTGGCGCAGGCGATCCGGGACGTCGTCGAGGGTGGTCGCCCGACCCGCATCGACCTCCTGCAGGTCAGCGGTGAGGGACGGTCCCGGGTGGCGCACTCCTACGCGGGCGTGGGGATCACCCCCGTCGCGGCGGCCGCGCTCAACGAGCACGACCTCGACGCGGTGAAGGAGTCGTTCCTCGTCGTCCGCGCGTTCTGGCGCTACCGCCCCATGACGATCACGCACGACGGGCAGCAGATCAGCCTCGACAGCCTGGTGTTCGCCAACATCGACCGGATGGGCAAGTACGCACAACTGTCGGAGGACTCCGCCCCCGACGACGGCCGCTACGAGACGCTGCTCATCCCGCACCGGAGCAAGCTGCGGCTGCTCGCTGAGTTCACGCGCGTCCTGCGCGGCACGCACCCGGTGAAGTCCCGCTCGGAACCCTTCGAGTTCCTCACCCACTCCCCCATGCCGTTGCAGTTGGACGGCGAGGTGTTCCACGTCGACGGCGGTTCGTCCGTGACGGTCCGCTGCCTGCCGCTGGCGCTGCGGACGGTCGCCTGACGGCCGTCAGGCGAGGAACTCCCGGACCAGCTCGGCGGAGCGGACCCTGAACTCCTCGACGTAGCCGTGCCGGGCTCCGTCGAGGACCCTCAGCGTCGCGCCCGGGACGCGGGCCGCGAGGAGTTCCGCGTTCGCGACGGGCGTCAGCCGGTCGTCGCGGCCGTGGACGACGAGGGTCCGGGCCCGGACGAGCGGCAGCAGGTCCCCACCGTCGTGACCCGTGCTGGCGCCGAAGTGCGCGCGCCGCACCCGCGGGGTTCCCGTCGGGGCGAACCGCGCCGCGGCGTCCGGGTTCGCCGCCGACCAGGCCGGGGTGAAGAACAGGTCCGCCAGCGCCTGCCGGCCGGTGGACGAACCCGAGTGCCGCAGCGCGCGGGACACGTCGTCGTCGCACGGCACCTCCTGCGCCCCACCGGGTCCGGTGGCGCCCAGGACCAGACGGTCCACGCGGTCGGGGTGCTGCGCGGCGAGGACCTGCGCGACGCGACCCCCCATCGAGAACCCGTGGACGTGGGCGCGCACGACCCCGAGGGCGTCGAGGACGGCGACGGCGTCGGCCGCGAACGTGGCCGTGCTCCAGCCGCCCGGCCCCGGACCTCCCGTGCCGGCCCCCGTCCCCCGGGTGTGGACGACGACGACGCGGAACCCGTCGGCCAGGTCCGCCGCGAGGGACGCGGCGGTGTCCGGCCCGAGGCTCTGACCCTGCAGGAGCAGCAGCGTGGGACCGGTGCCCGTGACGTCCGCGGCCACCTGGACGGGGGTGTCCGCACCGGCCGCGTCGACGGGCACGAGGAGTCGCGTCGGGGCCACCGGCCGAACCTACTGCTCGAGCGCCACGGCCCCGCGGTGGGCGCGTTTGACGACGTACATGCGGGCGTCGGCCGCGGCCAGCAGGGCCTCGACGACCGCGGGGACGAGGTCCTCGTCGGCGGCGCGACCCGCGGCGAGGGCCTGTGGTCGCTCCCGCACGGCCCCGATGCTGGCGCCCGCCTGCACGACGGTCCCCTCGATGGCGAAGGGTTCCTCGAGCGCGGCGCTCAGCCGCTGCACGACGGCGTCCGCGCGGGCGTCCGGGTCGGTGACGAGGACGGCGAACTCGTCCCCACCCCAGCGGGCGGCGCAGTCGTCCTCGCGCACGCAGGCCCGCAACCGGGCTGCGACACCGCGCAGCAGGTCGTCGCCGGCCGCGTGCCCGAGGGTGTCGTTGACGGCCTTGAAGCGGTCGAGGTCCACGAACGCGACGACGAAGGCGTCTCCGGTCCGCAGCGCCTCCTGCACCGCCTCGGCCGTGCGGTCGGAGAACCGGCGGCGGTTCTCCAGGCCGGTGAGGGGGTCGACGTGGGCGAGGAGGTCGAGCTGGCGGCGCTGCCGCTCCGCGGTGATGAGGAGGCGCCGGTGGTCGTCGAGCGCGAGGAGCTGGCGCCCCATGACCAGCACGCCCATGGCGAGCAGCGTGACCAGCAGGAAGCGGTCGTTCGTCGCCCACACCCGGATCGCACCGAGGACGGTCGCGGGCCCCATCGCGAGGTAGGGGACGATCCAGCCGACGGACCCGACCGACGGCGGGCGCGGCGGCGCGGGACGGTGCGGGTGGTTCCGGGCACCGACCGCGAACGTGCCGAACGCCGCGATCCACGCGAAGTCGGAGAAGCCTCCCGTCGCGAACCCGGCCGCGGCCAGGACGCCGTACACGTAGACGGCGTCGGCGAGGGTCAGCGTGCTCGCCGCCACCAGGCAGAACACCCCGACGCGGGTCAGCCCGAGCCGCGCCATCTGGATGATCGTCGTGGTGACGAAGACGAGGTCCAGCAGCGGGTACGTCAGCGGCAGGACCAGGTCGCCGGGCGGGTAGGGCGAGAGGTGGACCGCCGCGCCCAACCAACCGACCCACACGACCGTGAGGAGCGCCGTCCCGAGCAGCAGCCCGTCGAGCACCGCCCCCAGGCCCAGGTGCGTGCGGGCGCGACCCCAGAGGTGGCTCATCCCCGAGGCGACGAGGGCGACGGAGGACCCGAGGAACGGCCCGTCGGCCCAGGTGGTCGCGTCCTGGATGAGACCCAGGACGTCCTGCGCGGCGTAGACGAGCTGCCCCGTCCCCCACAGCCAGCAGGCCGTCGCGAGGAGCATCCAGCTGCGCCGGGCCCAGCCCGGCGGCACCCGCCGCCACGCCGCCCAGGCCAGCAGGCCCGCCGCCGTGAACGCCGTCGCGGCCTCGGTGAGGCCGAAGAGCAGGAGGGAGGGGCGGCTGCCGCGGCCCAGCAGCACCTGGGCGAGGGCCAGGGCGACCAGGACGGCCGCGAGAACGCCGAAGTCCGCGCCGAGGCGGCCGGTGGCGCTCAGCGCGTCCCGCCCCCGCTTCATCCAGGTCCGCACGACCTGCTGATCGTCGCACACGGTGCGTCACTGGATGGTGCGTCACCCGTCGGGTCTCCCGCGCCACCCGTTCGGGTGTCGCGGGGTTGCGGTCCGGTCTCGGCACCGGGTCCCGGGCCGGTCCCATGCCTGGCCACACGGCCGGTCCCACGTCGGACCGGGTGTGGGTGCGGCGGGGGCGTCGTCCCGACGACCGCCGCCCCGTCCCCATGCCCGGTCCCACGGCCGGCCCCACGTCGAGACCGGGTGGGGACGCGGGCCCGGAGACCGGCGACCCGGCCCCACAGCCGGCCTCACGTCGGACCGGGTGTGGGTGCGGCGGGGGCGTCGTCCCGACGACCGCCGCCCCGGCCCCATGGCCGGTCCCACGTCGGACCGGGCATGGGACCGGGCGTGGGAACACCCGTGGGTGTCCCGCGGACGTCGTCCCGCCGACGCGGTCGGGACACCCACGCCTCACTCCACGTGGGTGTCCCCATGGATGTCCCCGTGGGTGTCCAGCGAGGCGGTCAGCCCTCCGGGGCCTCGGGCACGTCGGAGGCGTTCGGCGGCCGCATGAGCCCGAGCAGCGGGACGGTCGTCAGCCGCTGCCGCACGAGGGCGGCGGAGACGAGCAGGACGACCAGGCCGAGGAACGCCAGCGGCCAGAAGTTCGTGAGGAACGCGGCCGCGAGCAGCGCCAGCACGACGACGACGGGCACCGCGAGCGGCATCCGGTTGTACCAGCGGGGTTGCAGCACGGCGGCGGCGTACCACCAGGCGACCGCGGCGACGCGCTCGTCGGGGTGCCGCCGGCCCTGCCGGGCGAGGGCGATCGCGTCCTGCCGGTCCTCCCGGGGCAGCGCGTGGAAGGCGCGCAGCGCCGTCTCCCGCCGCTGCGGGGTCAAGTCAGGCCCCACGACCGCGCTCATCGTCCAGCTCCCTGCGTCGTCACGTCCCGGACGGGTGTCCGGCGGTGGCGGAGGGCATGGGATTCGAACCCATGAGGAAGGAGTGGGTACCTCCCTAGCGGTTTTCAAGACCGCCGCCTTCAACCACTCGGCCAGCCCTCCCGACCGCGCCCGGCCACCCGCAGGCGGCGCGCGCGCACGGCACAGTCTGCCAGCTAGGCCGAACCCCTCGACCGGCTTCCCGCCCGCGAGCGCAGCGCCACGCCCTCCCGCAGCAGCAGCTTGCGCACGCGGGTCACGCTGTAGCCGGTGTCGAGCGCGATCTGGGCGATGCTGCGGCCCTGCTCGTACTCCTCGCGCAGGACGCGCTGGGCGAGGAGGCGCTTCTCCTCGGTGAACCACTCGCCGAGCTCGGCGGGCGGCAGCTCCTCCAGACCCATCACGCCTCCTGCAGCGCGGCGACGCGAGCGACCATCGCGTCGAGGCGGTCGCCGTCGCCGGCCAGGACGAGGTGCTCGACGTTGCGCAGCCGCCCGACGGAACCGACCTTCTCCCCCGCCCGGTTGTGGATGCCGATCTTGGCGCCGACGTAGCGGTCGCTCTCGAACGACAGCGTCCGGACGTCCCGCCCACGCGCGCGGCACATCTCGAGCAGCTCCGGCAGCGCGACGTACCCCTCGTCGGAGAAGCTGAGGACGACGGTGTCGGCGCGGACCCGGCGCACCGTCTCGGCGAGGGCGCTCGGCATCGTCCGGCGACCGTTGAACACGCTGCGGCTCACGGCCTCCCGACAGTCGGCGCGCTTGGCGGCCACGCCGTAGGGCTCGGGGCGGTCCCAGCGGACGAGCGTCTCCCAGACGTGGTAGTTCGCGAAGTACCGGTGCTTGTTGTACGGCGGGTCCAGGTAGGCGAGGTCGACGGGCGGCAGGTCGTCGACGACGCGCGCGGCGTCGGCGCGGACCGCGCGGCCCGTCCCCGGGGTCAGGACGGGCGGGCGCAGGTGCAGGTCGCGGCCCGAACGGCGCGACCACCCCTTGAGGTAGGCCATCTGCACCCCGACGGTGGAGTCGACGGCGTCGGCGGCCCGCAGCAGGCTCGTCAGCAGCAGCGGCCGCAGCGGTGAGTCGCCGTAGAGGTCGTCGATCCCCTGCCGGACGGCGTCGATCCGCATCCCGTTGCGGGGCTGGAAGTAGCGCGAGCGTTCGCAGAACACCTCGGTGACGTACCCGCGCACGGGCTCCAGACGCGCGAGCCGGTCGAGCGCCTCGGCCACCTCGGCCGGGTCGACGGTGTCGACGTCCGCCTCGACGTAGCACTGGGCCAGGACCTCGCTGTAGCTGGCGGTGTCGACGGCCGTGACGTGCAGCCCGCGGCGGCACATCTCCTGGGCGACGCGGGTGGTGCCCGTGAAGAGGTCGAGGCCCGTGCGGGCGCCGCTGGCCGCGACGAGCTCACCGAGGACCGGCACCAGCCGTCGTTTGGACCCCAGGTACTTGATCACGCGACCCCCTCCGCAGCAGCCGTCGCCGTCCACGACCCGGCCGATGCTGCCGCACGGGTCCGACACGACCCCCGGAGCGGCCCGTGGACACGCCGGACAGCGGCCAGGCTGTGGGGTCAGGCGGGGGTCAGGCGGGGGTCAGGAGCGGGGTCCGGCGGAACAGGTCGAGGCTCACGAAGGCCAGCCACGTCCAGACGAGCAGCAGCGCGACCCAGAACCCCAGCACGACGGCCGCGACCGAGGAGCCGCTCGCGAGCGCCGCGAAGGCCAGCAGGAAGAGCACCGCGGTGACGACGGACAGGCGCGCGAGGCCGGGCCGGACGGACCGCAGCCGCCGGGCGTGGACGAGGCAGCCGGCGACGAGGGCGAGGAAACCGACGGCGGCGCAGACGATGTGGCCCGTCCCCGACAGGGTCGTCACCGCTCGCGCTCCCGGCGGGAACCCGTCGACGGGGTCGGCCGGGAACACGCCCGCCCCGACGAGCCCGAGGCCGAAGACCACGACGAGCCACGGGCCCCAGGTGCCACCCGGTCGCTCGCCCAGCGTGCGGCACGCGCGCCGCATCCCGACGCCGGCCGCCACGACCATGGCGCCGGTCAACAGGAAGGTGAGGGTCTGCACCCACCCCCACGGCCCGTTGGCCAGCAGGCTGAGGTCGTGGTGGGCGAGCTGGAACCCGTCGCGCGCCAGCGCCTGGGCGAGTCCGCTGACGACGTAGGACGGGCCCGCCAGCAGGCCGTAGCCCAGCAGCGAACGCGTGATCGCGGAGTGGCGGTCGGCGTCGCCGCGCCCGACGAGGGGACTGCCGGACGGGCCGACGTTCTGCTGGGACACGGCGCTCCTCGCGGCTTGGACTGATCAGTACCCGACTGGACTCGACGGTACCGGAGCGCACCCCGCGTGGGAGGGTTTCGCCGTGAGCACCCCGGGCACGCGACCGCGTGGTGGAGAACCCGCGCGCGAGGCGCTGCTGACCGCGGCCACGACCCTGTTCCTGCGGCACGGCTACGCGGCAACGGGCACCGACCTGGTCGCGGCGACGGCGGCCGTCTCGAAGCAGACCCTCTACAACCAGTTCGGCGACAAGGAGTCGCTGTTCCGCGCCGTGGCGGGCGCGGTCACCGCGCGGGCGCAGGGCTTCGCCGCGACCCTGCCCGAGGCCTTCGCGGCCGCGGCCGCGCCCGCGGACGTCGAGGAGGTCCTGCGGGGGATCGCCCGCACCTACCTCCGGACGGTGGCCCGACCCGAGGTCCTCGCCGTCCGGCGCCTCGTCGTCGGTGAAGCGGCGCGCTTCCCGGACGTGGCCCGCGGGTACCACGACGCCGCCGTCGTGGGTACGCTCGCCGCCCTCGGCGCGGGACTGACCGACCTCGCCACCCGCGGCCTCCTGCCGGTCACCGACCCGGCCCAGGCCGCCGAGGACCTCGCGTACGCGCTGCTCGGACCCGTCCTGGACCGCGGCCTGTTCCGCGTCGAGGAGCCGTTGCCGACGCCGGAGGCGCTGGACGCCCGGGCCGACCGCGTGGTCCGGGCCTTCCTCGCGGCCCGTCACGGGTGAGGACGCGGGGTCGAGTGGGGTAGCGTCGGGCGACCTGTCCGCCGATCACCCGAGCGAGTACCCGTTGGCCGAAGCCCTGCGCTGCGTCGTCGTCCTGCCCACGTACGACGAGGCCGACAACATCCTCGGCATGCTCGAGCGGATCCTCTCCTCCGCCGTCGCGCCGGACGTCCTCGTGGTCGACGACTCCTCCCCCGACGGCACGGGCGCCCTCGTCGAACAGGCCGCCGCCCGCCACCCCGAGGGCCGGGTCCGGCTGCTGACGCGCACGACGAAGGACGGCCTCGGCGCCGCCTACCGCGCCGGTTTCGCGCACGCCCTGGCCACCGGTGACCACGACGTCGTCGTGCAGATGGACGCCGACGGCTCCCACCCGGTCGAGGCCCTCGAGCGGATGCTGGCCGAGATCGCCGACGGCGCGGACCTCGTCCTGGGCGCTCGCTACGTGCCCGGCGGCGCCCTCGACGACGCGTGGCCCTGGTACCGCAAGGCGCTCTCGCGCGGCGCGAACGTCTACGCCCGCGTCCTGCTGAACGCCCCCGTCGCCGATCTCACCGGCGGTTTCAAGGCCTGGCGCGCGGACCTGCTGCGCTCCCTGGACCTCTCGCAGCTGACGGCCGCGGGCTACGCCTTCCAGATCCAGACGACGCTCGCGGCGCTGCAGCGGGGGGCGACGGTGCGCGAGGTGCCGATCCTGTTCACCGAGCGCACCCACGGGACGTCGAAGATGTCGAAGGCGATCATCCGCGAGGCGATGGTGTCGGTGCTGCGGATGCGCCGGTACGGCCCCACCGGCCGTCCCTGACGCCCCTCACTCCCCGGCTCTGAGTCACTCATCGGAGCGCCCCGGCGGTTGGGCTCGTTGTCCAGCGCTGTACGCTGGCTAAAGCATCCGGCTCATCCAATGAGCGCGAGGCGTCAACGAGCCCATCGCAGGTCCGCCGTCACCACTGACCCGCTGACGCATCCGGCTCACCCAATGAGCGCGAGGCGTCAACGAGCCCAACCGGGGCGGCGGCGCGCGGCGGGGGTCAGGACACGGCGGGGGTGGCGAGGTTCACCATCCAGTGGATCCCGAAGCGGTCGACGAGCGCGCCGTACTCGTCGCCCCACATCTGCGGCTCCAGCGGCACCTCGACCGTGCCGCCCTCGGCGAGGGCGGTGAAGGCGGGGCGCAGGACGTCGCCGTCGTCGCCGGTGAGGGCGATCGTGACGCTGGACCCGGGGGTGAGGTCCATGCCGGGCGGCACGTCGGACCCCATGAGGATCCAGCCCTGCGACGTCGTCAGCTGCGAGTGCATGACGAGCTCGGGGTCGACGCCGGGCGGAGCGCCGAACTCCCCGAACGTCGTGACGTCGAGGGTGCCGCCCAGGACGTCGCGGTAGAAGCTCATGGCCTCCTTCGCCTGACCGCGGAAGCTGAGGTAGGGCGACAGGTTCGAGGGCACGAGGGCCTCCATGGACGGTCCGACGGAACCGTTCGACCGTAGTGCGACCCCACACCGTGCGACCAGGTCCGACGCCGGCCGAACTGCGGGGAGTGACGACCGGTCACTGTGACCTGTTCGTGATTGTGTCCACTGCACTGTTCTGGGAGGGTCGAGCGGACAGCAGTGTCACGAGCAGGACGCAGCGTTCCCGCGCGGTGCGCCCCTCGGGTCCGTGCGGTCGGTGCACGAAGGAACCACGACAGACGGCACGTCCGCGGGAGGGCCACAGGTGCGAGGTCACGGCCAGGACGACGACGCAGACGCCGTCGCCCAGCTCCTCGACCTGGCCCGGGACATCTTCGGGACCCCGGTCGCGGCGCTGACCCGCCCCACCCGCGCGAGCCCCCACCACGTCGAGCAGACGAGCAGCGTCCTGGACCCGCGGGCCACCGTCCGGCTCCTGGCCGACACCGACCTCGACCGGGCGCCCCTGGCGGTGGACGTCGTCCGACCCGACGGCGTCCCGGGCGGACGCCTCGTCGGCGTCGGCAGCCCCGACGCCGAGGACGACCTGGGGTCTCGCCAGTTCGAGGCGCTGCACGTCGTCGCCGCGCTCGTGGCCGGGGTCCTGCACCACCGCGACCGGCGCCGCGCCGAACGGGACGACCGGCTCGCCTCCCTGGACGCCTTCGTCGCCGGGACCGGCCGCACCACCGTCCTGCAGCCGATCGTCGACCTGCGCACGGGGGCGACGGTCGGGGCGGAGGCCCTGAGCCGCTTCACCGGGCCGGAGGGGTCGCCGCGCCGCCCCGAGCAGGTCTTCAGCGACGCGCGGACGTCCGGCGTCGGCGTCCGGCTGGAGCAGGCGGCGATCGCCTCGGCGCTGCACCTCGTGCGCTCCGTCCCCGCCGGCGCGTACCTGAGCGTCAACGCCTCCGCGGAGGCGTTGCTGGACAGCACCACCCACGCGCTCCTGCTCTCGAGCGTCCCGGACCGGCTCGTCGTCGAGATCACCGAGCACGACCCCGTCGACGACTACGACGCCCTCACCGAGGCGACGACGGCACTGCGCCGGCACGGCGTCCGCATCGCCGTCGACGACGCGGGCGCGGGTTTCGCGAGCCTGCAGCACGTCCTGCACCTGACCCCCGACATCGTCAAGCTCGACATCGCCTTCGTCCGCGGCATCGACGCCGACCCGGCCCGTCGGGCCGTGGCCCGGGCCCTGGTGGGGTTCGCCTCCGAACTCGGCTCGACGATGGTCGCCGAGGGCGTCGAGCGCCCCGACGAGCTGACCGTGCTCGGGGAGCTCGGCGTCGAGTGCGGTCAGGGCTACCTGCTCGGCCGCCCCACCGCCGACCCCGTCTGGGGCGGCGGACCCGCGGCCACCACGATCGTCGTCACCCCCTGAGGCCCCACCACGACGAGGACCCCCCGCCCGGACGGGCGAGGGGTCCTCAGGGTCGTGAACTCAGAACGTGACGATGCTCATCGCACCCTTGCCGTAGCGCGCCACCGAGACCACGAGGTCCAGGCGGCTGCCCGTGCGGGTCGCCCAGTCGGCCACGTCGGGGCGCAGGGCCTCGCCGGGCACGTAGGACGCGTAGAGCTTCAGGTGCGCGGCACCCTCGACGTTGAACAGCGACGCCATGATGTTGAGCACCTCGCGCGAGTTCACGGCGAGGTTCTCGGGCAGCTCCTTGTCGTCGATGGCGTCCTCGCTGGCCCCGGGGGGCAGCAGACCGATCGCGGCACCGGCGTGGGCGGCCAGCGCGAAGTCGAAGACCACGACGGCCTTGGACTTCAGGTGGTCGTCCACGTACAGCCCGACGAGGGAGCCGGGCTTGCCGCCGACGGGCAGCGGACGGCCGTCGGACAGGTCGACGTCGCGGTTCAGCAGGTCCGAGAGCAGGTTGCGGATCGCGAGGTTCGACGGCAACGGGTTGACGTCGAACTTCACCTCGCCCTGCGTCACGGTCGCCTCGGTCGCACCGGAGCCGGCGTCGCCGCCGAGGACCGGGGCGAGCGCCGCGGCGAACGCCTCGGGGGTGAACGGCTTGGCGATGAGGAACAGGGCGCCGGCAGCCGCCGCCTTGTCCCGCATCTCCTCCGAACCCTCCGACGTCACGAACCCGAAGGGGACGTCGATGCCCGAACCACGCAGGTTCTGCAGCATCTCGATGCCGGTGGCCTCGGGCATGTTCCAGTCGGAGAGGACGATGTCCGGGTTCTCCTTGCGGACCGCGTCGAAACCTTCCTTGCCGTTCTCGGCCTGCACCACGTCGACCCAGTCGTACCCGGCCTGGCGCAGGGTACGGATGACGATCTGCCGCATGACGCGGCTGTCGTCGACCACGAGGGCCTTCACGTCGTCATCCCCCCACGTTCTCGGCGGAACCGCCGCCGGCCAGCCACACCTCGAAGGTCAGCCACTGACCCTTCCAGTTGGCGTCCAGCCGGGCCGCGAGGCGGTCGGAGGCGCCGTGCAGGGGAAGGGCGGTGGAGACGACGGGCAGACCCAGCGGACCCGCGTCGGGGACGAGGGCCTTGATGTTGCCGCCGACGATGTTGGCGACCTCACCGAGGGAGTCGTAGACGTCCTCGTCGGTCAGCTCGCCGTCCTCCTGGAGCAGGGACTGCGCCAGGGGCAGACCGAGGGTGCGCTCGACGCTGACGGTGACGATGCCCGGCCGTGCGCCGGAGATCGTGACCGACGCGCAGTAGATGTCGCCCTCGATGTCGTGCTGGTCGAACGACGGCAGCAGGAACTCGGTGTGCGCGAAGTACGACGCCCACATCGCGTCGACGATCTGGCCCAGGGCCTCGTCCTCGACGTAGTCGGTGGGTTCGTCGTAGAACTCCTCGACCAGCTCGGTCATGCCTGGACCCCTTCCGGCAGGAGGCCGAGCAGGGAGAGCTTCTCCTCCAGCGACTCGACCGTGAACGGCTTGATGAGGTACTCGTGCGCGCCGGCGGCGAGAGCGCGGACGATCTGTCCGTGCTCGGCCTCCGTCGTCACCATCATGAGCGTGAGCGCGCGGTACTCGCGGTTCGCCCGGACCTGGGTGACGAACGTGAGACCGTCCATCACCGGCATGTTCCAGTCGACCGTCGCGAGGTCGGGCAGGGGGCCCGCCTCGAGGACCTTGAGCGCCTCGGCGCCGTCGGCCGCCTCGACCGTCTCGTACCCGAGCTTGCGCAGTGCACCTGCGATGATCTTCCGCATGGCGCGGGAGTCATCCACGACCAGAGCCTTCATGCCTGACCTCCGTTCTTGGGACGGTGGACCGAAACCCGTCCGATGAGTTCGCGGTCCCAGTTGTCATCGACGCCCAGCGTCGTTTCTGCACCCCCGAGGAACATGTATCCCCCGGGCTTGAGCACCTTGCGCACGCGGGACAGGATGTCGCGCTTGGTCTCGAGGTCGAAGTAGATGAGGACGTTCCGCAGGAACACCACGTCGAACTGGCCCAGGGCCGCGAACGAGCTCGTGAGGTTCAGCTGCTGGAAGCGCACCATCCGCTTGACGTCGTCGTTCACCTGCCACTGCGTCCCGACGCGCGTGAAGTGCCGCACGAGCATCGGGGCCGGCAGCCCGCGGTTCATCTCCAACTGCGAGTACCGGCCGACCTTGGCCTTCTCCAGCACCTCGGTGGACAGGTCGGTGCCGATGATCTCGGCACGCCACCCCTCGGCGACCAGGCTGTCCTGCAGCGAGATCGCGAGACTGTAGGCCTCCTGGCCGGTGGAGCTGGCCGCGGACCAGATGCGCAGCGACCGGGTGGCCGCGCGCGCCTGCTTCAGGGCCGGGACGACCGACGTCGAGAACGCCGTGAAGGGCGCCCCGTCGCGGAACCACGACGTCTCGTTCGTCGTCAGCGCTTCGACGATGGCGGTCTGCGCGCGGCGGTCGGGACGCAACCGGATGCCGTCGACGTAGGCGGAGACGTCGGTCGCGCCCGCGGCGCGTGCCAACGGCACGAGTCGGGACTCGACGAGGTACTCCTTGCCCTTTTCGAGGACGATCGCACTCTCCTTGCGCACGAGGGTGCAGACCCAGTCGAAGGCTGTGGTCGTGAGTGCCATGTCACCACCTGCCTTGAGAGGGACGGGCCGCGGGGGCGGCCGGACGGAACGCCGGCGGACGGGCCGGCGGGAGGGAACTGGTGCGGGTGGTGCTGGGGGTCGTGCTGGGGGTGGAACTGGTGGTGGTCCGCGGTGCTGATCCCGGCGGGGAGGCCGCCGCACCGAACGCGGGCCGGGCCGAGGAGCCGAGCCGGCGCTGGATCGCGTCGGCGATCGACCCCAGGGGGAGGACCTCGTCCGCGATGCCCTCGCGGGTCACGGCTCCGGGCATGCCCCAGACCACCGAGGTGGCCTCGTCCTGAGCCAGGACCTGGCCACCGGCCGCAGCCACGGCCTTGCAGCCGAGCTTCCCGTCCGACCCCATGCCCGTGAGGATCACGGCCAGGAGTTCACCGCCGTAGGCGGCGACCGCCGAACGCACCATCACGTCGACGGCGGGTCTGCAGAAGTTCTCGGCAGGTCCCTGGTTCAACTTGATCGCCATCGACGGGCCCCGGCGGACGACCTCCATGTGGAAGTCGCCGGGGGCCACGTAGACGGTGCCCGCCACGACGGCCTCGCCGTCGGTGGCCTCGACGACCCGCAGCGCGGAGGACTTGTCGAGGCGCTGGGCGTACAGCCGGGTGAAGACGGGCGGCATGTGCTGGGTGACGAGGACCGGCACCCCGAGCCCGGCCGGCAACTTGGCCAGGACCGACGACAACGCCTCGGGCCCGCCCGTGGACGAACCGATGACGAGGGCGCGGGGGGACTTGACGGCACCCGTGCGGGTCCTCGTCGTGACGGGGGTCGCGGGCCGGGCCGCGGCCGGAGCCGCGACGACCGGGGCGGCGGCGGCCGCCAGACCCGGGACCAGCGCCTTGATCTTGGGGATGAGCTGCTCGCGGACGGAGTCCATCGACTCCTGGACCGACCCGACGTTCGCCGGTTTGGTCACGTAGTCGGACGCACCCGAGGACAGGGCCTCGAGGGTCGCGCTCGCGCCGCGCTCGGTGAGCGTGGAGAACATGATGACCGGGAGCTTCCGGTCGATCTTGCGGATCTCCTTGATCGCCTCGAGGCCGTCCATGACGGGCATCTCGATGTCGAGGGTCACCACGTCGGGCTGGAGTTGGACGATCTTGTCCAGCGCGATCTTGCCGTTGGGGGCCGTTCCGACGACCTCGATGGCCGGGTCGGAGGCCAGCACATCGGTCACGAGCCGGCGGACGACGACCGAGTCGTCCACCGTGAGCACCTTGATGCGTCTGCCCACGCCGCACCTGACCTTCCTCGCCGCCGGCGCACCGCGCCGTGGAACACCACCCGGGAGCGGGTGGCTCCCTGTTCATCGGCTCCGGACCCGGAACCCTGAACCCGCACCCGGACCGGTGTGCGCGCGATGTCACCGTCAGCTCGATCGTCGTCACCATCCGTACCTGACCACTGTGTCGCGAGGGACGGACGGGCGTCGACCGGACCCGCGTCGCCCGCTCACCGACGGGCCCCCTCCAGCTCGGACCCAGGGGCGACCGGGAGGATGGGCCCGGTGCGCCGCCTGACCCCCGAGGACATGCCCAGCGGACTCACCGTCCGCATCGACCGGGTCCGCCGCGGCGGCCTCTGGTTGCGCACGTGGACGATGTGGGTCGCCGAGACCGAGGACGTCCTGCCCGAGCACCGGCACGACGTCGTCCTGGTCCACGGCCTCGGGGTCTCCTCCGCCTACTTCCAGCGGCTGGCCGTGGTGCTCGCCCGTTCCGGCACGGTCCACCTCGTCGAGCTGCCCGGCTTCGCCGGCATCCCCCACCCCGACCGGCCGCTGTCGACGCAGGAGATGGGTGCCCTGGTGGCGGAGTGGATCCGCGACCAGCACCTGACGTCCGTGCTGCTCGTGGGGCACTCGATGGGCGCGCAGGTCGTGACGGAGGCCGCCCTGGTCGACCCCGGCGCCGTCGCGCACGTCGCGCTCATCGGGCCGCCGGTCAACCTGCAGGAGCGGTCGGTGCCCCGACAGGGGCTGCGGCTGCTGCAGTCGGCCGTCTTCGAACCGGCTGCGGTGCGGCGGATGTCGCTCGAGGGGTACGCCCGCTGCGGGTGGCGCTGGTTCGCCCACACCCTGCCGTCGATGATGACCTACCCCATCGAGGACCGGATCCGGGAGCTGGACGTGCCCGTGCTCGTCCTGCGCGGCCGCCACGACGCCGTCGCCCCCGCCCGGTGGGTCCGGATGCTCGCCGAGCGCGCGCCCCAGGGCCGCTGGGCGGAGGTCCCCGGCGCCCACTCCGTCGTGTTCGACCACGCGCGCGAGGTCGTGGCCGAGCTCGCCGCGCTGGTGCGGCGGTGACCGCGTGGACCTGAGCGCCCGGCTCGCCGACTACGCCTGGCTCGTCCGCGCCCAGCTCCGTCCGGGCCGCCCCGACTGGACGGGCGGTGCGGGCTGCCCCGTCGTCCTCGTCCCCGGGATCTGGGAGACGTGGCACGTGCTGCGCGACCTCGGCGACGCCCTGCACCGGGCGGGCCACCCCGTCCACGTGCTGCCGGGCCTGGGCACCAACTCCGCCGAACTCGCGGTCGGCGCGGAGGTGTTGCGGCGCACCGTCGTCGGGCTGGACCTGCACGGGGCCGTCGTCGTCGCGCACTCCAAGGGCGGCCTCATCGCCAAGACGGCCCTGTCCCTGCCGGACGTGGCCGCGCGGGTCGTCGGGCTCGTCGCCGTCGCCACCCCGTTCGAGGGGTCGCGGTACGCGACGTGGTTCCCCGCCCGGTCCGTGCGGCGCCTGTCCCCCCGCGACCCCGCGATCCGGAGGCTGGCCGCGGACCTCACGGCCCACCCCCGGATCGTCGCGGTCCGGCCCCGGTACGACCCGCACGTCCCGCGGGCCGCGAGCGCCCCGCCGCTGTCCGGCGCGGTCGAGGTGGAGATCCCCCTCGACGGCCACTTCCGGCTCCTCGGCGACCCGCGGCTGCACGAGGCCGTCGTGCACGCCGTCGAGGGGCTGGCCGCGTGACGAAGCGGTCCGCGTGGCGCTCCCTGCCCGCACCCGTCCGGTTGCTGCTGTTCAGCCAGTTCGCCTTCAACACCGGCTTCTACCTCGTCGTGCCGTTCCTGGCCGTGCACCTCTCGAGCGGGCTGGGCATGGCGGGCTGGGTCGTCGGGCAGCGAGGCGGCGCTGGCGCGCCGCCTCGTGCCGCCACGCTGGCGCGTGGCCGGTGCACCGTATGGCCGCTGGCGCGGCCTGGAGTTTCGTATATCGTTGCGTAGCAACGACTCTCCCTCGCTGGCGCTCGCTCGAACCGTTGGTGAGTTCCAGAGTTTCGAGGTACCCGGACTGGCCTAGCGTGCCCATCACCCGACCACCACCGAACCCCCTCACCTCATCCGGTTGTCGCCCAGGCGAGGTGCCGCGCTGGCGCGCGACACACTTCCCCCAACATCTGCCTTGGTCGTCTCGGACGGCGACACTTCCCCGTCTGTGGGCGTACCAAGCACGTCACCGACAGCCGGTGGAGAGTTTCCTCGTCCACGCCGGCGTGGCGCAGTGGAAGGCGCAGGAGGCCGCGAAACGTCCCAAGACTGCCAAGCTCGTCGGCAACGATCAGCTGCGCGACTACGTACAGGACCGGTTGGCAGGGAAAGTCCGCCGCTCCGATGGCACCGCCGTCTTGGGTCCAACGCCGCCGACGTGGAAGGGGCTGAACAAGCCCCTTCGTCAGGACCGGCGCTGGGCGACGGCGTGGAGCCCGCAGCAGATCTCCCACCGCCTGCGGGTCGACTTCCCCGATGATGAGTCCATGCGCGTCAGTCATGAGGCGATCTACCAGTCGTTGTTTCATCCAGGGGCGCGGTGCGCTGAAGCGCGAGCTCGTGACATGTCTGCGTACCGGTCGGGCGCTGCGTGAACCGCGGGCGAGGTCGCGGAACAAGGCGCAGGGTCATGTGACGTCCGACGTGGTGCTCAGCCAGCGACCGGCTGAGGCCGCCGATCGTGCCGTTCCGGGGCACTGGGAAGGTGATCTGATCATCGGAACTGGGCGTTCTGCGATCGGGACGCTGGTCGAACGTAGTAGCCGCTGCACGCTGTTGGTGCACCTGCCCCGGTTGGAGGGATGGGGTTAGGTTCCACCGGTGAAGAACGGGCCCTCGCTCGGTGGTTACGGAGCTGTGGCGATGAACGCTGCACTGACCGCATCGATCTCCCGACTGCCCGAGCAGCTACGTCAGACGCTCACCTGGGACCGGGGGAAAGAGTTGTCCGGGCACGCGTTGTTGACGCTGGAGACCGGGACGAGGGTGTTCTTCGCTGACCCGAATTCGCCGTGGCAGCGGCCGAGTAACGAGAACACCAACGGGCTGCTGCGGCAGTACTTCCCCAAGGGCACCGACCTGTCGCGATGGTCGGCTGAAGACCTCGAGGCTGTTGCTCTTGCGGTCAATGGCCGCCCCCGGAAGGTTCTTGGTTGGAAGACTCCTGCTGAGGTGTTCGAGGAGCAGCTACGATCGCTGCATCAGTCCGGTGTTGCGACGACCGATTGAATCCGCCCAATACGTTTCGCTGGCGCTGACGGAGCGCCTGGCCGCTTTGGGGGCACGCGCCTCGATCGGGACGGTCGCGGACGCTTACGACAACGCCCTCGCTGAATCCACGATCGGGTTGTTCAAGACCGAGCTGATCCGTCGGCGCGGGCCTTGGCGCACCTTGGACGACGTCGAGATCGCCACCTTGGAGTGGGTCGATTGGTTCAACAACCGCCGCCTACACACCGAGCTCGGCGACGTCCCGCCCGCCGAGCACGAGACCAACCACTACCGTCAGAACCACACGTCGAGGACACTGGAAACCGGAGAACCGAGCCTCCACTGAAGCCGGGGCGGTTCAACCTACTCGAAGATCTCACGGAGAACGCTGCCCGCGAACTGGTCAGGCGCCTGCACAACGACCCATCCAGGCAGACCCACCCCCCGCAGCCCTGATCTGCACTGCTCGAGATCCCTTTCCAGGATCTCGAATGCTCTGAACCCGGTGATTCAACGTCGAGCATCTCGTCAGGGACCCCCATGGCCAAGGCCAACGGGGCTGAGCGAGACCAAGTTCGTCGAACCGTCACCTCCCTGGCCTTCTCTGTCAGCCGTCGGGTGTTCCCTGATGAGCCGAACAGGACAGCTCCTCATCGGGAGGCGAAACCTGCGACGGTGTGATTGCCTACTGCTCCGGGTGCAGCAGCCGCCCGTCCCACGCACCTCGAAAGCTGCCCCCTTGAGCGACCTCACGTGAACATCGTCGAAGACTTCCGCGCCACCTGGATCTTCGAAGCCGCCCACCACCACCTGGACCTGCTCCCCACCGTCCTGGCCCGAGCCATCACCCAGGTCCTGCCCGTGGACGCCGCCGGCATCAGCCTCTGCGGAGCACAACAGCGCGTCCCCCTCGGCGCCAGCACCTCCGAGGCCGTCGCCGCCGAACAGCTGCAGTTCACCCTCGGTGAAGGCCCCTGCTTCATCGCCTACGACACCGGTGAACTGGTCATCGTCGACGAAGCCGCCCTGCGCCGACGCTGGCCCGCCCTACACGACCTCCTGCGCCAGCACAGCCCCTACCGCTCCATCGTCGCCCTTCCCTTGGGCCACGGCGCCCACCTCAACGGCGCCCTCGACCTCTACTCCACCCGACCCCACCCCGACACCGGGCTGGACCTGTGCTCCGCGCAGACCGTCGCCGCCCTCGCCCACCACGCGCTGACCTACCTGTGGTCAGCCACCGACCTTGATCTCGGCTCCGCCGTCGAGGTCGAACCGGCCCAGATGGCATCACCTACAGACGGCGCCAGGCCATCCCTGGACCCCGTCCATCCGCGGGCGTGGCTGAACAGCGCCGCCGTCCGCGCCCGCCAGGAGATCTGGATCGCCGTCGGCATCTGCAACGCCGTCCTGCACCTGGACACCTCCGACGCCTTCGCCCTGCTCCGCGCCCACGCCTACACCCAGGAGAAGACGCTGGAGGAGACCGCCGCCGACGTCGTCACCGGCCGCACCCCGGCGCAGTCCCTGACTGAAGCTAATGACCACTGATTCCGGTGATCACGACCGCGACGGCTCTGCCGCGGGCAGAGCCGAGCGTCTCGCCCACGTAGGTCGGCGTACTCGACAACTCCAAGAGCAAGCCCAAGCCCTAATCGACGCGGCACCCCGGCTGGCGGGTGAGGTCGCCGCCGTCGAAAGCAAGGTGGCCCAGACGTATCGAGAGCTCGCGGTCACTGCTGAGCAGCAGGGCCGACATGAGGACGTCGCCCGCCTCAGTGCCCGCGCCGAGCACGCCCAGCGCTTCACCCGAGCCGAGACGGACCAAGCCCACCGCTGACTCCACTGCTGCGGATGCGAAACGGCTCACACCGATTCGTGCTCAGACCGACTTCACGGTCTTCCCGCGTTGTGCGCGCCGCTAGGGAGCGCATGCTCAAGACTCGGCTTCTCGGCCAAGAGGCCGGGGACGAGTCAGGTCAGCCACCCATCGGGTAAGCACCCGCTCACCTCGGACGATCGAGATGGGCAGCTCACACGCCTCCGCCGGCGGGCGCGGGCGGAAGACGACCCCGTACTCCCACCCGTCGTGGCTTGTGGCCGGGGCCGGTCGGAAAGTAGGCGTGCTGGTCGACGGTGAGCTGGTGCTCCACGTCGAGCGAAGCGGCAAGACGCTGCTGTCCTAAACCGAGGACGAGGTGGCCCTCGAGGGGGTCGCCACCGCGCTGTCCAACGCGGTCGCGGACGGGGCGCTGGGCCGGACGGTGGTGCAGGAGACCGACGGCGCCTCGGTGCACGCACCGACCCGGCTGTCGGCCGCGCTGCAGGCGGCCGAGTTCAGCGTGACCCTCCGCGGGCTGCGGCTGCGAGGGTGACCCTGGCCCCGCGGGCGATCTCGCCGGTGGTGGCCTCGCGGTCGACGCGGAGCAGCACGGCGACCCAGGTCCGGTACGGGGCCCAGGCGCGGGCCACGGAGGCCAGCTCCTCGACGTCGGCCCCGGGCAGGTCGTACAGCTGCCGCATCGAGTCGTGCAGGCGCGCCTCGTTGGTCGGGAACCGGTCCGGGTGGCCCGCACCCCGCACGACCACGAGCTCGGCGGAGAAGGGCCCGATCCCCGCCAGCAGGCTGACGTCGGCGACCGCCTCCTCCGCAGACATCGCGCGCAACCGGGCGCCGTCGAGCCGCCCGTCGAGGGCAGCCTCGGCGAGGCCGCGCAGCCGTTCCCGCTTCACGTCGGGCAGCGGGAGCTCCCCGGCCACCTCGTGCAGCACCGCGGCGGACGGGAACGCCGCCACCGGACGGCCGGCGACCTCGGCGGTCTCCCCCCAACGGGCCCGGATGCCCGCGACGATCCCGGCGGCCTGGGTGATCCGCAGCCGCTGCGTGACCACGGCCCAGCAGGCCGCCTCGTAGGGCGAGTAGAAACCGACCGGTCGCAGTCCGGGGTAGGAGGCGACGAGCCGACCGACGACGGGGTCCCGGTCGGCCACGGCGGGGAAGCCGGTGCCGTCCACGTCCAGGGACAGGACGCGAGCCAGGTGGTCGGCGAACCCCGGCGGCTCGGCCCCCACGACGTCGGCGTGGACCACGCCGTCGGCGGACTGGGTGAGCGCGGCACCAGTCGTCGCGCCGCGGCCGTCGGGCGCGAACGCCAACCGGAGCGGGCCCTCCTCGACCGTCCGACCCGCGGGAGCGAAACCGTCCAGGAAGCGCCTGCCGGCGGCGAGCGAGAACGGTCCGCGGGGGGTCAGGTTCAGCACGGTGACAGGTTTACCCCACCGCTGCGACATCCCGGCCCGCCCGGCCACTCCTTGACAGGTCAGATCACCGGTCCTGCCGCCCGTCCAGACGCCGGCGCTGCCCGCTCAGGCGGGATCGACCTCGAGAACTCACCATTGCTCAGAACGGCCTCGAGATCGCCACTCCAATCCTCAGGTCTTGCCTGTGGCAATCGTCACAGGAGACTTCTCTTGCGTGATTCCGTCAGTTCTGGGCAATCCAGTGCGTCTCGAACTCACAGAAACAAACAGGTCTCGAGCGGGTTATGCTCAGATCGTTCACCTCATGGTGAAGTGGTCGCTCGACACGAGCGGTCCGGGGCTGGAAACCCACGCCCCTGACTCGTGTCCCCGTCTCCTCGTGCGCCGTCGGCGAGGTGCTCGCTCTCGCGAACCAGGGTCTGTCCCCTCCTGGAGAGAACCACCATGACCGAGGCGAAGTTGCCCACAGCCACGCCCCCCACATCAGGCACCCCCGCGACAGCTCGCGCGACGGTCGACGCGCAGGAGCCCGCGGGCGAAGAGACCACTACCGTGGTGGAGACCAGCTCTCGACCACGCCCGTTGCTCGACAAGACGATGATCGTGACCGGTGGCGGTCGTGGTCTCGGCGCCGCCATCAGCACAGCCCTCGTGGACGCCGGGGCGTCCGTGGTCATCACCGGCCGCGACGAGACGTCGCTGCAAACCCACACCGATCTACTGGGACCCTCCTGCACCTACCTGGTGGGTGACCTGACCGAAGCGGACGCTGCGACGGTCCTGGTTCGCGAGGTGCTGCAGCGACACGGCCGCCTCGACGGCCTGGTCAACAACGCCGGGACCGCACCGTTCCACCCCGTGCAGCACCTGCAGGCGTCCACGATCGATCACGTCCTGGCCTTGGACGTACGCGCTCCACTGCTCCTGACCGCGGCAGCTGCACCGCACCTGCAGCCAGGCGCCAGCATCGTCAACATCTCCTCGGCGATGGCGGCCGTGGGCCAGCCGACGACCAGCCTGTACGCCGCCGCGAAGGGTGCACTGGATGCCGCCACCCGAGCCCTGGCAGCAGAGCTGGGAACTCGAGGTGTGCGGGTCAACGCGATCCGCCCCGGACTGACTCGCACTGATGCCAGTGCCTTCGCCTTCAACGACCAGACCGGTATGGAGCGCTTTCTCCGCACCATCCCCCTCGGGCGGGCCGCGACCAGCGAAGAGGCCGCCGCACTGGTGCTGTTCCTGCTCAGTGATGCGGCCTCGTTCATCACCGCTCAGATCATCGCGGTCGACGGTGGCTACACGGCCACGGACCTCTCGGTCCTGGGAGCACACGGACTCTTCAGCCCGGCGGTCTCCTGAGTACCCCCAGCGCAGGCAACAGATGGCCTGAGACGACGCTCACCGCGTGAACCGCCCTCGCCCGACGGTGAATCCTCGAGACGAACCCGAGGAACAACCCCGAAGAGACGTCGCCCGTGGAACACGCAACCTGCTCTCGACAACCGAACTGGACCCGGAGACCGAAACCCATGGCACAAGCACCCAGCAAGTACGTGACGGGGACCTGGATCATCGATCCACAACACAGCACGGTGAAGTTCTCGATCCGCCACTTGATCACCAAGAAGGTGCCAGGCGTCTTCACCGAGTTCGACGGCCGGATCGTGACCCGTCCCGACGTCACCACCTCCTCCGTCCAGGCAAGCATCCAGGTGCGCTCGATGGACACCTTCGACGCCCGACGTGATGACGGAACCCGGTCCAAGGACCCCTTCGACGCGGAGAACCACCCGGCGATCACCTTCACCTCGACCGCCATCACACCGAACGCCAACACGCCGAGCAACGACGTTCGAATCCACGGCTCCCTCACCATGCGCGGCGTCACCCACCCCGTCGTGCTGGAGGTGACACAGGTCCGGTTCGAGCGCGACGCCGAAGGACGCCACGACGTCCGGTTCCGTGCGACCGGGCAGGTGAATCGTCAGGACTTCGGAGTCCGCTTCGGCGTTCCGCTCGATCGACAGGGCGTCTTGGCGGGCAACCGGGTCGACATCGAGCTCGGGGTCACTGCTCGTCTGCTCGACGACCAGGGCGATGAGTTCCTGTCGGGCAGAGCCGGAGGTGCCTGACATGGACGACGTCGACGTCGTTGAGTTTCCCTTCGTCGTCCTGGTCGGTGCAGACGCCGACCCAGGCGATGCAGGGGACAGGTGGACCGGCCTCGTGACGTCCACCGAGGCGCTCGCACGGCCGCGACCAGGGTACGGCGGCGGGATCTGGCTGGCGCAGGGCCAGGTGCTCGGTCCGCCCCCAGCCCCTGACACCGAACTCCTCATGGGGTTCTTCTTCTGGCGCAGCAGCAGCGACGCCGAAGCTTTCGCCGCGGAGCTGAGCCGGACGCAACCCGGTGACGAGTTCGTCGACGACATCGTCGTCGACGAAGGGATCTACCGGTTCGCCGCCGCGATGACTGCGAGTCCGGACGACGTGACCGGACTCGACCCGTCGAGCGCTCGGTCCGACCTGGCGAACGAGATCATCCGGCTGACACCCGTCAGCGGTAGACAAGGGTGGGTCGGCGAGTACAACGAGAGCGAAACGCGCGACCACATCAGGCATCTCGACGGCTTCGTCTCGGCGCGCTTCTTCCGCGACCTCCGCAGCGAGCGAATCGTCGAGCACGTGCAGTGGCGCTCGGCCGCTGACTTGACCGCGGCGTTCGACGACGCACGCTTCGCCGAGCACCTGAGCGTGAACAGTCACTACTCAACCGGCGAGGCTGTCCTCTTCGGAGAACGACTGGCCGACGACGCCGTGTGATCGTCACCGCCCGCGTGGCGCCCGCACTTCACGGCGCGAACCTCGCCTGAATATGTCGCGACGTTGCCTTCCCAGGGGTGGGACCTGGATTCCACGCACTGTGCACGATCTCGCAGAACTGGTGCTCTCAGGGCCGACAGATCGTTTCGGAGGCCGACCTCACGACACAGGCCTTGACGGCCTGACGGCACGAAGCATCACGCGGCGAACGTCGTACACCACTTCTCAAGACTTGACCCCTGCAGTTGCTCACAACGCTACCAACGAAGGCCCACTTTCGTTAGGCTGCCGTCATGCGCATTCCCTCTCTTCCGTTCGACCTCCTCGCATCGGAGGGGTCAGTCTGGACTGCCACGTCTGCAGGTATTGAAGGAGCCGCCCCCGCAGGGACGGACCTCTTCGTCGACCCCAGTGGGGACAGTGGTGTCGCCGCGGAGACTTTGCTCAACGCCCACACCCTTCTGGGGACTCCACCAGAGGGTGACTTCACTCTCGCTGCCGAAGTGACGCCCGATTTTCGGGCGACGTTCGACGCAGGGGTTCTGCTCGCATGGGTTGACGACACCAACTGGGCGAAGCTGTGCTTCGAGCGTTCTCCGGCGGGAGCGGTGATGATCGTCTCGGTCGTCACAAGAGGGGTTTCGGATGACGCCAATGGGTTCATCGTGGATGCTCCCGAAGCGCGGCTTCGTCTTGCGCGGGTGGGAAAGGTTCTAGCTTTCCACGCGCACGACGGGGCTGATTGGCGTTTCGTCCGCGCATTTACGCTACCGCGAGTGGCGACCGAGTTGTCGGTGGGCTTTGAGGTGCAGAGCCCGACCGGGGACGGATGCCGAGCCTCCTTCGCCAACATCGCGTTCGAACGTCGAACGGTCGTCGACTTGCGCAACGGTGACTAGTGTCGTGAGTCGATGATTCGTTGGCAGTAGTCGCCGAGCGACTCCAGGATCTGCTCGGCGGTCTTGACCCAGACGTAGGGACGAGGGTT
>NZ_JBFBND010000047.1:0-32291 GCF_040702905.1 Kineococcus sp. NPDC059986 | reverse complement strand
GGCGCAGTCGGGGGCGTTCGTGCCGGTCACCAGCACCGTGACCCCGGCCGAGCTGCTGCCGGCGGACTGGGACCCCACCACCCGCACCGTCTGACCACCGCTGTCCGAGCACCGCAGCCCCCGACCGAACCGACCGAACGCCAGGTCGCACCGCGCAGCCGACGTCACCGCCGACGACCGGCCACCGCGCCCCCTGCACCACCCACCCGCCAGGAAGGAAGACCTGCCATGACCCCGTCCCACTCCTCGCCCCACTCCTCGCCGTCGTCCACCCCCGGAACCGCCGGTGCCGCCACCCGCCGCCGCTTCCTCGCGGTCTCGAGCGTCGCCGCCGGCGGCGTCGCCCTCGCGGCCTGCGGCGGCACCAGCGGTGGCGGTGGCGGCACGAAGGACAGCACGCTGCCCGGCATCGGCAACAACGGGAAGATCGGCGGCGGCCGCAAGGGCGACGCAGCCGACCAGCTGTTCCTGGCGGGTTTCCAGTTCAGCCCGCCCACCAACTTCAACACGTTCGCCGGGGCCCCGGCCTGGCCGGCGGCGAACAACGTCGCCCAGTACGTGTACGAGACCCTGCTGCGGTTCGACATCGTCTCCGGCGAGCTCAAGCCGGGCCTGGCCGCGGACTACAAGGTCGACGGCACCTCGTCGGTCTCCATGACCCTGCAGGACGGTCTGACCTGGTCGGACGGAACGGCACTGACCGCCGACGACGTCCTCTACACCTTCCAGCTCGGCAAGATCGACCCGACGCTGACGGTGGCGTCCTTCTGGGTCGAGGCCGACGACATCACCGCGAGCGGCGACACCATCACGGTCGCGATCAACCAGGACCGCAAGAACGTGGACATGATCCTGCAGCAGCTCGCCGTCCAGTTCATCCTCCCCAAGAAGGTCTTCGAGAAGGTCGCGTCCGAGACCGGGAACAAGCTGGCCAGCTGGGAGACCACGGAGCTCCTCGGCTCGGGCCCCTACACCCTGGAGAAGGCCGACCAGACCCAGATCATCCTCGCGCGCAACGAGAAGTACTGGGGACAGAAGTTCTACGGCGGGCTGCCGGCCCCCACGAAGATCATCCACCCGATCTTCAAGTCGAACGAGGACGGCAACCTCAAGTTCCAGAACGGCGAGCTGGACGTCATGCAGCAGTTCGTCCCGCAGATCTGGAAGATGTGGGAGTCGAACAAGCCCGTCGGGACCTACCTCAAGGACAAGCCCTACTACGTCCCGGGCTCGATGCCGATGTTCATCTTCAACACGACCCGCGGGGCGCTGGCGGACCCGGCGGTCCGTCGCGCCGTCGCCTTCGCCATCGACTACGCCTCGATCGCCGAGACGGCGATGTCGGGGTACTCCGGCGACGTGCAGGCCTCGCTCATCATCCCCGGCGGTGCCGAGGACAAGTGGTTCGACGGCGACCGCGCCAAGGCCGGCGGCTGGTCCTTCGACAAGACCACGGCGGAGAAGACCCTCACCGACGCCGGGTACGCCAAGGGCTCGGACGGGGTCTACGCCAAGGGCGGACAGCGCCTCGGTCCGTGGAAGCTCATCACCCCCCAGGGGTGGACCGACTGGAACGCCGCCCTGGAGATCGTCGCCAAGAACCTGCAGGCCATCGGCATCGACGCCGCCACGAACTTCCCGCAGCAGGCGCAGGTGACGACGTCCGTGGCGAACGGCGACTTCGACATGTGCTGCTGGTACGTGTCGGGCACGAACCCGGCGACCCCGTGGCAGCGCTTCAGCGACGTCATGAGCAACGTCGAGCTCGCCCCGCTGGGTCAGACGGCCTTCCGCAACTACGGGCGGTGGACCAACGACCAGGTGAACGACCTGCTGGAGGCGGCCGCGGCGGCGCCGGACGACGGGTCGAAGAAGCAGGCGCTCACCGCCCTGGACGACATGTACCGCCAGCAGGCCCCGGCGATCCCGCTCATGTACCGCCCGGACGAGTTCTTCGAGTTCAACGCCAGCAACTGGACCAACTTCCCGACCCAGGCGAACAACTACGCACCGCCGATGTTCCGTGGGGCCGGCAACGACTGGCTCTTCAAGATCAAGAAGATCGAGGGCTGAGGTCCGACCGTGAAGCTCGGACAGTACATCGCGCGCAAGACGTTGTGGTACCTCGTCGCGCTCGTCGCGGCGGTGTCCTTGAACTTCCTGCTCCCGCGGCTCGTGCCCGGCAACCCGGTGGACGTCATCGTGTCCAACCTGGCCCGGGGCGGTGCCGTCAACGGGGAGCAGCAGAAGCAGATCTACGAGGGGTTCGTCCAGCAGTTCGGGCTCAACGCACCCCTCTGGCAGCAGTTCCTGACCTACCTGGGGAAGGTGTTCACCGGCGACCTCGGGACGTCGTTCGCGTCGTACCCGACGTCGGTGAACTCGCTGCTCGGACAGGCCCTGCCGTGGTCGATCGCGGTTCAGCTCCCAGCGATCGTCATCGGCTGGGTGCTGGGGAACGTCGTCGGCGCCGTCGCGGCCTTCCGGGGCGGCAACTGGGACCGCAGCGTCTTCACCTCGTCGCTGTTCCTGTCGGCCATGCCGTACTACTGCCTGTCCATCCTGCTGCTGTACGGGTTGGCCGTGGTCGCCGGGATCTTCCCCGTCGGCGGGGCCTACTCCCTCGGCAACAGCCCGGCGTTCTCGCTGTCCTTCCTCACCGACGCCCTGCAGTACTACTGGCTGCCGTTCCTGTCCCTCGTCGTCGTCTTCATCGGGGGTCAGGCCGTCGGGATGCGCTCCATGGCGATCTACGAGCTCGGCGGGGACTACGTCAACTACGGCCGCGCCATGGGCATCGGGGACAACCGGATCACCCGGTACATCTTCCGGAACGCGATGCTCCCGCAGATCACGGGGCTGGCCCTGTCGATCGGGACGCTGGTCAGCGGCGCGCTCATCACCGAACTCGTCTTCAACTACCCGGGGGTCGGGACGCTGCTGTTCAACGCCATCTCGCAGAACGACTACCCGGTCATCCAGGCGATCACGCTCATCATCACGCTCGCGGTGCTCGCGGCCAACTTCCTGGTCGAGATCGTCTACGGCATCGTCGACCCGCGCATCCGCGCGGCCGCCTCCGGGGAGAAGTGAGATGTCCACTCCGAACGTCTCCAGCGTCGTGGCCGCCGACGAGGCCGTCGCGCCGCGGTCGAACCCCTTCCGCAGCCTGAACTTCTCCGCCCGCTTCTGGGTCGCGCTGGCGCTGGTCGTCTTCGTGCTCCTGCTCGGCGTCGCGGGCTACTTCTACCCGACCTCCTCCAGCGAGAAGGTCGGTTCCCTCTACGACCCGCCGGGCAACGGACTGCTCTTCGGCACCGACAACTTCGGGCACGACGTGCTCGCGGTGCTCATGGCGGGCACCCGCACCTCGCTCGTCATCGGGCTCGTCGCCGGCGTCATCGCGACGTTCATCGGCGTCGCGATCGGCCTCCTGGCGGGCTACGTCGGCGGGTGGCTCGAGGAGCTGCTCATGGGGATCACGAACGTGGTCCTCGCGATCCCGTCGATCATCGTCCTGATCCTCATCTCGATCTCCCTGCCCAAGAGCACCATGTGGTCGCTCGCGGTGGTCATCGGGATCACGTCGTGGCCGTGGACGGCCCGCGCCGTCCGCGCCCAGGCCAGTTCGGTCGCCACCCGGGAGCACATCGACGTGGCGCGGCTGTCCGGCGCCCGGCTGGGCGGCATCCTCGTCCGGGACGTCCTGCCGTACATCCTGTCCTACGCCGTCATGGCGTTCGTCCTGCAGGTGTCCGGCGCGATCCTGGCCGAGGCGGCGCTCTCGATGCTCGGGCTCGGCCCGGCCGGGGCGGACTCCCTCGGCACCCAGCTGCACTGGGCCCTGGCCTTCCAGGCCGTCGCCAGCGGTGCGTGGTGGGCGTTCCTGCCGCCGACGATCGTCCTGACGCTCGTCTCCTTCGGGTTCCTGCTCCTGCAGGCCAGCCTGGACGAGGTGTTCAACCCGCGGCTGCGCCGCGGCAAGCGCAAGCAGATGAAGCAGACGCAGGCCCGGCGCCTGGCCGAGGCCCAGGCCGCGGCCGCGGGCAGGCCGACGGCGGCGCCGCGGGCCGGGGTCGGCGCCGGCCGGGCGCGGACGGCGGACGAGGGAGGACGGTCGTGAGCACCACGGGAGCCTCCGGCGCACCGGTCTCGGGAGCAGGCGCGGGTACCCCGACGCTGCTTGCCCGAGCGGTCGGCGTGCGGGCCGTCTACGGCGGCGGGGACCGCGACTTCACCGCGGTCGACGGGGTCAGCATCGAACTGGGGGAGGGGGAGATCCTCGGTCTCGCGGGGGAGTCCGGGTGCGGCAAGACCACGCTCGGGAACTCCCTGGCGATGATCGCCAACCCGCCCCTGTACGTCGTCGAGGGCACGTTGGAGATCGACGGCGAGCAGATCGACCTGACGACCCTGCGGGGTGAGCAGGACCTCAAGCGGCAGCGCAAGTACCGCGGCGGGGTGGTGTCGATGCTCCCGCAGGGCGCGATGAACGCCATCAGCCCGACGCTGCGGGTGCGCAACCTCGTCCACGACGTCATGCGGGCGCACGACCGGTCGGTGACGCGCGACGAGGCCCTCGACCTCGCCCGCGACCGGCTGAAGATGCTCGAGATGCCGGTTCGCGTGCTCGACTCCTACCCGCACCAGTTGTCGGGCGGGATGAAGCAGCGCGTCATCACCGTGGTCTCGACGCTGCTGAACCCCCGGCTGCTCATCGCCGACGAACCCACGTCGGCGCTGGACGTGTCGAGCCAGCGGATGCTGGTGGAGATGCTGCTGGCCATGGTCGAGCAGCGGATCATGTCGGGCGTCGTGTTCGTCACGCACGACCTGCCGGTGCTGTCCCAGGTCTCGGACAAGCTCGCCATCATGAACGCGGGCAGGATCGTCGAGACGGGTCCGACGGAACAGCTCGTCCACGACCCGCAGCACCCCTACACGAAGAAGCTGCTGTCCTCGGTGCTCGACCCGACCGAGGAGACCCGCACACGGGGCCGCGACCGCCGGACCCGACCGCAGCCCACCGAAGGAGACCTGCGATGACGACCGGGACCACGGGGACGACGGGCGGGGACGTGACCACCGGGAGCGTCCTGGCGTGCCGGGACGTCGTGAAGGAGTTCCACGTCGCGGGGACGAAGGTCGTCGCCGTGGACCACGTGTCCCTCGACTTCCCGGCCGGCAACGTGCTGGCCGTCGTGGGGGAGTCGGGGTCGGGCAAGTCGACGCTGGCCCGGATGCTGCTGCGGCTCATGCCCGTCACGTCGGGGACCATCTCGTTCCGCGGCGAGGATGTGACGAACCTGCGCGGCAAGCAGTTGCGCGCCTACTGGAGCGAGGTGCAGGCCGTCTTCCAGGACCCCTTCGCCTCCTTCAACCAGTTCTTCCCGGTCGGGGGTCTGCTGCGCCGCAGCCTGGCCCTGGCCTCCGTGGGACGCGCGGAGGCGGACGCCCTCATCGAGGAGTGCCTCGGCTACGTCGGCCTCACCCCCGCGGAGGCGCTGCACAAGTACCCCCACCAGCTCTCCGGGGGGCAGCGCCAGCGCGTCATGCTGGCCCGGGCGCTCATGATGCGGCCCAAGGTCCTGCTGGCCGACGAGGCGACGAGCATGCTCGACGCGACGTTGCGCGTGAACGTCCTCAACGTCCTGCACGACCTCAAGGACGACCTCGGATTGACGGTGCTGTTCATCACGCACGACATCGGCCAGGCCTGCTACCTCGCCGACCGCGTCGCCGTCATGGAACACGGCAAGGTCGTCGAACGCGGCAGCACGGAGGAGGTCATCTTCGCCCCGCAGGCGGACTACACGAAGCGTCTGCTGGCGGACGTCCCCGACCTCAAGGGGAGCCTCAAGCGCCGGGTGTGACGGCACCCGGTCGGTGGGGGACGGGAGGGGGCACCGTGCTCGACGTCTCGGAGGTGCTGCGGCGGCACGCGGTCGCCGCGGCCGCGCAGTCCTGGCTGGACGGCCTGCCGGAGCTCGTCCGCGACCTCGAACGTCGCTGGGACCTCGTCGTGGGGCGGACCCTGGACGGGGCCACGGAGGCCTTCGTGGCCGAGGCGGTCACGGCGGGCGGACGGCCGGTCGTGCTCAAGCTGGTCCTGCCCCAGGGGGACGGCGCCGCCGCCCGGCACGAGACCACCGCACTGCGGCTGGGCGCCGGGCGGGGGACCGTCGCGCTGCTCGACGCGGACCCCCACCGCGGCGCCCTGCTGCTGGAACGGCTGGGGCGCCCCATGATCGCCCTCGGGCTGCCCACCGGCGAGCGGCACGCCCTCCTGTGCGACACCGTCGCGCGGGTGTGGCGACCGGCGCCGGGCGCGGACCTGCCGACGGGTGCGGACCGCGCCCGGCACCTCGCCGCGTTCGTCACGCAGACCTGGGAGGACCTCGGCCACCCGTGCTCGGAACGGGCCGTCGAGCACGCGGTGGCCTGCGCCGGCCGCCGGGAGGCCGCGCACGACGACGAGCGGGCCGTCCTCGTTCACGGCGACGTGCACCAGCTCAACGCCCTCGAGGCCGGGTCGGGGTTCCGGCTGGTCGACCCCGACGGCGTGCTGGCCGAACCGGAGTGCGACCTCGGGACGGTGATGCGCGGCGACCCGGTGGACCTCCTGCAGGGGGACCCGGTCGAGAGGGCCCACCGGCTCGCCGCCCGCACCGGGACCGACCCCGTCGCGGTCTGGGAGTGGGGGGTCGTCGAACGGGTGGCGAGCGGGTTGCACTGCACCGCGATCGGGCTGCAACCCCTCGGCTGCCAGACCCTCGCGGCCGCCGACGCCGTGGCCGGTCTCGGCGCCTGACGTCAGGGCAGGGGCAGCTCGACGGTGGCGAACGAGTGCGGGGGGAGTTCCAGCACGAGGGTCTGCGCACCGGGACCGCCCTCCAGCCGCACCCCGTCGCCGTGGTCGCGCGGGACGACGGCGTCGAGCCGCTGCGGCGTGTTGTGCGCCTGCGGGGCGTCGGCCGTGAGGAGGCGGGCCGTGGGCCGGCCACCCGTCGTGCCCCGCAGCGCGAGCCGCAGGGTGACCGGCGCCTCGGCGTCGAGGTTGGTCGCCGAGAACAGCGCCCGCCCGTCCTTCCGGCTCGCCGACACCGATACCGTCGTGAGCTCCGCGGGGCCGCGCTCGTGCAGGCCGTGCCCGGCCGGCCCGTGCCCGCCCAGCCCCCGGACGTCGGGCAGGGTGCGCGTCGGCAGGTCGCCGCGCAGGTGGACCGTCAGGTTCGCCGCGTCGTGGTGCCCCTTGTTCATCTCGAACACGTGGTAGCTCGGCGTCAGCACGAGCGCGCCCGACTCCTCGTCGGTGAGCAGCATCGCCTGCAGCACGTTCACCGTCTGGGCGATGTTCGCCATCACCAGCCGGTCCGCGTGGCGGTGGAACGCGTCGAAGTGCAGCGAAGCCACGAGGGCGTCGCGCAACGAGTTCTGCTGGAACAGGAACCCGGGGTTGGTGCCCGGCTCCACGTCGAACCACGTGCCCCACTCGTCGAGCACCAGGCCGATCTCCCCGGCCGGGTCGTACACGTCCATGACGCGCGCGTGGCCGGCGAGCACCTCCTCGATGCGCTGGGCCTGCAGCACGGTCGCGTAGTACTGCTCGAGGTCGAACTGCGTCGCGCTGCCCTTCTCCTCCCAGCTGCCCGCCACGGTGTAGCAGTGGAACGAGATGGCCTGGAACGCGCCGTTCCCGAAACCCGGGTCCTCGGCCCCGCCGAGCCGGCGTCCCAGGGCCTTCATGAGCACCTCGGTCCAGCGGTAGTCGGCGTTGGCCGCCCCCGCCGCGATGCGGTAGAGCTCGTTGGTCCCCATGTCCCGGCTGTAGGTGCCGAAGGTGCGGGCGAGTTCGCCGTAGGCCTCGGCGCTCATGCGCCCACCGCAACCCCACGGCTCGTTCCCGAGGCCCCAGAAGCGCACGCGCCACGGTTCCTCGCGACCGTTCGCACGCCGCAGCGCGGCCATCGGCGAGTCGTCGCCGCGGGTCAGGTACTGCACCCAGTCGCTGGCCTCCTTGACCGTGCCGGACCCGACGTTGGCCGAGACGTACGGTTCGGTGCCCAGCAGTTCGCACAGGTGCATGAACTCGTGGGTGCCGAAGGAGTTGTCCTCCACGACGTCGCCCCAGTGCGAGTTCACCATCGTGGGGCGCTGGTCGCGCGGGCCGATGCCGTCCTTCCAGTGGTAGTCGTCTGCGAAGCAGCCGCCGGGCCAGCGCAGGTTGGGGATGTCGAGCGCCTTCAGCGCCTCCACGACGTCCAGGCGGATGCCGTCCTCGTTCGGCACCTCGGAGTCCGCACCCACGAAGAAACCCCCGTAGATGCAACGACCGAGGTGCTCGGAGAAGTGGCCGTAGACGTGACGGCTGATGGTGTGGCCGGGCAGTTCGAGGTCGACGAGACCCTCCACCGTCGCGGTGGGGGAGGCGGTCGTGGGGACTGCGGACTCGCTCGTGCTCAACGGGGCTCCTCGGGACGACGGTGGCGGGAATCGTTCTCACCCGTGCAGACGACGCGCGGTCACCGATCGTTCCCGGCGGCTCCCTGCAGGTGGGTCGCGAAGAAGACGAGGATGCGCCGCCAGGCGTCCTCGGCGGAGGGCTGGTGGTAGCCGAAGCCCGCGACGCGTTCGAGGACCGTGAGGGGGCCCGTGTGCCGGTTGAGGAACGAGTGGCCCGCGTCGGGGTACTCGTGCACGTCGTGGTCGACGCCCGCGTCCGCGAGGACCCGTTCGAGACGTCCGGCTGCGCCGCGCAGGGTGCGGTCCCGGCCGCCGTAGCTCGCCACGACGGGGCACGCACCGCGCAGCACCTCCGCCGCGTCCTGCGGCAGACGGCCGTAGTTCGGGGCGGCCGCGTCGAAACCCCTCGTGGCCGCGACGAGGGCGAAACCGCCGCCCATGCAGAACCCGAGGACGCCGACGGTCCCCGTCGACTGCGGGTGCTCGGCCGCGAAGCGGCGGGTCGCCTCGATGTCCTCGAACGCCGGACCCCGGCCCGCGGTGAGCGTCGAGAACGTGGACCGCAGGCACCGCACCCCGCCGGCGGTGAAGAGGTTCGGCGCGACGGCGAGGTAGCCGGCCGCGGCGAGGCGGTCCGCCTGCTGGCGGGTGTCGTCGGTGAGGCCGAAGGCCTCGTGCAGGACGACGACCGCCGGCCACGGCCCCGTTCCGACGGCGGGCACGGCGAGGTGGGCGTCGAGGACGGGCGCGGTGGCCCCTCCGGGGATCGTGGTCGCGGGCATCGGGTCTCCTCGGGTGGCGGTCGCGAGCATCGTCGCGGACCGAGCCCCCGGCGGCGCGGCGGACCCGCGGTTTGACGTGCCGGCCGGACTGTTCGACCATCTGCGCATGAGTGAAGATGCGAAGAGGTGCACGCTGGGGGTCGACAGCCAGTACGTCGACGCCGCGGCCGACGTGTTCTCCCTGCTGTCCGACCCCACCCGGATCCGCATCGTCCTCGCCCTGCGGGACACCGAACTGCCGGTCAACCAGCTGGCGGAGATCGTCGGCAAGAGCCCGACCGCCGTCTCCCAGCACCTCAGCAAGCTGCGCTGGGGGCGCATGGTGAGCACCCGCCAGGACGGCAACCGCGTCCACTACCGCCTCACCGACGAGCACGCCCGCAACCTCGTGGCCGAGGCCGTCTTCCAGGCCGAGCACGCCCTGGAACCCAAGACCGCCCACCAGCGCGCCGGGGTGGGGCCGACCCCGCCGCACCCGCACCGGCCCCCGTCCGCACCCGTGGGGGAGTGCCCCGCCCCGTGACCACGACCCTGACCTCCCGACCGGTCCCCGAGCGGTCGGGCCGCGTCCTGCCCCGGCCCCCGTCGATCCTGCGCACGGGGGTGCGGCTCCCGGAGGTCCGCTGGGCCGCCCTCGCCCTGCTGCTGTTCCTCGTGGGCGGAACCCTCCAGCTCGGCGGCGCCCCGACCTGGGCCGTCTGGACCGCCTACCTCGCCTGCTACGCCGCCGGCGGCTGGGAACCCGGCTGGGCGGGGCTGCAGGCCCTGCGGGAGAAGGTCTTCGACGTCGACCTGCTCATGGTCCTGGCCGCGATCGCCGCCGCCGCGATCGGGCAGGTCCTCGACGGCGCCCTGCTCATCGTCATCTTCGCCACCTCCGGGGCCGTCGAGGCGGTCATCACCCAGCGGACGGCCGACTCGGTCACGTCGCTGCTGACCCTCGCTCCCGAACGCGCCACCCGGGTCGACGCGGCCACGGGCGCGGAGGAGGTCGTCGACGTGAGCGACCTCGTCGTCGGCGACGTCGTCGTGGTCCGCCCCGGCGAACGCGTGGGGGCGGACGGAACGGTCCTCGACGGGCTGTCCGACGTCGACCAGCAGGCCGTCACCGGCGAGTCGGTCCCGGTGCCCCGCGGCCCGGGCGACGAGGTGCTGTCGGGGACCGTCAACGGCACCGGCGCCCTGCGGGTGCGCGTCGACCGGCCGGCGGGGGAGTCGGTGATCGCCCGCGTCGTCGCGCTGGTGGAGCAGGCCAGCGCCACCAAGGCCAGGACGCAGTTGTTCGTCGAACGCGTCGAGCAGCGCTACTCGATCGGGGTCGTCGTCGCCACCCTCGTCGTGCTGGCGGCCCCCGTCGTGGTCGCGGGCAGCTCCTTCGAGGACGCGCTCCTGCGGGCCATCACCTTCATGATCGTCGCCTCCCCGTGCGCGGTCGTGCTGGCCACGATGCCGCCCTTGCTGGCGGCCATGGCGAACGCCGGTCGCCACGGGGTGCTCGTGAAGTCGGCCACCGTCATGGAGGCGGTCGGGCGCACCACCGTCGTCGCCTTCGACAAGACCGGCACGCTGACCGAGGGGGCCCCGGAGGTCACCGGGGTCACCACGACCGGTCGCCTCGACGAGGACCAGGTGCTGCGCGCGGCCGCCGCGGCCGAGCAGTTCAGCGAGCACCCCCTGGGCCGGGCCGTCCTGCGGGCGGTGCACGAGCGCGGCCTGGAGGTCCCCGCCGCGCACGACTTCCGCGCGCTGCCCGGGCGCGGGGTCGTCGCCTCCGCCGACGGTCACACCGTCCGCGTCGACCGCGCCGAACGACCGCGGGGCGAGGTGGGCAGGGGGACGGTCGTGGCCGTCCACCTCGACGAGGCCCTGGTCGGGACGATCACGCTCGTCGACCGTCTCCGCCCGGCCTCCCCGGGTGCCGTTGCCGCCGCCGCGGCCCTCACCCCGCACCCCGTCCACCTGCTGACGGGGGACGACGAGGCCGTCGCGCGGGACGTCGCGGTCCGCACCGGGATCACCGCCGTCCACGCGCGCCTGCTGCCCGCGGACAAAAGCCGCCTCGTCGGCGACCTGCAGGACGCCGGGGAGCGCGTGCTGCTCGTCGGCGACGGCGTCAACGACGCGCCGGCGTTGGCCACCGCCGCCACGGGCGTGGCCATGGGCCGGCACGGCGCCGACCTCGCGCTGGACACCGCCGACGTCGTCGTCGTCCGGGACGAGATCGAGGCCGTCCCCCGCCTCATGGCGTTGTCGCGTCGTGCCCGCCGCACCGTCGTCGCGAACCTCGTCATCGCCGCCGCGTTCATCGTCGTGCTCGTGAGCTGGGACCTCGTCGGGAACCTCCCGCTGCCGTTGGCCGTCGCGGGCCACGAGGGTTCGACGGTCGTCGTCGCCCTCAACGGGCTGCGCCTGCTGCGGGGTAAGGCCTGGGACTCCTGACCCGGCGCCACCGGGGACGTCGACGGAACGCGCAGGCACCGTCGAGGATGCTCCCGGCCCGGACCCACCGGTCGCCCGGAACCCGGGGGACCGGCGCCTCGTCGGACCCGCGGGCCGCCGGGCAGGCCCTACCGTGAGCCGGTGAGCGAGTTCCAGGGCGGTCCCGCCGCGAAGGTCCCGGCGTGGAGACGACCCACCCCCGGGGAATCCCGCTGGCCGGTCCAGGTGACGGTGGCGGGCCTCATCGGGCTGCAGTTGTGGCTCCCGGCCCACCTGGCCCTCGGGAACCGGTGGGCGCTGCCCGCGGTGGAAGCCGTTCTCCTGGTGGTGCTCACGGTGGCGAACCCGCTCCGGTTGGAACGGGGCAGCGCGTGGTTCCGGCGGGCGAGCCTGCTCCTGGTCGCCGTCGCCAGCCTGGCCAACGGCGCGAGCGCCGTGCTGCTCGTCGCCCACCTGGTGGACGGCGACGCCACCCACAGCCCCCGGGGACTGCTGTCCGAGGGCGGCGCCGTCTACCTGACGAACGTCGTGACGTTCGCGCTCTGGTACTGGGAACTCGACCGCGGCGGGCCCCTGTCCCGCAAGGAGGGGCAGGACACCGAGGTCGACTTCCTGTTCCCGCAGATGGCGACCCCGGACGTCGCCCCACCCGACTGGGAACCGACGTTCCCGGACTACCTGTACCTCAGCTTCACGAACTCCACGGCGTTCAGCCCGACCGACACGATGCCGTGGACGCGCTGGGCGAAGATGCTCATGCTGGTGCAGAGCGCGACCGCCCTCTGCATCGCCGCCCTCGTCATCGCCCGTGCCGTCAACGTCCTGCCGTGAGTTCCCGCGGCCGGACGGACAGGAGGTTCCCGTGCCCAGGTGGCGACTCCGTTCCGCCCTCGTCGTCGGTGCCGCCCTGCTGGCGGCCCTTCCCGTGCCGTCGGCGGCGGCCGCGACCGCGGCGCCCCTGGAGGTCGTGGCGCTGGGGGACTCGGTCACCGCCGCCCACGCCTGCGGCTGCACCGGGTTCCCCACCCGCTTCGGCCGGGACATCACCTCGTCCACCGGCATCCCCGTCACGGTGCGGACGGACGGGATCGACGGGGCGACCGCGGCCGACGCCCTCGCCGCCGCGCGGCAACCCGCGCTGCACGAGGCGCTCCAGTCGGCCGACGCCGTCGTGCTGACGATCGGCGCCAACGACGTCGAACCCCTCGTGACCGCCGTCCCCGATCCCGCGCGCACGGCGGCCACCGCAACCTGGACGGCGCGGGTGCAGGCCGGCGTGGACGACGTCGCACGGTCCGTCGACGCCCTGCTCGCCGACCTCGACACCTCGCCCCGCCACCCGCAGGTGCTCGTGACCGGGTACTGGGCCGTCGGGCTCGACGGCGCGGTGGGCCGGGCGGTCTACACCCCGCGGCAGGCCGCGGCGCAGGTCCAGCTCACCGCCCTGGTGAACGCGGCCCTGGCCGCCGTTGCGGCCCGGCACGCCGACACGTACCTCGACCTCGGTCCCGTCTTCCACGGAGACGACGGGACGGTCGACCCCACGCCGTTGCTCGCCCTCGACGGTGACCACCCCAGCGCGCTGGGGCACGCCGCGATCGCGCAGGCCCTGCTGACCCGCTGGCTGCCTCCCCTGCAGCACCGGAGGCAGGTGCGCACCCCGCCGGTGGTCGGGGCCGGGGGTTCCGGGGCGTCGTGAGGTTCAGGGCCGCCGAACGGCGGTGACGAAGTGCTGCGGGGTGCTCTCGAACCCCTGCGCCGCACGGTGCACGCGGACCACGACGTCGAAACCCGCCGCGGTCAGCGCCTCGGCCACCCGCCCGGGGTCGTGGCGGTGGTTCGTGAACTCCACGTCGTGGCCGTACCCGCTCGAGCGGACGACGCGTTCCCCGGCGCCCGCCTGGAAACCCGTCAGCAGCGCGGCGCCCGGCCGGGTGACCCGCGCGAACTCCGCCGCCGCGGCCGGCAGACCGGCCGGCGGGGTGTGGATGAGGCTGTACCACGCGAGCAGTCCGCCGAGGGCCCCGTCGGCCAGGGGCAGGGCGTGCAGCGGGGCGACCTCGAAGACCAGGCCGGGGTGGTCCTCGCGGGCCGTCCGCACCATCCCGGGGGACAGGTCGAACCCGACGACGTCCAGACCGGCGGCGGCGAGGTGGGCGCTGACACGCCCTGTCCCGCAGCCCACGTCGGCGACCCGCCCCGGGCCGGCGGCGCGACAGCGGGCGGCGAAGTCGTCGAGGACGGCGACGTCCAGCGCGGTCTCGGCGTCCAGGCCCGGCAGCAGGTCGGCGAAGGAGCGGGCGACGGTGTCGTACGCGTGCCGCGTCTGCTGCAGGAGGTCGGAGTCGTCCACGGCCCCACCGTAGGCGGCGTGCGCGTCGGGGCTCACGGCGCGAACGCGAGGGTGGCGGTGAGCCGGTCCCGCCACGTGCTGCGCGCGGACTCCTCGTCCGGGTCCCACCGGGTGACGAAGGCCAGCGCCCACTCGCACCGGGCCACCATCGCGGCCTTGCGCCGGTCCCACGCCGGTTCCGCGCCGTAGCCGTCGAAGAGCCTCGGGAGGGAACGGACGAGGTGGGGGTGGTGCGTCCGGACGATCCACTCGGCCCAGGCGAGGTCGAGGACGCCGTCGCCCAGGTGTGCGAACTCCCAGTCCACGACCGCGGTCACCTCGAACGGCTCGGGGTCCAGGAGGAGGTTCTGAGGACCGAAGTCTCCGTGGACGGGGACCGCGCCGGGTACGGCGGGGCCGAGTTCGCCCCCTGCCGCGAAGGCCTTGCTGTCGCTGCAGTGCAGGCGCGCCGCGGCGCGGCCGACGCTGTGCAGGACGGCGTCGGGTGCGACCTCCAGCAGGTCCTGACCCGGTCGTCCGGCCACGTGGGCCGTGTCGATCCGGCCGGCCTCCTCGTGGAGCAGTGCCGGGACGGGGAAGGTCCCCGCGAGGTTCCGCAGGGCGCTCACCTCGACGCGCTGGCGCCGCTCCGCGTCGGGCCCCCGGTAGCGCTTGGTGACGACGCCGGCGTCGCGGCGGGTCGCGTTCGTCGAGCCGTGCGGCAGGCGTTCCTCGTCCACGGAACCTCCTTCCTCCTGGTGGAACTCCACGGGCGTCCCCCTCGGAACCGCCGACGGGGAGGGCATCTCCTGCCATGGTGGTGCGGTGACCACCTCCAGGACGTCGGGTCTGCCCTCCCGTCTGCGTGCTCTCGTCGGCGAGGACGCCCGCGACAACCCCCACCTGCGCAGCATGCGGTACGCCGCGGTCGTCGGTCTGGTCGCCGGTCTCCTGCTCCTCGTGTCCGGAGTGACCGGCGGGGACACCGCCCTGGTCGTCCTCGGCGGAGTGTTCCTGCTGTGGACGGGAACGGTCCAGGTGGGGTGGTGGGTCGTCTGCGCCCTGGCCTGGGAACGCGCTCAGGAGTGACCGCCCCGGCGTCCTGGCGCGGCTGGGCGGGGGTGCGGGCGGTGCTCCTGGCGGTCACGGTCGTGGTCCTCCTGTCGACGCTCGTCTGGGGTCGGCACACGGCGTCGCTGCAGGACCTGCAGCGCGACCTCGCGAGCGGCCGGGTGACGCACGTCCTGGTCACGGGCGGCCTCCCCGCGGGGGCCGTCGGGAGCACCGTGCAGGACGTGCAGTGGCGTTCCGGGTGGTCGGACCACCGGACCCAGGTGCAGTACGTGGACGGTCGGGACGCGTCGAGCGGCACCACCCTGACGGGGGACGACGGCAACCCGCTCCCGGTCGTGGGCGAGGACGCGGCGGACCTGGTGCGGCAGTGGGGCACGTCGGTCCGCGTGGACCGGGCCGTGCAGGATTCGGGCCCGTTCCTGACCGGGGAGGTCCTGGGGATCCAGGTGCCCGGCTGGGTCGGCGTCCTGGTGGTCCTGCAGTGGCTGGGCGCCCTGTTCCTGCTCGTCAACGGCCCGGACCCGCGCCGGGTGAGCCGGTGGGGGTGGTTCTGGCTCTTCACCGTCCCGTTCGGGGTGACGGCGTTCCTCGTGTCGTCGGGGCCCTTGCCGGGTGGGCGACCCGTCCCCCCGGGGCCCCGCCGGCTGGGTGGGGGGTGGGCGTTCCTGCTCTCCGGCCTGCTGACGGGGGTCCTGGGCGGGTCGGGGTCCCTGTGACCCTCGAGCCCGAGGAGGGTGGTGACCTGCACGTCGCCCTCCTCGCCGTCGCGGCCGTGGCCGCGATCGCCCTGCCGGCCTTCGCCGACCTGTCCCGCCTGGAACGCGGTCTCAAGGACGACGGTTCCGTGGTGACCGCCGCGGACCGGGCCGGAGAACGGGCCGTCCGCGACCTGCTGGCCCGCCGGCGTCCCGACGACGCCGTCGTCGGTGAGGAGTTCCCGGCGACGCCGGGTGCGGGTGGAGCGGTGCGGCGGCGGTGGATCCTCGACCCGATCGACGGGACGGCGCACTTCGTCGACGGCGACGACCGCTGGTCGGTGCTGCTGGCCCTGGAGGTGGACGGCGTCCTGGAGGTGGCCGTGGCGGCCGTCCCGGCGCAGCAGCGGGTGTGGTGGGCGGTGCGCGGGGGCGGCGCCTCCACCGGTCGGATGGACGCCACCGGTGCCGTGAGCGGGGCCCGCCGGGTGGCCGTCGCCCCGGCTCCGGGAACGACGACGGTTCCACGTCTCGGGGTGGTTCCCGCCGAGGAGTACCAGCTCTCGTCGGACCGCGCGCTGGCGCTCGACGTCGGCGCGGGGACGGACGCGGCGAGGTGGCCGGTGCACCCCGCGTTGCTCGTCGCTCAGGGCGATCTCGACGTGGCGGTCCAGACGCGGGCCGAGGTCTGGGACGTCGCGGCGACCACCCTCATCGTCGCCGAGGCAGGCGGTGTGAGTTCCGGCCCGGACGGTTCGCCGGCGGTGACCGCAGGCCCTCGGGTCTTCGCCTCGGGGCCGGCGGTGCAGTCGGTCGTCCTGGCCGGGCTCGCCGGGACCCGCCCCTGAACCGGACGCTGAACCCCGCGCCGAACCCCGCGCCGAACCCGGTGCGTCCCGGACGTCAGGCCAGGCGTGCGAGGTCGTCGAAGAACCCCGGGTAGGTCTTGCGGACGCACCCGGGGTCGTCGATCTCGATGCCGGGGCTGCGCAGACCGAGCAGGGCCAGGCTCATCGCCATCCGGTGGTCGTCGTACGTCCGGAACCGGGTCGGTGCCGGGGTTCCCGGGTGGACCGAGAAACCATCGGGTTCCTCGACCGCGTCGATGCCGGCGCGCCGGAGTTCGGTGACCACCGCGGCGATGCGGTCGGTCTCCTTGCCGCGGATGAACCCGATGCCCCGGACACGGGTGGGGCCGTCGGCGTGGACCGCCACGGCCGCCAGGGTTTGCGCGGTGTCGGAGATGTCGACCATGTCCACGTCCACTCCGTGCAGCGTCCCGGTCCCGGTGACGGTGATCCGGTCGGGGGAGCGGTCCACCGTGGCGCCCATGCGTTCCAGGACGTCGGCGAAGCGCACGTCCCCCTGCAGGCTCCCGGTGCCCAGCCCCTGCACCGTGATCCGTCCGCCCGTGATGGCCGCAGCCCCCAGGAAGTACGAGGCGGCGCTGGCGTCCGGCTCCACCGCGTAGGCGCACCCGCGGTACCCACCGGTGCGGACGTCCAGTCCCTCGACCTGCGCACCGAAGGACAGCATGACGGCGGCCGTCATCTCCAGGTAGGGCACCGACACCAGCGGGGACGTCAGGTGCACCGAGAGCCCGTCGGGCATGAGGGGTGCGGCCAGGAACAGGCCGGACAGGAACTGGCTGGACAGGTGCCCCGGCAACGCGACCCGACCACCGCGCACGGGTCCCCCGACGGCGACCGGCAGCCGGCCGGGTTCGCCGAGTTCCTCCACGCCGGCGCCGAGGTGGCGCACCGCGTCCACCAGGGGGCCGAAGGGCCTGGCCCTCAGCTGCTCGCTGCCGTCGAGCACGCTGCGCCCGGGCAGGAGGGCCAGGGCCGGCAGGAGGAACCGCGACGTCGTGCCCGACTGCCGGGCGTCGACCCGGACCCCGGCCGGCACCGACAGCCCGTCGGTGGAGGCGACGCCGGTGACCACGGCGGTCCGGGTCCCCTCGTCCAGGTCCACCCGGGCGCCGAGGGACCGGACGGCGTCCAGCATGGCGCGCGTGTCGTCGGCCAGGAGGATCCCGGTGAGCGTGCTCGTGCCGACGGCGAGGGCCGCGCACAGCAACGCCCGGTTCGTGATGCTCTTCGACCCCGGCACCTGCACCGTCAGGTCCGGCGGGCTCCCCACGGGGTGCACGGTCAGGACGTCGGGGAGGTCAGCGGCTCCGGTCAGCACCCGGTCAGTCTGCCCGCGCCCCGGGTTCCTCCGCCACGAGCTCCACCTCGAACCCCGCGGTGTCCTCGAGGAAGGCGGCGTAGTGCTGCGGGCCGCCGGCGTGCGGGTGCCGGTCGGGGAACAGCAACCGCCAGCCGTGGTCCGGTGCCTCGGCGACCAGCACGTCGACGTCCCCTCGGCTGCCGGCCCACAGGGCGAGGTGGTTCATCCCGCTGCGGAGCCGGTCGGCTGGGCCGCGCACGTGGTCGGTGCCCGACTCCAGCACCACGTACGACGAGTCCAGGGACCACGTGGACCCGGTCTCCCACGCGTCGGTCCGCGAGTACCCGAGCCGTGCCAGCAGCCACGCCCACGGGCCGTCGGTGGCGGTGGCGTCGTCCCGCCACAGTTCCAGGTGGTGCAGGGTGCCTCGTTTCACGGGGACATCCTGACCCCTCGCCCGGAACCGTGCGGGAGACTGCGGGGACAGGTCCGCCCCGGGGAGGTCGCTCGTGCTCGTCGCCCACCTCAGTGACTGCCACCTGACCGTCGGCGCCCTGGGGGCCGAGCCCGCTGCCGGGCTGCTCCGGGCGATCGGTGCCGCGGCCGCGGTGCAGCCCCGACCGGACGTGCTGGTGATCAGCGGTGACCTCGTCGAGCACGGGACCCTCGAGGAGTACGAGGTGCTCGCGGAGGTCCTGTCGCGCAGCCCCTTGCCGGTGCACCTGGCCACGGGCAACCACGACCGTCGGGCACCCCTGCTGGCGGTGTTCGCCGGTTCGGAGCACCTGCCGCTCCCCGCGGGGAGTTCCGCCGGTGCAGGGGAGGTGCGCCACGTCGTGGAGCACGAGGACGCCCGGGTCGTCCTGCTCGACTCCCTGGTCGAACCCGGCGAGGACGGCAGCCACGTGCGCGGCGCGGGCCGGCTCGGCCCGCGGCAGGTGGCGTGGCTGGAGGAGGTCCTCACCGAGCGGGCGCGGACACCGACGCTGCTGGTGCTGCACCACCCACCGGTGCGCGTGGGCCTGCCGTTCCTGGACGGGATGGGGCTGCTGGACGCGGCCGCCCTCGGCGAGGTCGTGGGCCGGCACCCGCAGGTGCGGGGCGTGCTGGCCGGGCACGTGCACCGGCAGGTCACCGGGACCCTCGCCGGAGCGGTGGTGTCGTCGGCGGGCAGCACCTTCCGGCAGAGCGCGTTGGAGTTGTCGAGCGACCGTCCACCGGGCTACGTCGCCGAGCCCACGACCTTCCTCCTGCACCGGCTGGACGCGACGGGGTACGTCGTCCACACCGTGGCGGTCAGCCACGCGGGGGCCGTCCTGGCGGTGTGAACCCGGCGAGCCGGAACCTGTCGACCTGCACCGGACCCGTTCGACCCGCGACCCTCCGGCACGAGCGCGGTGGCCGACGTCCACGACTGGCCGTGGACGCGCAGCGCGTTCCTCGCCCGCTGAGGTCGCGGGTCGACCGGTGGCGGGACGGCTCAGGCCGTGGGATCCAGCGGGCCGTAGGTCCTGACGGGTTCTTCCATCTCCAGGTCCGCCGTCGCCTGGATGAGTTCGAGGAGTTCGGGGTCGAGTCCCGGCGCGAACTCCTCGTAACGCTCCTCGGCGATGGTCATGGGCGCCCCTTCGGGCGCCTGTTCGGTGCCGTCGAGGGTCGTCCCGTCCTTCGACGGCGAGGCGCCGCGCACGATCTTGCTCGCCTCGGACAACCCGGTGAGGTCGAAGGTGTACTGCTTCGACTGCCAGCCGAGGTCCACCATCTGCTTGACCTCGGGGAACTGCTCCGCGTTGGTCTTGGGGATGGGCAGCAGCTTCTTCCAGTCGACCCCGAGCGTCTCGAGGGCCTTGGCGTAGCTGTTCTCGTGCGCCTGGTCCCGGACGATGAGGTAGCTGACGGTCGAGCGGAGCGTCTTGTTCGACGACATCTCGTAGATGCGGCACTTCTGCAGGCGTCCCGTGGACTCCAGCATGAGGTTGTAGAGCAGGTCCAGCACGAGGTTGCCGGAGTTGTAGACGTAGCTGCCGCTCCACGGGTTGCCCGCCGAGTCGACCGGCAGCGCACCCTGGGCGCCCACGAGGTAGTGGTGGATGTTGCTCTCGGTCAGCGCGTTCGCCAGCGGCGTCGCGCCGCCGGCACCCGGGGTGTCCAGCGGGTCGGTCGCCTTGCCCTGGTAGCGGGGGGATCCGTCCAGCAGTCGGGCGATCGTGGTCCCGATGAGCTCGACGTGGCTGATCTCCTCGGTGCCGATGCCCTGCAGGAGGTCCTTGTACGGCTTGGCGGCGGGGCCGCGGAAGTTCATCGATTGGAACAGGTACTGCATCATCGTGCGCATCTCGCCGAACTGGCCCCCCAGACCTTCCTGGAGGGCGTTGGCCGCCGCGGGGTCGGGTTCGTCGGCGGCGATCTCGTGGATGAGCTTCTGCACGTGGAGGTACACGGGGACTCCCGTCGGGTGGTGCGGAGAGCTCCACTGCTCGAAACCCCTGTGCTCCGACCCTGCCCGCGGTTGCGGTGGCACGCCACTCGGAACGACGACGGACACCTCGTCGGCGGCGAACGCCGGCCGGCCTGGCCACGAGGTGTCACCTCCACCAGGGAACTCCGGGCCAGGTCAGCAACCGTTCCACGGCCTCCCGAGGACGGGCCGGGATCGAGACCGCGACGCGTTCCCCGTCCGGCCGGGTCCAGCTGATCCCGGTGACGCCGTCCTCGAGGTGGACGACCCCCGCAAGGACACCGCCGATGTCCAGGACCGTCCACCCGCCGGTCGCGTTGCGCAGATCGGTGCCCGTGGCGGGGGACTCGGCGGGAGGGTCCCCCGGCGTCGTCGAGACCGTGGTGACACCGGCCTCCGGGAGGCGGTGGAAGGGCACGCCGTGCAGGTCGACGTCGGCGGGGACCACCAGGAGGAGAGGTCGGGTGGGGTCGTGCCGGCGGTGCAGCAGGACCTCGCTCTCGTCCGGACCGAGGGGAGGACGTGGTCCCGTGAAGGCCGAGCCGTCGTCGAGGACCACGTCGTCGTCCAGGACACCGGGGGCACCCCACATCCCGATGGTGACGATGCGGTACTCCGGGTCGGTGGGGCGCAGGTGTTCCAGGACGGCGGCGACGTGCCCGCTGAGGGGGAGGGTGGCGAGCGGTCCGGGGTTCTCCTCGGCCGCCCGGGCGACCGCCTCCTCCTCGACGCGCGCCGGCCACAGCGGGAGTTCGGTGTCCTGCGGCGGGTCCTGCACGGTGGGCCAGTCCACGAGACCGTCGACGTGCAGGGGAACCGTGCGCGCCGAGGACCGCCCGTCGGGCAGACGGGGGTCGAACCAGATCGCGCGGTCCTGGCTGGACCAGCTGATCGCGGCGAGGACGTGCGCGGTGGTGGGCCGGTCCATGTCCCCGACGACGGCGCCGAGGTCGACCGGGACGGCGGACGCCAGGGCGGCCGCGATGCGCAGGACACCCGGGTGGTGGCGGCCGAGGGGGAGGTCGCGCGGCAGCTCTCCCGGCGGTGCGTCCGGGGCGAGGGCGGCGACGGCCTCCGCCCAGCGCAGGGTGGCGCGCGGAGTGCCGTCCGGGTGGGTGTCGAGGTCGAGGAACCCCGCAGCGTCGAGGGTGGTGAGCCAGTCGCCCGTGCGGTGCAGGAGTTCGACGGCGACGGCCGGCGGTCCGAGTTCGGCCCACGCCGTGCCGAGGGCGTCGGCCAGTTGCCCCGAGGTCAGCGTCGAACCCGTCACCGTCCTAGTCTCGCAGTGTGCCGACGCAGGACACCGGGTCAGGACGGCAGGCCACCAGGCTGCGGAGCCGGCACCGTCGCTTCGACCGCGGCCGATGGGCGCGTTCACGGCTGCTGGGCTCGCTGACGCTGGACGCGGCGCTCCTCGTGGGCGCCGCGGGGTGGTGGTCGGCCGGACGGTGGACCGTGGCGGCCGCCTGGGCCCTGGTCGCGGTCGGCGCCGCGGTGTGGGCGGTGCTGACCACCGGATGGGGAACCTGGACCCTGCCCGCCCGCACATGGCGTGGCAGGACCGGGGCCGCTTGCCGGTGGCGTCGGTGGTCTCGGTGCTCGCAGTCGCCGGGCTGTTCGCCGTGACGCTGCACGGGGCGTTCGGCCAGGCGTGGGGCGACGTCGCGGTGGTCACCGCACCCGCCGCCGCCGCGACCCTCGCGTCGTCCTGGTGGCAGGGACGACGTTCCCGTCCCCGCGCGTGACGGGGCTCAGGAGGGAGCCGTCGGGCTGACCAGCAAGGCTTCCGCGGTGCGGTCGTCGGTCACCGGGCGGTGGACGAGCCCGCTGCGGCAGGCGGCCCGGATCGCGGTGCTCTCGTCCGCGCCGTCAGCAACGGCCGTGACGTCGGGCACGGCGCGCAGTTGACGGGTGGTGACCGAGACGGCGCGGTCGAGGAGACGGGCGACCTCGAACCGGGACACCCGCAGTTCACCGGCGATGGTGCTCGTCGTGGCGCCGTCCAGGTGGTGGCGCCGCGCCGCGACGGTCGCCCGCAGGGCTTCGAGTGCACTGTCCATCGGGCCACCTGACGAGCGAGCGGCATTGACACGTCGGCCGCTGGCTGAGGATGGTTCAGGGCACTGTTGGAGGCACCACCGCTCGAATGAGCACCTGGAGGTCGGAGTGAAGTTCTTCGCGGACAGCGCGGACGTCGAACGGGTCGAGGCCCTGCTGCGGGCCGGCCTGGTCGACGGGGTGACGTCGAACCCCTCGATCCTCGACCGCTCCGACCGCGGCGCCGCCGACTTCCCCGAGCTGTACTCCCGCTACGTCGACGCCGGCGCCCAGCAGGTGTTCTTCCAGACCTGGGGGCACGACGCGGACGAGATGCTCCGGAACGCGACGCGCATCACCGACCTCGGCGACCGCGTCGTCGTCAAGCTGACGGCGACCATGGCGGGTTTCACCGCGGCGGCGGCCCTGCACCGCGCCGGTGTTCCCACCCTCGTCACGGCGGTGAACACCGTCGCCCAGGCCGCGGTCTCGGCCCAGGTCGGCGCCGTCTGGATCGCGCCCTACTTCGGGCAGATCGCCGACCGCACCGGACGCCCCCCGTTGGAACTCGTCGGAGCCATGCACGAGGCGTTGCGGGACAGCCCGACCGAGGTGCTGCTCGCCAGCGTGCGCAGTCCGCTGGCCGTCGAGCAGGCCCTCGCCGTCGGCGTCCGGGCCTTCACGGCGCACCCCGACGTCATCGAGGCCTGCACGGTCGACGAGCACACCGTCGCGGCTGACGAGGCGTTCGAGGCGCTCATGCGCCGCCGAGGCTGACGCGGGTGGACGAGCGACGAGGCCGAGTGGAGGAGGACGGACGTGCCCGCTGAACGACGTGACCTGACCGGCACGGTGGTCCTGGTGACCGGGGCCGGTGCCGGCATCGGTGCCGCCACCGCGCGGCAGCTGCTCGACTCCGGCGTCCGCGTGGTGCTGGCCGACCTGGACCCCGCGAAGGCGGCGGCGGTGGCGGCCTCGTTCCCGGCCGAGCAGTTCCTGGCCGTCGCCCTGGACGTGCGGTCCCCGGACGCGGCACGCCAGGTCGTCGCCGAGGCGGTGGGGCGTTTCGGACGCCTCGACTCGGTCGTCTGCAACGCGGGCATCGGCGTCTTCGGCGGGATCTGCGACTACTCCGACGACGTGTTGCAGGCCATCGTCGACACCAACCTGCTCGGCACGGTGTGGGCGGTCCGCGCTGCGGTGCAGCACTTCGACGCGCGGGCCGCGGCCGGTGACGCCGGCGGTGACGTCGTCCTCGTCGCCTCGGTGGCGGGGCTCGGAACCGGGGGAGCACTGGAGGCGGTGTACGGGGCGAGCAAGCACGGTCAGGTCGGGCTGGCGACGTCGCTGGCCCGCGAGGTGCGCGAGCGGGGGATCCGCGTCAGCACCATCGCCCCGGCCGCCGTGAACACAGGGTTCGCCGACGGTGTCGGCCGCACGGAGGGGGACCCGGTCAAGGACGGGTTCCTGGCGCCCGACGACGTGGCGTTCGCCGTCGTCACCGTCCTGGAGCAACCCCGGCGGATGCGGACGGCGTTGTGGTCGATGTGGAGCATGGCTGAGCAGCCCTGACCACGGACCCGTGCGGATCCACCCCACCCCGACCGAGCAGGAGTTCCCGTGCCCGCCCCCGTTGCGCACCGTCCGCCCCCAGGCGAGGAGCGAGGCGCCCACGGCACTCTTCTGGTGGTGGTCGGGGAGGCGCTCGTCGACGTGGTCGAACACCCCGACGGCCGCAGTGCCGAACACCCCGGAGGTAGCCCTCTCAACGTCGCGTACGGGCTGGGTCGGCTCGGCCACCCGGTGCGGTTCCTGTGCCGCATCGGGGACGACCAGCGGGGTGCAACCGTGCGCGACCACCTGGCCGGTGCCGGCGTCGACCTGCTCCCCGCGTCCCTCGTGCACGGTGCCACGTCGACGTCGCACGCACTGGTCGACGCCGACGGGAAGGCGACCTGCACGTTCGACTTCGACGCGACCCTGCCGCGGGTGGAGTTCCCGTCGGACACCGACCACGTCCACACCGGGTCGATCGGCGCCTCGGTTCCTCCGGGGTCCGCCGTCGCCCTCGACCTCCACCGCCGCGCCCGGTCGTCCGCGACCACGAGCTACGACCCCAACGTCCGCCCGGTGTTCTTCTCCGGCCCCGAGCAGGCCGTGGGGCTGGTCGAGGAGTTCGAGCCGCCAGCGACGTCGTCAAGGCCTCCGACGAGGACGTCCGCTGGCTGTACCCGGGCGAGTCGGACGTCGACGTCGCGCGGCGGTGGCTCGCCGCGGGTCCGGCCCTGGTGGTCCTCACGCGCGACGGCGACGGTGCCGTCGCCGTCACGGCCGGGTCGGGAGTCCTCGAGGTGGCCGCGCCGACGGTGTCCGTCGTCGACACCGTGGGGGCGGGCGACGCCTTCTCCTCCGGGTTGCTCGACGCCCTCGCCGCGGGCCGACCTGTTGGGTGCGCAGACGCGACCGAGGCTGCGGGAACTGTCCGGTGCACCGTTGCGCAGGGTGGTCGAGGCGGCCGTGCGGTGCGCGTCCCTGACGTGCCGACGGGCCGGGGCCCGCCCACCGGACCGCGCCGAACTGCGCGGCGGTGCGTGAGGGACCACACCGTGGAGAGGCACGGTTCCCCGCTGCGGCGGCCGCACACCGGGCCCTCCCGCCGTGCGAGGACCGGTTCCTCAGATCGCCCGGTCGGTGGTGCTGCGGACGGTGCTGCCCGTCACCGGGTCGACGCTCGTGGTGCTGGTGACGGCCCGGGTGCGGGGCCGGAACAGGGCGAACTCGAGGACGATGCCGAGGACGCCGACGACCATGAGGATGACCCCGACGGTCGACAGGTCGAGGCCGGACACCGAGAAGGTGACGGCGAAGGTGAGGACGGCTCCGACGGCGAGCAGGAAGACGCTGGTTCCGAGGCGCATGTCTCGATGGTGGGCAGCGGTCGCGAGGTCGGCGCGCTGAGACCCGCAGAACCACCCGTTCGACGGCAGCGAGGGTTTCTCCTCGTGGTCCCGCCCGCCTGCTCGACCACTCTGCTGGCCTCACACGTCGCGACGCGTCGAGGCAGGGGACGTGCACCGCGCGACCGACCGGTACCTGGCGCCGGACCAGCGCGACTCCTTCCAGCTTCCTGGTCCGCTGAGCCTCAGCGTTCGGGGCGCTGCCGGATGCGGCGCCCCAGACCGGCGGTGACCAGCACCACGGCGACGGTCTCGGCCGCGACGAGTCCGACGAGCACGAGCAGTTGGACCCGGGCGGCTTCGAGCGGGCTGGCCCCGCCCAGGAGGAGACCGACGAAGGCGCCCGGCAGGGTGACCAGTCCGACCGTCCGGGTCTGGTCCAGCGCCGGGGCCAGTGCGCGCTGCGCGGCGGTGCGCCCGACGTCGGCCACCGCTTCCCGGCCGGTCGCGCCGATGGCCAGCCACGACTCCACGGTGGCCCAGTCCGCGGCGACGTCGTCCAGCATGCGGCGACCGGCCAGGGTCGTGGCGCTCATGGCGCCGCCGATGAGCTGCGCCGTGAAGGGCACGACCTGCAGGACGTGGGGCTGCAGGGCTCCGGTGCCGATGACGACCGCCGAGGCCGTCGCGGCACCGGCGCCGATGGCGACGACGGTCACCGGCCACACCCGGGGGAACCGCAGCCGACGGGCCGAGGTCCACGACGCGATCCCCAGCGCGAGGCACAGGTAGAGCGGCGCCAGCGCGGCGGTGCGCAGGACGAACCCGAGGACGAGGCCGACGGCGACGATCTGGACGACGGCCCGCGCGACGACCACGACGACGTCCCGGCCGTGCCCGAGACCGGCCCAGCGGCCGACCCCGATCGCGACCAGGGCCAGCACCGTGATCGCCGCGAGGACGGGCCCGATCCCGTGGAGGGCGTCGATCACGGCAGGGTCCTGCTCGACGGGTCGAACTGCACGGATGACCTCGCGTTCCGTCCGCGGTGACGAGTCCGGGGCCGGCAGCCGCCGGTCGCAGCAGCCTACGGTCACCGGCAGGCCGCCTCGCGCGCCCGTCTCAGCGGAGGTTCAGCGGCCGGCGGTCACCATGGGTCCGCCCCCGTCCGGGGGGCGTCGACCGCCCGCACCGGAGGACCCGCCCCATGGCCACGCCGCCTCGCACCGGTCCGCCTCGCGCCGACCGCCCGGCCGGGGTTCTCCGCTCCGTGCTCGCCCCGCGGATCGTGGCGGCGAAGGTTCCCGAGGTCACGGCGCTGTTCTGGCTGGTCAAGGTCCTCACGACCGGGATGGGAGAGGCGGCCTCGGACTACCTGGGGGAGACCGACCTCGTCCTCGGTGGTCTCGTCGGGGTCGGCGGGTTCGCGCTGGCGTTGTGGCTGCAGTTGCGGTCCGAGCGCTACCGGCCCCCCGTGTACTGGTTCTGCGTGTCCGCGATCGCCGTCGTCGGCACGATGCTGGCCGACGTCCTGCACGTGGTCAGCGGGCTGCCGCTGTGGGCGACCTCGAGCCTGTACGCGGTGGCGGTGGCGGTCGTGTTCGGGTGGTGGTGGCGCAGCGAGCGGACGCTCGACGTCCACAGCATCACCACCGCACGCCGCGAGCGGTTCTACTGGGCCACCGTGCTGGCGACGTTCGCCCTGGGGACCGCGGTGGGTGACCTCACGGGCCTGGCCATGCACCTGGGTTTCCTGCCCTCGGGGTTGCTGTTCACCGCCGCCATCGCGGTTCCCCTCGTCGCCTGGCGGCTGGGGGCGAACCCGGTCCCGACGTTCTGGGCCGCCTACGTCCTGACCCGTCCGCTGGGCGCCTCGTTCGCGGACTGGCTCGGCAAGGAGCCCGACCTCGGCGGCGGTCGGGGTTTCGGCGACGGACCCGTCACGGTCGTCGCGGTCGTCCTCATCGTCACCCTCGTGACGTTCCTCGCCCTCCGGGGGAACGACGTGCAACGCCCCGATCCGCGCCACGAGAACCCGGGCCTCCCGTCGACGCGGACGGCGGTCGATCCCGTGGCCGACCCCGAGGCGGTCTGAACCGGTCCGCCTCCTCCGGCGCCGCGGCATTCCCCGGCCCGGCGACGGGCCGTCGTGGCGAGGATGCGGTCGCCGGTCCCGCACCCGCCGCAGGGCAGCCCTGCGCCGGAACCTCGAGAACAGTGGAGCCGAGCGGGGCAACCCCCGAACGGGTGAAAGACCCGTCGCGCTCTCAACCTTCCCCGCCGGCCGTCGATGACGTCGGAGCACCAGCAGTTCCACCTCGGGACCCGTCGTCGGGTCCGGCACCCAGGAGCGAGATGTTCGGCAAGAACTCGACGGCGGTCCTCGCCGGCACGACGGCCCGTCTCCTCGCCAGCGAGGCCGACGTGGCCGCGATGACCGAGGTGGTCCGCGCTCTGGCGTCGGTCCGGTCCCCCCAGGACGCCGTGCGCATCGCCCTGGCGGCGGTCCGCGAACGGTTCGGCTGGACGTACGGCTCCTACTGGACGCTGGACCCCACGGGGGAGGGCGGCAGGGGGGTCCTGCGGTTCGCGCAGGAGTCCGGTGACGCCGGTGCGGAGTTCCGGCGGGTCACGTTGCAGGCGTCCTTCGCCGAGGGCGTCGGGCTGTCCGGGCGCGCCTGGCGGGCCCGGGACCTCGTGTTCGTGCCCGACCTCGCCCAGGTCCCCGACTGCGTGCGGGCGCCGGCGGCCCAGCGGGCCGGGGTGAAGTCCGGGGTGTGCTTCCCGATCCTCCAGGAGGGCCGCGTCGTCGGCACCATGGACTTCTTCAGCAGCGAGGAACTGGAGCCGTCGCCGGGACGGTTGGACGCGCTGCGGGCGGTGGGGGTCCTGGTCTCCAGTGCGCTGGAACGGGCGCACGAGGTGGTGCGCCAGGAGAAGGCGGCGCAGGACGTGGACGCCGTCTCGACCGTCATCCGCGAACTCACGACGGCCTCCGACGAACAGGTGGTGCTGCGGACCGCGCTGGACGTCGTCCGGCGTGACTTCGACTGGCAGTACGGGTCGTTCTGGCGCCTGGACGAACAGGCCCGGGTCCTGCGCTTCGAGCTGGAGTCGGGGACGGCGGGGGAGGAGTTCCGCCGCGTCACGCTGTCGGCGTCCTTCGCCAAGGGCGTCGGGTTGTCCGGGCGCACGTGGGCCGAGCAGGACCTGGTGTTCGTCGAGGACCTCGGTGAGATGACGGACTGCGTCCGGGCCCCGGCCGCTCAGCGCGCCGGGGTGAAGTCCGGCGTCTGCCTGCCCGTCGTCGTCGCGGGCCGCATGATCGGCACGATGGACTTCTTCGCCACCCGCACGCTCATCATGTCCGCGAGCCGCCGCAGCGCCCTGCGGAACACGGCCTTCCTCGTCGGGCAGGCAATGGAGCGGCTGGCCGCCGGGACCCGGCTGCGCCAGGCGGGCGGCGAACTGCTGTCCTCCATCGACGAGGTCGAGCGCAACGTCACGTCCGCGGCCGACGTCGCCGCCCAGGGCGAAGCCCTGGGCCAGGAGGCGAACGGGCAGGTCGCAGCGCTCGGCCAGGCGAGCACGGAGATCGACGACGTCGTGCGCGCCATCCAGTCGATCGCGGCGCAGACCAAGCTGCTGGCCCTGAACGCCACGATCGAGGCGGCGCGGGCGGGGGAGTCCGGGAAGGGTTTCGCCGTCGTGGCCGGGGAGGTCAAGGAACTCTCCTCCCAGACCGAACGTGCCACCGACGACGTGAGCGTCAAGGTCGCCACCATCCAGGACCGGGTGCAGGCGGTCGTCACCTCGCTGGCCGGGATCCACGCGGCCGTCGAGCAGATCAACCACACGCAGGCGCTCATCGGGGACGTCCTGGCCGAGCAGGAGGCCACGACCCGCAGCGTCCTGGGCTGACGGGCCGGGACCACCCGTTCACCAGGTCAAGCTCGTGCTCCCCCACGCCGATCCCAGGACGACCGTGTCAACCGTGAGGCCCCCCATGCTCCCGCTCGACGGCCTCGTGCCGATCCGCCCCGACGTCGTCCGCGTCGTTCCGTGCCGGCTCCCGCAGCCGGTCACGACGGTGCCGGACCCGTCCGCGGTCCTGGCCCGGCACTGCGTCACCGAGGCCGGCGATCCGGACGGGCCGGTGCTCCTGCTGGCGAACGGGTTCGGGGCCGGGCAGCGGGCGTGGAACCGCCTGCTCCCGCACCTGGCCGACCACCGCGTCGTCCTGTTCGACCACGCGGGGTCCGGCGCCACGCAGCTGAGCGACTTCGACCCCGTCCGGCACGGGAGCTTGACCGGGTACGCGCAGGACCTGCTGGAGGTGTGCGCCGCCCTGGACCTCCGCGCCGTGCACGTCGTGGGCCACTCGGTCAGTGCCGCCGTCGCCCTGTTGGCGGCCGCGGCCCAGCCCGACCGCTTCGCCACGCTGTCGCTGGTGGCGCCGTCCCCGCGCTACGTCGACGACCCCGGGACCGGGTGGACGGGCGGGTTCAGCCTCGAGGACATCCGCGAACTCCTCGAGTCGCTGGACAGCAACTACTACGCCTGGTCCGCCGCGATGGCGCCGGTCGTGATGGGGGTCCCCGGGTCACCGGAGCTGGGGGCGGAACTGACCGACAGCTTCCTCGGCACGCACCCCGACGCCGCCGCGACCTTCGCCCGGGCCATCTTCCTCAGCGACGTGCGCGACGTGCTGCCGCAGGTGCAGCACCCCACGCTGGTCCTGCAGTGCCGGCACGACGCGCTCGCCCCGGAGGAGGTGGGGACGGCGGTCGCCGCGGCCGTTCCGCGAGGTCACCTCGTCGTCCTCGACGCCACCGGTCACTGCCCGCACATCAGTGCGCCCGCTCAGGTCGCGACCGCTGTCCTCGACCACCTGGACCGCCACCGCGTCGGCGACCCGGGCCGCACGGACCGGACGGGCTCCTCCTCGTGACGACACCACCGGTGGACGCCGGCCACGACCGTGCGGACGTCGCGCCGGTCCGCGCCGACGGCTGGTGGCAGGACTCACCGGTCGCCCACGTGGTCCTCGACGGTGACGCGGGACTCGTCGTGGACGTGAACCGCACCTTCACCACCTGGACAGGTCTGCTGCGGGAGGACGTCCTCGGAACCCCGTTCGCCCGCCTCCTGCCGGTCGGGGACCGCATCGTGTGGACGACCCACGCCCTGCCGGTGCTGGCGACGGCCGGACGGGTGGACGAGGTCTCGGTCCAGGTGCTCGGTGTCGGAGGGTCACGGCACGCGGCCTTCCTCAGCGCCGTGCGGTTCACCGCGCCCGGTCTCGGGGCCGGCGAGGGCCAGGACGGATCCCCGGACACCGACCCGCCGGTCCGGGACGGGCGGGGGAACCCGGCACACGTCGTGGTCGCCCTGTTCGGGGCGCGGGAACGTCGTCGCTACGAACAGGAACTGCTCGTCTCCAAACGCGCCGCCGAGGCCTCGGAAGCGCAACGCGCTCGGGCCGAAGCCCACCTGCAGCACCTCGTGCACCACGACCCGGTGACCGGTCTGCTCAACCGGACCGGCCTGCACGCAGCCCTGTCCGAAGCCCTCGGGAACGGTCCGGGGCGCGACGACGCCACCGCGCGCCTGGCCGTGGTGTTCCTCGACCTGGACGGTTTCAAGGCCGTCAACGACAGCGTGGGGCACGCCGGTGGTGACGACCTGCTGCGCGTCCTCGGGCAGCGACTGCGGTCGGCGTTGCGTCCGCAAGCCGTCGTGGCCCGGTTCGCCGGTGACGAGTTCGTCGTGCTGGAGGTGCTGCGCACCGAGGACGACGCGGTCGCGTTGTGCCGACGACTGCTGGCGGAGCTCACGGTCCCGGTCGTCATCGCCGGTGTCGAGGTCGTCCCGTCGGCCAGTGCCGGCATCGCCCTCGCGGACGTGCCGTCCGACCTCCGGGCAGAGCCCACCGGAACCGGTGCAGCGGCGTGCGACGCGGAGTGCGACGCGGCGGCCGACGCCCTGCTGCGTCGCGCGGACACGGCGATGTACCGGGTCAAGAGCCGTGGCCGCGGGGGTTTGGCCGTCCACGACCCCGCCGCCGGGGACGACGCCGCCGACCGGTTGCGGCTGCTGCAGGAACTGCGGGCAGCCCTCGCCGAGGGGGAGTTCCGGTTGCACTACCAGCCGAGGGTCCGGTTGTCGGACGGCACCACGACGGGGGTGGAGGCCCTCGTGCGGTGGCAGCACCCCGTCCGGGGTCTGCTCGGCCCGGCGGAGTTCATCGAGGTCGCCGAGGCGAGCGGCCTCATCCGCGACCTCGGTGCCTGGGTCCTGGACACGGCCGTCGCCCAGGCGGCCGCGTGGAACGCCACGGGCAACGGGGTGCAGATGAGCGTCAACCTCTCGACGCGGCAGCTGAACGACCCCGACCTGGTGCTGCTGGTGACGAGTGCGCTGGCGCGGTACGGCGTCCCCGCGAGCCAGGTGGTCCTGGAGATCACCGAGACCGCGTTGATGGTGGAACCCGAGAACGCGTCGGTGACGCTGCAGGCCCTGTCGGGGCTGGGGATGCAGATCGCGGTGGACGACTTCGGGACCGGGTACGCGAGCTTGACGTACCTGCAGCGGTTCCCGGTGCACGAGCTGAAGATCGACCGGTCCTTCGTCTCCGCCGTGGTCGACAGCGCCGCGGACCGGGCGATCGTCGGCGCCTGCGTCCACCTCGCACGCTCGATGGGACTGGTCAGCGTGGCCGAGGGCGTCGAGACCGAGGAGCAGCGGCAGGTCCTCGTGGAGCTGGGGTGTTCGGTGGCGCAGGGGTACCTCTTCAGCCCCGCCCGCCCACCGGAGGAGGTGTCACAGCGCTACGGCGGCGCGGACCGCTAGTGTCGTGAGTCGATGATTCGTTGGCAGTAGTCGCCGAGCGACTCCAGGATCTGCTCGGCGGTCTTGACCCAGACGTAGGGACGAGGGTTC
>NZ_JBFBND010000046.1:0-34322 GCF_040702905.1 Kineococcus sp. NPDC059986 | reverse complement strand
CTGGTTCCGGCGCGGGGACGACGGGCGGTTCCTGTGGCCGGGGTTCGGGGAGAACTCCCGGGTCATCGCGTGGATCTGCGCGCGCCTGGCCGGGCAGGTCGGCGCGGACCAGACCCCCGTGGGCCTGGTCCCGGCCGCCGGTGACCTGGACGTGGCCGGGCTGGACGTGCCCGCAGCCGACCTGGCCGAGCTGTTCGCGATCGACCCCGCCGCCTGGACCGCCGAACTGGACGAGCTCGAGGCCTACTTCGCCGGTTTCGGGGACAAGCTCCCGACCGAACTCCCGCAGCGCCTGCAGCAGCTGCGTGCCGCCCTGACCGCCGCTCACTGAGGAGACGACCCCCGCATGACCGACCAGACCCAGCCCACCGACGACCTCGGCTGGTCCCTCAAGCTCGGCCTCGCCGAGGCGATGGTGCCGCTCATCGGCCGCCTGCACCGCGACCACGGCGTCACGGCGACCGTCCACGGCCGCAGCCTCGTCGGCAAGTCCGTCGTCGACCTCATCAAGGCGCACCGGTTCGCCCGCCGCGTCGACGACGTCGAACTGAGCCTGGAGGGCAGTCTCGAACTGCTGCAGGTCCTGTGCCGCTTGCCGTTGTCGCCGGCCGTCGTCGACCTGGCCCGGCTCGCCGGTGCGGGGACCACCGACGAGGGGGCCGTGCGGGAACTGCTCGCCCCGCTGGCCGCGGGGGACCCGGGCACCGGCCGCCGCGACGTCGTCCTCTACGGGTTCGGCCGCATCGGACGGCTCCTGGCCCGCATCCTCGTCGAACAGGGCCAGGACCCGTGGGGTCTGCGACTGCGGGCCGTCGTGGTCCGACGTGGCGGGGCGAACGACCTCGTCAAGCGGGCCAGCCTGCTGCGCCGCGACTCCGTCCACGGCGCGTTCGCCGGCACGATCACCGTGGACGAGGAGCACGACCGGATCGTCGCCAACGGCACCACGATCCAGGTCATCTACTCCGACGACCCCGCGAGCGTCGACTACACGGTGCACGGCATCCACGACGCGCTCGTCATCGACAACACCGGCCGGTGGCGCGACGCCGAGGGGTTGTCGCAGCACCTGCGCAGCGCCGGGGTGGGACGCGTGCTGCTCACCGCCCCCGGCAAGGGGTCGGTCAAGAACGTGGTGCACGGGCTGAACCAGGACGCGCTGGGGGAGTCGGACCGCATCGCCTCGGCGGCGTCCTGCACGACGAACGCCATCGCCCCGGTCCTGAAGGTCGTCAACGACCGCTACGGCATCGTCCGCGGCCACGTCGAGACCGTGCACTCGTTCACCAACGACCAGAACCTCATCGACAACTTCCACAAGGGCGACCGCCGCGGCCGCTCCGCCGTCCTCAACATGGTGCTCACCGAGACGGGGGCCGCGAAGGCCGTCGCGAAGGCGCTGCCGGAACTCGAAGGCAAGCTCACCGGGAACTCCATCCGCGTACCCACCCCCGACGTCTCGCTCGCCGTGCTGCACCTCACGCTGCGCGAGAGCGTCGAGAAGGCCGACCTCAACGAGTACCTGCGCCAGGTGTCGCTGGACTCCCCGTGGCAGGACCAGATCGACTACACCGACTCCCCGGAGGTCGTCTCCACCGACTTCATCGGGACCCGCAAGACCGGGGTCGTCGACGCCCTCGCGACCATCACGGCGGGGGACAGCGTCGTCCTGTACGTCTGGTACGACAACGAGCGCGGGTACTGCGAGCAGGTGCTGCGGGTCGCCCGGACGTTCCAGGGACTCGACCGCCCGGTGTTCCCACCGGTCGCCTCCGGGCTCGCAGCTCAGACGGGCGGTTCCGGGTCGTACTGGACGTGACGTCGCACCTGGCGGGCCCGGTCCACCGAGGCGAGCCGGGCCACCAGGTGCAGGGCCATGTCGATGCCGGCCGAGACGCCCGCCGAGGTCACGACGTCGCCGTCGTCGACGAAGCGGTCGTCGGGCCGGACCTCGATCGTGGGGTCCAGTTCGGCCAGGAGGTCCAGCGACCCCCAGTGGGTCGTCGCCGGCCGGTGCGCGAGGAGACCCGCGGCGGCGTAGACGAGGGCCCCGGTGCAGACGCTCGTCATGAGCGGGACGGTGGCGCGCTGGGCGCGCACCCAGTCGAGGTGGGCCTCGTCGCGCAGCTGCGGGCGGGTCCCGCGGCCGCCGGGGTGCAGCAGGACGTCGAACGCGGGGGCGTCGGCGAAGGAGTGGGCCGCGGTGAACTGCAGACCCTTCGCGGCGGTGACGAGACCGCCGTCGCGCGACAGCGTCGTCACCTCCCAACCGTCCTCGCCGAACTGCTGGGCCCAGCAGGCCAGCACGTCCCACGGGCCGACGGCGTCGAGTTCCTCCACGCCGTCGAACAGGACGATCCCGATCCGTCGCACTCCCGCGTCGCTCACGCGTCCAGGCTCTCACCCAGCTCGGTGAGCACCTGGGAGGCGATGCGGAAGGCGTTGTTCGCGTCCGGCACCCCGCAGTACACGGCCGAGGCGAGGATGGTCTCGCCGATCTCGGCGACCGTGACGCCGTTGCGGCGCGCGGCCCGCACGTGCATCGCGAACTCCTCGTGGTGCCCGCGGGCGATGAGCGCCGTCAGGGTGATGAGGGAACGCGTGCGCCGGTCCAGCCCGGGCCGTGTCCACACCGCGCCCCAGGCGTTCTCGGTGATGTAGCGCTGGAAGTCGGCCGTGAACCCCGTCGTGGCCGCGACGGCGCGGTCGACGTGCTCGTCGCCCAGCACCTCCCGGCGCACGACCATCCCCGCGTCGTACTCCCCGGAGTGCTCCTCGGTCACCGCGCCACCTCCCGTGCCAGGTCCCGGACGATCCGGGCGATCTCCTCGGGGGCCTCGGCGGGTGCCTGGTGCGCCACGTCGTCGAGGACCACGAGCCGTCCGTCGCGGACACCGTCGGCGATCTCGCGCAGCGACTCCGGCGGACAGACCGCGTCGTGCGCACCCGCGACGGCGACGACGGGGCGGTCCACCTCACCGAGGCGGTCGCGGACGTCGAAGGCGCCCAGCGCGCCGCAGACCGCGGTGTACCCCTCGGTCCCCGTGTCCCGCAACGCGTGCAGCAGCGCCGCGCCGACGGCGGGCCGGCGTTCGAGGAACCCGGGCGCGAACCACCGCGACGCCGTCGGCCCCACGAGCGAGGCCGTCCCCGACGCGCGCACCTGGGCGGCGCGCTCGGCCCACGACTGGGTGGTCCCGATCCGGGCGCCCGTGCAGCACAGCACCGCCCCGAGCACGCGGTCCGGGTGGTCGAGCAGCAGCTGCAGCCCCACCTGGCCACCGACGGAGTCGCCGGCGTAGAGGAACGGGCCGTCGTGGCGTTCGGCGACGGCGTCCACGACCTGCTGCGCGAGGTCGGCGATCGTCAGGTCGGCGGGAACGGGGCGCCGGTCGGCGCCGTGTCCGGGCAGTTCCCAGGCCACCACCTCGAACTCCGCGTCGGAACCCGTGCCGAGCAGGTCGACGACGGGCCCCCAACAGGCGGCGGCGGTCGTGCCGAGGGACGGCCCCAGGACGAGGACGGTACTCACGGGGTTCCTCCACGCAGTCGTTGCGCCGCGGCGAGGTTCGCCGCGGCCCGGTCGGGGTGGACGGTCAGGCCGGCGAGCAGGTCGGCGCTCTGTGCGGTGGCGACGACCGTGCGGCGGGCCAGCAGCCGCAGCGTGTCCCATTCCGCGTGCCAGGCGCCGTCGGCGCGTTCGTCGACCTGGTCGGCGGCGGCGGCGTGCAGCGTGCCGGCCAGGTGCGGGGCGACGATCGCCGTGGAGCGGACGAGCACCGACAGCACGGGGTTCGCCTTGTGCGGCATCGAGGACGACCCGCCGCCGGTCCCCTCGGACAGTTCACCGACCTCGGGCCGCGACAGCGTCAGCACGTCCCGGGCGACGTGGCCGCAGGCGTCCGTCGTCGCGACGAGCGCGTCGCCGGCGCGGGTGACCGGCCGACGGTTCGTGTGCCAGGACGGGCCGTCGGTCAGGCCCAGCCGGGCGGCCAGGTCGCGGCGGTCGGTGCGGGTCCCGACGGGTCCGCCGGCCTGCACGGGGTACGTCAGCGCGGCGAGGTCGGTGTCGGCCTCGAGGAGTCCGGTGCGCCAGGCGCCGAACCGGTGGCCCAGCGGGACGGGCAACGCCCACTGCGTCAGCGTGCGGGCCGTCACCTCCCGGTGCCCTTGCGCGGTGTCGAGGCGGTCGACGGCGGCGACGGCGTCCGCGAGGTGGGTGCGGACCTGCGCGACGGCGTCGCGCAGCAGGAGCACCAGGGCGGTGTCGACGACGTCCTGGCTCGTCAGCCCGGTGTGCACCTCCACGCCGGGGTTGACCCGGCGCAGCGCCTGCACGAGGGGGATGACGGGGTTCCCACCGGCCTCGACGTCGAGCGGCTCGTCGGGTGCGGTGAGGTCCACCCCGGCCCACGCCGACTCCACGGCCACCATCGCCGCGGTGAAGGCGGTGTCGGAGAACACCGCGCCGGCCCGGTGGTCGCCGGGCCGGAAGAACTCGCTCACCGTCCGCTCACGCCGGGGTTTCGCCCGGCGCCTGGAGGAAGACGGTCTCGTCAGGACCCTGCAGGTGCACGTCGAAACGGTAGCCGTCGGGGTCGGCCGTCGCGACGAGGGTCTGAGCACGCGGGCCCGCCGCGGTGAGCAGGGCGTCCGTGGCCCCGTCGGGGAGGGGCAGGTAGGCCCGGGTGCTGAGGCGGTGCAGCAGCCCGCGGGCGAAGACCGTGACGGCGAAGAACGGCAGGCCGCCGTCGACGGCGCCGGGGGTCAGGGTCGTGAACGAGTAGTCGCCCGCCCCGTCGGTCGCGCAGCGGCCGAACCCGGTGAACGTCCAGCCGTCGCGGTGCAGGGACCCGGGCCGCCGCACGACGGCGCCCTCGGGGTCGGCCTGCCAGACCTCCAGCAGCGCGTCCGACACGGGGTCGCCGGCACCGTCGAGGACGGTGCCGTGCAGGCGGACCGCCCCCGGGGTCCCGCGCGGGACGAGCTCGGCGTCCCCGGGGTAGGGCAGGGCGTAGTGGAAGAACGGGCCGACGGTCTGGCCGGGGGTGGGGGCGAGGCGGCTCATGCGTGCTCCTCCTCCAGGGGCGTGCGGTGGGCGCCCGTGAGCACGATGTCCCACCGGTAGCCCGTCGCCCACTCGTGGGTCGTGACGTCGTGGTCGTAGGTCGCCACGAGGCGTTCGCGGGCGGCCGGGTCGACGATCGACTGGTAGATCGGGTCGAGGGCGAACAGCGGGTCGCCCGGGAAGTACATCTGGGTCACGAGGCGCTGGGTGAAGTCGGTCCCGAACAGCGAGAAGTGGATGTGCGCGGGCCGCCAGGCGTTGTGGTGGTTCTTCCACGGGTAGGGGCCGGGTTTGACGGTCGTGAACCGGTAGACGCCGTCCGCGTCGGTCAGGGTGCGGCCCATCCCCGTGAAGTTCGGGTCCAGGGGCGCGGGGTGCTGGTCGCGCTGGTGGACGTACCGCCCGCCCGCGTTGGCCTGCCAGACCTCCACGAGCTGGTGGCGCACGGGGCGGCCGTCCCCGTCGAGGACGCGGCCGGTGACGACCATCCGCTCCCCGAGGGGTTCCCCGCCGCGCTGGATCGTCAGGTCCGCCTCGAGGGGGTCCACGTCGCGCTGCCCGAACGCCGGGGCGAACAGTTCCACGCCCTCCGGGTCGACCTGGAACAGGTCCTTGGTGGGGTGGCGCAGCAGGGTCGAGCGGTAGGGCGGGTAGTCGCGCCGCGGCTGGAACTCCGGTTCGCTCGTGGTCGCCCACTTCGCGGCCGTGTCCTCGATCTCGGCCGAGAGCTCGGCCTGGCTCTCCAGACCACTCATCGTGTCGGCCATCCGGTGTAACCCTCCGCGAGGTAGGTGGACCCGGCCTCGGAGGAGACCAGGGAGTGCAGCTCGCCGAGCTGGCGCAGGTCGTCGAAACCCTCGGTGCCCGGGCTGCGGTGCAGCATCGTCGTCATCCAGTAGCTGAAGTGCTGGGCCTTCCACACGCGGGCCAGGGCGCGGTCGGTGTACTCGTCGAGCAGGTCGAGGTCGTCCTTGGCGAACGCGTCGGTCAGGACCTCGGCGAGGACGCGCACGTCAGCCAGGGCGAGGTTGAGGCCCTTGGCGCCCGTGGGCGGCACGGTGTGGGCGGCGTCCCCGGCCAGCACCAGCCGGCCGTGCCGCATCGGGGTCTGCACGAAGCTGCGGAACGGCAGGACCGACCGGCTGATGACGGGCCCCTCGATCAGCTCGAACCCGTCGCGACCGGCGAGGCGACCCTGCAGCTCGTCCCAGATCCGCCCGTCGGACCAGTCGTCCGGGTTCTCGGTCGGGTCGCACTGGAAGTACATGCGCTGCACGGACTCGGTGCGCTGGCTGATGAGCGCGAACCCCGTCTCGGAGCGGTTGTAGATGAGTTCGGGGGAGCTCTTGGGGGCCTCGCAGAGGATCCCGAACCAGGCGAACGGGTACTCGCGGAACCAGCGCTGGTGGCCGGCCACGAGGTCGCGGCAGACGCTGCGCGACCCGTCGGCGCCGACGACGACCTCGGCCTGCACCTCGTGGCGAGCGCCCTCGGCGTCGGTGAACGTCACGCGGGGCGATCCCGTCACGTCGTGGACCCCGACGTCGGACACGCCGTAGTGCAGGTTCCCGCCGTCGCGCGTGCGGGCGCGGTGCAGGTCGGTGAACACCTCGGTCTGCGGGTAGAGCCAGACGGAGTTCCCCACGAGGCGCTCGAAGTCGAGGTGGTGGGACTCCCCGTCGAAGCGGAGGAAGATGCCGCCGTGGCGGTCGCCCTCGGTGAGGACGCGCTGGGGGCCGTCGCCGTAGACGCCGGTCTCGGTGAGCATCCGGACGCTGTCGGTCTCGAGGATGCCCGCACGGTGCGTCGTCTCGATCTCGTGGACGGTGCGGTGGTCGACGACCACGGTCTCGATGCCCGCGCGGTGCAGCAGGTGGGAGGCCATGAGGCCGGCGGGACCGCCGCCGACGACCGCGACCCGCGTGCGGTGGGTCGTCGCTGGCGTGGGGGACGGCGTCGTCATGCAGGCAGGCTAGGACGGGTCCGGGCGGGGGACCAGGCGTCCGTGCCACTGAGTGGAACGTAGGCTGCACCCGTGGCCGGCAGATCCGCCCCCGGGGCCTCCCTCGTGGACCGCACCCTCGACGTGCTCGGCGCCTTCGGCCCCGAGCACCGGGTGCTGCGGCTGACCGACCTCGCGGCCCGCAGCGGGCTGACGCCCTCGACGACGTTGCGCATCGTGCGCCGGCTCGAGGCACGCGGGTTCCTCGCCCGCCGGGCCGACGGGTACGTCGTGGGGCGGCGGACGTGGGACCTCGGGCTGCTGGCGCCCGTCCAGACGGAACTGCGCGACGTCGCGGCCCCCTTCCTGCAGGACCTGCAGGCGGCGACGCGGGCGACGGTGCACCTGGCCGAGCGCGACGGCGACCGGGTGCTCTACCTGGACCGGCTCCAGGGGTCGGCCTCGGTGCCGGTCGTGAGCCGGGTCGGCGGCCGGCTCCCGCTGCACACCACCGGCGTCGGGAAGGTGCTGCTCGCGCACGCGCCCGCCGAGGTCGTGGGCCAGGTGCTGGCGGGTCTGCAGCGGGTGACGCCGTACAGCATCACCTCGCCCGGGCTGCTCCAACGCCAGCTCGCGCAGGTCCGCCGGGAGGGTTTCGCGAGCACGAGCGGGGAGATGGACGTCGGGAACGCCTCGGTGGCGGTTCCCGTGCGCGGGCCGGACGGCGACGTCGTGGCGGCGCTGGGCCTCGTCGTGGCGACGTTGGGTCGCGACCGTCCCCGTCTCGTCGCCGCCCTCTCGGTGGCCGCCGCGGGCATCTCCCGCGCCCTGCGCGGGTGAGGTTCCCCCGAACTGCTTGACGGCTCACGGGTCCAGCCCTACGTTCTCAGCAAGAACATTGATGTTCTCATCGATTGTCGAGCTCAACGGAGTTCGGCCCCATCCGCTGGAGCGTGATCCGCCGTGCCCGCCACGCCTGCCCCTCCCACCCGTCCCCGCCCTCGCCGTCTGCTGACCGCCCTGCTCGCCACGACCGTCGTCGCCGGGCTCGCCACGGCCTGCTCCTCGGGATCGGGGGGCGGCACGAGTTCCGACCCCATCGAACTCGGCGCCATCGCGACGCTGTCCGGGCCGGCCACGTTCCCGGAGTCCACGGCCGCGGCCAAGGCGTACTTCGACAAGGTCAACGCCGCCGGGGGCATCGGCGGCCGGAAGATCGAGTACACCGTCGTCGACGACGCCGGAGACGGTGGCCGCGCCGCGCAGGCCGCCCGCCAGCTCGTCGACAAGGACGGCGTGGTGGCCCTCGTCGGCTCGGCCAGCGTGCCGGACTGCGCCACGAACGCGGAGTTCTACGCCCGCTCGAGCATCGCCTCGGTCCCGGGCGCAGGTGTTCTGCCGCAGTGCTTCTCCTCACCGAACATCGCCCCGACGAACACTGGCCTGTTCGCCGGGCTCGGCGTGAGCCTCGTGCACGCGGTCAAGGACCTGGGCAAGACGAAACCGTGCGTGCTGTCCGGGGAGGACGTCCAGGCCGGGGTCGCCCCCGTCCTCGCCGCGTTCACCCGGCAGACCGGGGTGCAGGTGACGCTCGCCCAGCAGTACCCGACCGACAACTCCAACTGGCAGTCCTACCTGCTGCGCGCGCAGCAGGCCGGGTGCGACGTCTTCGTCCCCGCCGTCGCCGGACCGCAGCTCGTGGCCCTGGAGAAGCAGATCACCCAGCTCGGCCTGCGCGGGTCCATGACGTTCATGGAACTGGCCAGCGCCTACAACACCCAGGTCGCCGCGGCCATCCAGCCGGGCGCCGACGGTCTCGTCGTCAACTCCGAGTTCCTGCCCTTCACGGGGTCCGGCGCGCAGGACCCGGCCCTGTCGGACTACGTGTCGACGATGAAGGGGGCGGGGGTCGCGCTCAACTCCTTCGGCCAGGGCGGGTACGTCAGCGCCGCGGTCCTCGTCGAGGTGCTCAAGGGCATCGAGGGCGACATCACGGCCGAGAGCGTGCTGAAGGCGTTGCAGACGATGCAGCCCTACGAGACCCCGCTCATGGGGAACCCCTACGTGTTCGGGAACGGCAAGACCCACCAGGCCAACGTGTCCAGCCGGTTCGTCGAGCTGCGCGGCACCGACTGGGAACCCGTGACCACGGAGTGGACCACCCTCCAGACCGGTTCGCAGAGCGGGAGCTGACGTGCTCGAGCACGCCGTGGCCGGGCTCGCGCCCGGCGGGGGCTACGCCCTGCTGGCCCTCGCCCTCGTCATGACCTACCAGGCCACCCGGACCGTGAACTTCGCGACGGCCGCGACGGGGGCGTTCGGCACGTTCCTCTTCGCGGCCGCCGCGGGGGCCGGGGTCCCGTACTGGCTCGCGCTGCTGCTCGGCGTGCTCTGCGGTGCCGCCGTCAGCACCCTCCTCGGCGGGATCCTCGTCGTGTGGTTCGACCGCAGCGACGTCGGCACCCGATCGGTCGTCACCATCGCCCAGCTCATCAGCACCATCGCGCTGGCCGGGCTGCTCTTCGGGGGCGACCCCCGCCCGGTGCCCTCGCGCCTGGACGGGCGCGCGTTCGCCGTGGCCGGGACGGTCGTCTCGCAGGCCACGGTCGTGCTGCTCGTCCTGGCCGTCGCGGTGGCGGCCGGGGTCGGTGCGCTCTTCGCCCGGACCCTGCTGGGCCGGCGGTTGCGCGCGGTGTCCGAACGTCCGCAGACCGCCGAACTCCTCGGCATCCGCTCCCGTCGCTACGGCACCTGGGTGTGGGCCGTCTCCGGCGCGTTCTCCGTCGTCGCCGTCACGCTCATCTCGACGTCGTCCACCACGAACTTCCCCTCCCTGGCCCTGCTCGTCGTGCCCGGTCTGGCCGCCGCGCTGTTCGGGCTGTTCCAGAGCCTGGCCTGGGCCGTCGTCGGCGGTGTCGTCCTCGGTGTGCTGCAGGGGATCGCGGCCGGGACCTCCCAGTTGGCCGCCTACAGCACGACTGCCCCCTTCTTCGCCCTGCTCGTGATCCTGCTGTTCGCCCAGCGCGGCCAGCGGTGGGAGGACGCCCGGTGACCAGACCACCCGTCAGTTCCGTCGTGGGGAGCCTCGTGCTCGTCGCGGCCCTGGTGTACCCGCTCGTCAGCGGGGCCTACGACCTGTTCCTCGGCACGAGCGCCGTCGTGAGCGCCGTCGTCCTGCTGAGCCTCGGCGTGCTCTCCGGCGACGCCGGGATGCCGTCGCTGTGCCAGATCTCCTTCGCCGCCGTGAGCGCCTGCGTCTTCACGCAGTTCGCCGCGGCCGACCACCCGCTCCCGCTCGTGGTCCAGGTCCTGGCCAGCACGGCGGTCGCCGCCGTGCTGGGAGCGGTCGTCTCCCTGCCGGCGCTGCGGCTGCGCAGCGTCAACCTCGCCGTCGTGACCCTCGGGGTCGCGGGCGCCGTCGGCACCGTCCTCAACGCCCCCCGGTTCGGGCAGGTGTTCGCCGACCGCCCCGGGATCCTCGCCGGGGACGAGGCCTTCTACGTGTTCACCGTCGTGTGCTTCGCGGCCCTCGCCGCGCTGCTGGGGTTCGTGCGGCGCCGCCCCACGGGCGTGGCGTGGAAGTCGGTGAAGAACAGCGAACGTGCGACGGCGGCCCTCGGCGTCTCCGTCGTGCGCGCCAAGGTGACGGCGTTCGCGACCAGCGCCGCTGTCGCGGGTTTCGCGGGGGTCCTCACGGTCCTGCAGCTGGGGATCGTCGCGCCCACGAACTTCCTCACCACGTCCTCCCTCGTCGTCTTCGCGGCCGCCCTGTTCATCGGCAGCTGGCGGTGGCAGGGCGCCCTGCTGGCGGGGGTCGTCGCCACGCTCGTCCCCGAACTCGTCAGCCGGGCCGGGCTGCCGCAGGACCTCGGCAACCTCGTCTTCGCGGTCGGGGCGATCCAGGCGCTGGCCGGGGGAGTCGCCGTCGCGGACCGCGTCTGGCCGCAGGGCGGTCGGCGCGGGCGGGGAGCCGTGGACGCGACGGCCTGGGACTGCGTCGTCGCACAGCGGTCCGTGGCCGCACCGACCGGTGCCCCGGCGCTCGAGGTGCGCGGGGTCACCGTGCGGTACGGGGGGATCACCGCCGTCGACGGGGTCGACCTGCACGTCGACCCGGCCGAGGTCGTCGGGCTCGTCGGCGCCAACGGGGCCGGCAAGAGCAGCATCATCGACGCCCTCAGCGGCTTCGCGCCCGCGACCGGCGACGTCGTCGTCGCCGGGCGCCCGCTCACCGGACCCCCGCAGCGACGGGCCCGCCACGGTCTGCGCCGCACCTTCCAGCAGGACCGCGTCGTCACGACCGTGACCGTCGGGCAGTACCTGCGGCTCGCGGCCGGGCGCCGGCTGCCCGCGGACGAGCTGGAGGCCCTCGTGGCGTTCAGCTCGGCCCCCTCGGCCGGGCACCTCGTGGGCGACCTCGAGGGTGCGGCCCGCCGCCTCCTCGAGGTCGCGGCGGCCTTCGCGGCCCGTCCCGCCGTGGTGCTCCTCGACGAACCCGTCGCGGGGCTGTCGGCCGCCGAGGCGCTCGTCTTCGCCCGCTCGCTGCGGGCCGCCCCCGCGGTGTTCGGCTGCGGCGTCCTGCTCGTCGAGCACGACGTCGACTTCGTCCGCGCCGTCTGCCCCCGCGCCGTCGCCCTCGACTTCGGCCGGGTCGTCGCCGGGGGCACGCCCGAGGAGGTCTTCGCGGACCCGACGGTGCGCGCGGCCTACATGGGGGACGCCGTGGGCGAGGACAACCCCGACCGACCGAAGGAGACGTCGCTGTGACCGGTTCCGCGCTCGTGCTGGAGGGGCTCACCGTCACGCGCGGGGGCCGGGCCGTCGTGGAGGAGGTGGACCTGCAGGTGCCCCGGGGGACGGTGACCGCGCTGCTCGGAACCAACGGGGCCGGCAAGACCAGCCTCATCGGCGCGGTCGCCGGGGTGCTGCCGAGCACGGGCACCGTCCGCCTCGGCGACCGGGACCTCTCGCGCGAGCGGCCCGTGCGTCGCGCACGGGCCGGCCTCGCCACGGTCGAGCAGGGCCGCACCGTCTTCGGGCAGATGAGCACCCTGGACAACCTCCGGATCGCCGGCGGGAGCCCGGAGGCCGTCGAGGCCGTGCTGGGCACCTTCCCCGAGCTGCGGCCGAAGCTGTCGACGCGGGCCGGTCTGCTGTCCGGCGGGGAGCAGCAGATGCTCATGCTGGCGCGCGCGCTGACGCGGGACCCCGCCGTCCTGCTCGTGGACGAGATGTCCCTCGGGCTCGCCCCGGGCGTGGTCCGCCGGCTGCTGCCGCTGCTGCGCCGGCTCGCGGCCGAGCGGGACATGGCCGTGCTCCTCGTCGAGCAGTTCGCCGTCCTGGCCCTCGCGGTCTGCGAGCACGCCTACGTCCTGCGCCGGGGTCGCCTGACCCACGACGGCCCGGCCGCGGAGCTGGCGGCGGACCCGGGTCGGCTGGACGCGGCGTACTTCGGCTCCCGCGCGCACGGGGCGGAGCACTGACCGGCTTCCGCCTGGTGGCATGCTGGCGCCGTGCCTGACCCGTTGCAGCACCGGCTCCCCGACGACGTGGGCTACCTCCTCAGCCGCACCAGCGCAGACGTGCTGCGGGACACCAATTCCGCCCTCCAGCCCCTGGGGCTGCGGGCGCGGGCCTTCGCCGTGCTGTCGTGCGCGGCGGAACCGGAGGCCGAGCACACCCAGCGTCAGCTGGCCCACCGGCTGGGGCTCGACCCCAGCCAGGTGGTGGCGCTGGTGGACGACCTGTCGGCGCGGGGCCTGGTCGAGCGGCGGCCGGGGGAGCAGGACCGGCGCACGAGGACCGTCGTCGCGACCGCTCAGGGGCACCGGCTGCTGGGGGAGGCGGTCTGCGTGGTGGCCGAGGCGCAACGGCGCTACCTGGACGTCCTCACGGCGGCCGAGACGCGGGAGCTGCGCCGGGTGCTGACGAAGCTCTCCGACCGCTGATGGGCTGCGCGGGTGACAACCCTGGTTGAGAGTTGTAGCTGTCTAGAAGTCGTCGCACCATGGGAACCGTGATGAGCACGAGCACGAGCAGCCCTGCACCGCTGACGGTGGAGGACCCCGACGGTCGTCGCTTCGTCCTGGTCCCGGAGGAGCGCTACCGGATGCTGCTGGAGCTGGAACGGCGGCACGGGGTGGCGCGACCGCCGGCCCTGACGAGCCGCGAGCTGGAGATCCTGCAGATGACGTCCGAGGGCAAACCCGGGGCCGTCGTCGCCGAGCGGCTCGGTCTGGCGCCCAACACCGTCGCGCAGCACCTGGCCTCGGTGCGGCGCAAGTACGGGGTCCGCAGCTCGGCCGCCGCGGCGGCCCTGGCGCGTCAGGCCGGTCTGCTGGACTGACGCGCCCGGCCGCGGAGCCCCTGGTCGGAGTCGAGCCGACGACCTACCGCTTACAAGGCGGTTGCTCTGGCCACTGAGCTACAGGGGCGCGCTCGCGCGCGGCCCCGAGCCTAGCTCCTCGAGGAGTTCGGCGCTGGTCACGACCCGCGCGAAGCCGTCGCCGAGGGCGGCGAGGAACGCCGTGTGGGCGACCGCCCCCGGGACCCGGGTCCCGGCGAGTTCGAGGTCCGGTGCGGCGCAGGCGTCCGCGACGACCGTCACCGCGAAACCACGTTCCGCGGCCGAGCGCACCGTGGAGTCCACGCACATGCTCGTCATCATCCCCACGACGACGAGGTCCTCGACCCCGCGGTCGCGCAGGAGTTCCTCCAGACCCGTCCCGAGGAACGAGTTCGGTGCGTGCTTGACGACGAGCGCCTCCCCGGGACCCGGGGTGAGCGCGGGGTGGATCGCCACCCCGGGGGTGCCGGGCCGCAGGAACGGGGTGTCGTCCAGGCTGTGGTGCTGCACGTGGACGACGACGTGCCCGGCCCCGCGTGCGGCGGCGAGGACGCGGCCACCGGCCTGCGCGGCCTCCTCGGGCCCCACGAGGGGGTAGGCCCCACCGGGGAAGTAGTCCTGCTGGACGTCGACGACGACGAGGGCTGTGGTCACGCGCGCCATCCTCCCCGACGCCCCGCGGCGAGCAACAGCCCGGCGGCCGCGAGCGTCCCGAGGGCGCAGGAGCCGAAGAACGCGACCTCGTGCGCGGGGGAGTACAGCTGGGCGAGCAACCCGGACAGCGCGGACCCGCCGGCCATCGTCAGGAAGTACAGCGACAGCGTCTGGGACGCGAACCGCTGCGGTGCGGCCGCGGTCGTCGCCGACATCGCCACGGCGGGCACGACGGCCTCGGCGACGGAGAACAGCAGGAAACCCACCAGGGCGAGCCAGAGCGGGTTCACCGCACCCGTGGTCCCCGCGCCGAGCAGGAACACCGCGTACCCACCCGCGATGGCGACGAGCCCGGCCGTGGCCTTCACCAGGGGTGGGATCGCCGGACCGTTGCGGCGCAACCAGAACAACCCGACCAGTGGGGCCGCGGCGATGGTCAAGAAACCCTGGGCGGTCACGACGGTCGCGGGCGGGACGGTGACGCCGGCGACGGTGAGGTCGAGGCGGGTGTCGGCGTACAGGCTGAACGTCGTGAACAACTGGAACAGCATCGTCCAGAACACCAGCGACGCCCCGAACACCGGGACGTAGCGCACGACCCCGCGGCGTTCGGCCGGGGTGACCCCGCGGGCGGTGAGCAGCAGCGTGAAGTACGCGACGCTCGCCACGACGACGGCCGCCGTCGTGACGGCCGGGAGCCGGTCCAGCGTCAGCAGCCCGGTGCCGACGACGAGCGCCAGCACCGCGACCGCGACGACGAGCACGACCCCCGCCCGGACCGCGGCGCGCGCGTCGAGGGGGTTCGGGACGAGACGGGTGCTGCGCGGCAACCGGTTCCAGCCGACGACGTACTGCACCAGGCCCACCGCCATGCCCACGGCCGCCGCGGCGAACGCGACGTGGAACCCGGACCGGTCCTGCAGCAGGCCGGTCAGGAGCGGGCCCACGGAGGACCCGACGGCGATGCCCGTGTAGTAGAAGGAGAACCCCGCGTCGCGGCGGTCCTGGTCGTCGCGGTAGAGGTCGCCCACCATCGCGGTGGCGTTGACCTTCAGCCCACCCGTTCCCAGGACGATCAGCCCCAGCCCCACGGCGACCCCCCACCCGGAGCGGACCGCGGCCAGGACGACGTGGCCGAGCAGGATGAGGGTTCCCGCCACGAGCACCGTGGTGCGCGCGGCCAGGACGCGGTCGGCGACCCAGGCGCCGAGCACCTGCGCGATGTAGACGACCCCGCCGTAGGACCCGGTGACACCGAGCGCGGTGGCGGTGGGCAGGCCGAGGCCGCCGTCGGTGAGGGAGTAGTAGAGGTAGTAGGCCAGCACGACCTGCAGGCCGTAGAAGCTGAACCGCTCCCACATCTCCACCCCGGCCAGCGTCACGAGGGCGCGGGGACGGGAGTCGGTCGTCGGCCGCACGGAGGGGACCTCGCGGGTGCTCACGCGACCACCTCCGTGGCGGGGCGCTCGACGAGGGCGCAGCCGCCGTCGGCGCGGGGGTCGGCGGCGGCGTCGAACGTCCCGTCCGGCAGGACGTGGACGAGGTTGGCCTGGCCGGTGTCCTCGTCGGCGGCGGGGATCCGTTCGACGCGGAACCCGGCGGCCTCCAGCCCGGCGGCGACGGTGTCGTCGGCGTCCTCCTCCAGTCTCGCCCCCTCGGGGTGGTCGGTGGGGTCGAGCGGGCCGACGACCCAGCGCGGTGCGCACACGGCCTCGGCCGCCGTGCGCCCCGCGAACGCCCCGAGGAGCACCTGGGTCTGGACCTGCGGCTGGGCCTTGCCGCCCATGACCGAGCAGACGGTCTCCAGCTCCCCTCCGTCCAGGCCACTGCCGCGCAACGACATCACCGGCATCAACGTGTGCGAGGGACGCTTCCCGGGCGCCAGGACGTTCGCCGAGGTGGGGTCGAGGGAGAAGCTCGTCCCGCGGTTCTGGAACAGCACGCCCGTGCCCGGGTCCAGGACGTGGGAGCCGAAGTGGCCGTACAGGCTCTGGATGAGGGAGACGGCGGTGCCGTCCTCGTCGACGGCGGAGATCCCGACGGTGTCCCCGGCGGCCGCGCGCAGCGTGCGGCGGTGGGAGGGGACGGTCGGCAGCGCGTGCGGGTCGACGTGCAGGAGTTCCCCGGCCGACGGACCGCCCGTGCGGGGGTCGGCGAGGAACCCGTCGCGCAGCAGGCCCCCGTCGTGCAGTTCGCGGGCCAGCACCTCCACGCCGCGACCGAGGGCGTCGGCCGCGGACAACCCGGCGGCCGCGGCGGCGGCCAGGGTGCGCAGCAGCGCGAAGCCCTGGGTGTTCGGCGGGCTCGTCAGCACCGTCCGGACGCCACCGTTCCCGTCGTCCCCGCTCCAGCGCAGCGGGTCGGTCGTCTCGGGGACGAACGCGGCGAGGTCGGCTGTGGTCAGGAGCCCACCCCGGGCGGCGAGACCGGCGACGAGGTCGGCCGCGAGCGCCCCGGTGCAGAACTCCCCCGGGCCACCGGCCGCGAGACGGGACAGGGTGCGGGCCAGCGCGGGCTGGCGCAGGACCTCCCCGTGCCGCAGCGGTGCGCCGCCCGGGGTGAGCAGGTCGGCGAGCGGGCCGCCTTCCTTGAGGTCGGGCACGGCCCAGCGGATCGCGCGGTGCAGCGAGCGGCTCACGGCGACGCCGTCGGCGGCGAGGCGGACGGCCGGGGCGAGCAGGTCCGCGAACGGGGTGCGTCCCGCGAGGTCGAGCAGGACCTGCCAGCCGCGCACGGCCCCGGGGACGGTCACGGTGTCCGGCCCGTGCGCCGGCATCGGCTCACCGGGCCCCAGCCCCAGCCGGTCCCGCAGCGCCGCCGCGTCGGTGGCGGCGCCCGCCGGACCGGTCGCGTTGACGCAGCGCACCACGCCGTCGGGCGTGCGGACGAGGGCGACGAGGTCGCCGCCGAGGGAGGTGTTGTGGGGGTAGGCGACGCACAGCGCGGCGGCGGCGGCCACGGCCGCGTCGACGGCGGACCCGCCGGCGGCCAGGACCTCCCGGCCCGCGGCGGTGGCGGCCCAGTGGGGGGTGACGAGGACCGACCGGTGCACGCCGGGGCGGCGCGGTGCGGTGAGGGTGGGGGTGCTCACGGGGTGCCTCTCGACGACGGTGTGGGAGGTGCGCGGAGCACTCTCCCACCGGGACACGGCTCTGGTCCAGTGTTAGGACCAAGTGGACCAATGCCCAGTCCACCAGGTGCGTGTTTCGCGGGTGTTGCGCTGCCGTTACGGTGCAGCGGTGGGCATCGACTGGACCGGGGCGCGGGCGGGATCGCTCTCGCTGACGGACTCCCTGGCCGTCGCCATCGAACGGCAGATCGTCGCCGGCCGCCTCGGGCACGGGGACCGGCTGCCCGCCGAACGCGAGCTCGCGGCCCAGCTCGGCGTCTCCCGCGGGTCGCTGCGCGAGGCCCTCGACCAGCTCGAGCGCCGCGGCGTCATCGACCGGAGGCGGGGTCGCGGCACCAGCGTCGTCGACCGCACCCGGACCGACTCCGCCGACCAGCTCGCCACCGCCTTCACCGACGAACCCGTCGGGGCGCTGGAGGCCCTCGAGGTGCGCGCGTGCCTCGAACCGTCGATCGCGGCCCGCGCCGCCCGGCGCGCCACGGCGGCCGACGTCGCCCTCCTCGAGGCGGCCCTGCGCGAGACCGAACGCGCCGAGGGGCCCGAGGAGTTCATGGAGCGGGACCGCACGTTCCACCGGACGATCGCGCACATCACCCACAACCCCCTGCTCGTGCGCATGGTCGACCGCACGCGCGACGTGCTGGACCTCTCCCGCCGCGGTCAGGAGCTCGGGCCGGCCTCGCGGGCGGTCGCGAACGAGGAGCACCGCGCGATCTTCCGCGCCGTCGCCGACCGCGACCCGGTGGCCGCCGCGGCCGCGGCCGAGGCGCACCTGGAGGGCATCCGTGCCGAGCTCGAGGGCGAGGTCGACCCGCCGCACTGAGCTCTCTGCGCAGTTCATCCAGTTCGGAGGCCTTGAACTGAGCAGAGTGTCCAGTTCGAGAACCCTCCCTGGACAGCCTGCCGAGGGTCGGGCGTCATGGGGCCATGACCTCTCGCGCCACGCCCACGGTGACCGTCGGCGAGTACCTCGCCCGTCGCCTCGTCGAACTCGGGGGAGCCCACCTCTTCGGCCTCCCCGGCGACTTCAACCTCAGCCTCCTCGACGAGATGCTCGAGGTCCCGGGCATCGAGTGGGTCGGGAACACCAACGAGCTCAACGCGGCCTACGCCGCCGACGCCTACGCCCGCACGACGCGGGGCGTCGCGGCCCTCGTCACGACGTACGGCGTGGGGGAGCTGTCCGCCGTCAACGGCATCGCCGGCAGCTACGCCGAGGACGTCCCCGTCGTCCAGGTCACCGGCATGCCCGAGACCGCCGCCTGCCAGCGCGGGGCGCTGCTGCACCACTCCCTCGCCGACGGTGACCACGAGCACTTCGCCCGCGCCTACCGCGAGGTGACCGCCACCGGCGCCGTCCTGCGCGCCGCCGACGCCGCCCTCGAGATCGACCGCGTCCTGCGGGTCGCCCTCGAACGCTCCAAACCCGTCTACCTCGGCGTCCCCGCCGACGTCGCCGTCGCCCGCGTCTCCAGCGCCCCGCTGCGCCGCCCCCTGCGACCGGCGCCCAGCGACCCCGTCGCCCTGGCGGACCTGCGCACCGCGCTGGCCGAGGTCCTCGCCGACGTCCCCGCCCTCACCGTCGTCGCCGGCACCCAGGTGCACCGCCGCCGCGCCGAGGGCGGGCTCGCGGCGCTCGCGGACCAGGACGGCGTGCGGGTGGCCACTCTGGTCGGGGCCAAGGCGATGCTGCCCGAGCAGCACCCCGCGAGCCTGGGCACCTACCAGGGCGCCATGACGATCTCGCCGGAGGTGCGCGACGGCGTCGACGGGGCCGAGCTGCTCGTCCTGGCCGGTGCCGTCCTGTCCGACGTCATGACGGGTCTGTTCAGCCACGGCTTCGACCCCGCCCGCGCCGTCCGGCTCGGCATCGCCGAAGCCGTCGTCGACGGGGTCACGTTCCACGACGTCCGGCTGGAGGACACCCTCCCGCTGCTCGCCGACGTCGCCCGGGAACGCCGCTTCGCCGCGCTGCCGGCCGTGGTGGGGGTCTGGCCGCACGTGAGCGACCCGGACCGGAGCGAGGAGGGCTCGACGGGGGAGGCCCCGCTGACCCAGCACGCGCTGTGGCGCACCGTGCAGGGCTGGCTGCCGCAGGACGCGATCGTCGTCGCGGACGCCGGGACGTCCCTCTACGGCAGCCTGGAACTGCGCCTGCCGCCCGGTGCGGAACTGCTCGTGCAGCCCATCTGGTCCTCGATCGGGTTCACGGTCCCCGCCGTCCTCGGCACCTGCCTCGCCGCCCCGCACCGCCGCTCGATCCTCTTCGTCGGGGACGGCGCCGCGCAGCTGACCGTGCAGGAACTCGCGACCGTCCTGCAGCGCGACCGGCCGGTGGGCGCTCCCGCGCCCGTCGTCGTCGTGGTCGACAACTCCGGCTACACGATCGAGCGCGTCCTGCAGAGCCCCAAGGCGGTCTACCAGGACGTGACCGCGTGGGACTGGCTGGCCGTCCCCGCGCTCTTCGCACCGGGCCGCGACGTGCTCACCGCCCGCGCGGGCACCCGGGCCGAACTCGAGGACGCCCTGCGGCGGATCGCCGCGGAACCGCGGCGGGCGGCCGTCGTGCACGCCGTCCTCGACGCGCACGACGTGCCGCCCCTGCTCGCCCGGCTGGGGCAGGCCGTCGCTTCAGGACGAGGGGGCCCGGTCCGATGAACCGGTGACGAGCCCCACCACCGCCTCGAGACCGGGACCACCACAGATGACGCGCACGAAGGCAACGACCAGCATCGCCGCCCGGCTGGTGCTGCTCTCGACGGTCGGCGTCCTGGGGGTCGTGTCGGTCGGGGGGATCGGAGTGGTGAGCTCGCACCGCCAGGACAAGGCGCAGAAGGCGCTCGTGGCCGCCGACCGCGCCTCGGCGCTGGCCGAACGCGTGGACGGCTCGCAGGCCCGCCTGCGCGGTGACGTCATGACCTCCCTCGTCACCACCGACACCGCGCAGCGGCAGTCGGCCATCGCCGCCCTCGGCGCCGACGCGACCACCCTGCGGACCACGCTGCGTTCCCTGGCCGCGAGCTCCTCGGGGCCGGTGCGGACGCAGGCCACCCAGCTGCTGGCGCAGACCGAGACGGTCGTCACGCTGGGGCAGCGCGTGGTGTCGCTGTCCAACTACGAGATCACCGACCCGACCCAGGCCGGGGCCCGTGCGGCGATGCCCGCCTTCGCCAAGGAGGCCGACGTCCTGTCGGCGGCCGTGCCGGGCATCGTCGAGGCGGCGGCCGCGGCGCAGGAGGACGCCGTGGCGGCCGCCGCGGACGCCCGCACCCAGGGGATGTGGCTGACCGTGTCGGCCAGCGCCGCCGTGACCGCCGTGCTGGCCCTCGTCGCCGCCACCATCACCCGCGCGTTGCGGCGCCGCCTGCGCAGCACCGTGGACATCCTGCAGGAGGTCGCCGAGGGCCGGTTGGACCGCCGCGGGGACGTCGGGCGTCCCGACGAGATCGGGCAGATGGTGACGGCGCTGAACACGGCGCTGGACAAGCTGGCGCAGATGTTCGCCGAGGTGGGCCGCGTCAGCCGGGAGATGACGGTCTCGGCCGGGGACCTCACCTCGGTGTCGGGGTCGCTGCACGAACGTGCGGCGGGGTCGGCGGCGCAGGCCACGGCCGGTTCGGCGGCGGCGGAGGAGATCTCCGTGACGATCCGCAGCGTGGCCGACTCCAGCGGGGAGATGTCGAGCGCCATCGAGCAGATCGCCTCGGCCACCAGCGAGGCCAGCCAGGTCGCGGCCGACGCGGTCGCGGCCGTGGAACAGGCGGTCGGCACGGTGCGCGGACTCGCGCAGTCGTCGGCCGAGATCGGCGACATCGTCAAGGTCATCACCTCGATCGCCGAGCAGACGAACCTCCTGGCGCTGAACGCCACCATCGAGGCGGCCCGGGCCGGGGAGTTCGGCAAGGGTTTCGCCGTCGTCGCCAGCGAGGTCAAGGAACTGGCGTCGGAGTCGGCGCGCACGTCCGAGGGCATCGTCGCCAAGGTGGCTGCGGCGCAGCGGGACGCGGCGGCCGCCGACACCGCGATCCGCACCATCCGCGGTGTCGTGGAGCGCATCAGCGACCTGCAGGCGACGGTGGCCAGTGCGGTCGAGGAGCAGACCGCCACGACGCGGGAGATGGTCCGCAACGTCGACGAGATCGCGACGGGATCGGCCGACGTGACGCGCTCGATCGCCTCGATGGCCCACGACGTGACGCTGACGACGGAGGTGGCCGAGCAGACCTCGGGCACCGCCGGACGGGTCGCGGCCGCCGCGACCGCGCTCGAAGCCGAACTCCGCAAGTTCACCGTCTGACCCCCGCCGGAACCCGACCGAGGAGAACTCCCGTGCGTACTCGTCGCGCCCTGGCCGCCACCACCCTGATCGCCCTCGCCGCCCTCACCGCCGGGTGCGGCGGCGCCGCCACCGCCTCCACCGCCGCGTCGGCACCGCGGGCGGACCTCCCCGTCGTCGCCGCGGGCGTCCTCACGATCGGCACCGACCCGACCTACCCGCCCATGGAGTACGAGGAGGGCGGCAAGCTCGTGGGCGTCAACGTCGAGATCCTCACCGACGTCGCCCGCCGGCTCGGGCTGGAGGCCCAGTTCCAGACCGTCGCGTTCGCCGACCTGCGCCCCGCCGCCGCCGCCCACACCATCGACGTCGTCGGTGCGTCGATGACCGACAAGGCCGCTCGGCAGGACAACGTCGACTTCGTCGACGTGTTCTACGCCGGCGAGGTGGTCATGGCCGGACCCGGCGACCACAGCGCCTGGGCCACGCCGTCGAGCTGGTGCGGCCTGCGGATGGCGACGACCAGCGGAACCACCGAGGCCGACATCGTCACCGGCCAGTCCGCCCTGTGCACCGCCGCCGGCAAACCCGCCGTGACGCTCGTCGACGTCCCCTACCTCAAGAGCGTCGACGAGATCGCCGCCGGCCGCGCCGACCTCGGCGTCGAAGGACTGCCCGCCGCGGCCAAGCTCATCGCCGACTCCGGCGGCTCGGTCCAGGCCGTCGGCACACCCTTGCAGGCCCAGCCGTGGGGCTACGGCTTCGCCAAGGACCGCACCGCCCTGCGCGACGCCGTCCAGCGCGCGCTGCAGGACGCCATCGCCGACGGCACCTACGACGCGATCCTCAAGAAGTACGGCGTCACCGACGGCGCGCTGCACACCACCGCGCTCAACGGCGGCGCCTGAGGCCGCACACGTAGGGTGACGGAGGCGGCCCGGCCCGGGCCGGCGCCACCGCTGCCGAAGGAGTCCGGTGTCCCAGCCGCAGGAGCACGTCCCCGCCTACGGCGAGGTCGACCTGACGACCTGCGAGAGCGAACCCATCCACGTCCCGGGCGCGGTCCAGCCCCACGGGTTCCTGCTGGCGCTCGAACGTCCCTCGCACCGGGTCGTCGTCGCCTCGGAGAACACCGCTGCCCTGCTCGGCCGGCCCGCGGGGTCCGTGCTGGGCGCCGACCTCGCCGACCTGCTGGGCGAGGACCTGGCCGAGCGCGTGCGGGGAGCGCAGGACGACGACGTGCGCGACGAGGCCCTGCACGCCCGGCTCGTGCTGGCCGGGGACGAGGTCGACGTGGACGTCGTCGTCCACGTCAGCGGCGAGCGCACGGTCGTCGAGGTCGAACCCGCCGCGGGGGACGTGGGGCCGGTCTCCTACCGGGCCACCCGCGGGGCGGTCGCCCGGCTCGCCGGCACCACCGACGTCGACGCGCTGTGCCGGCGGCTGGCGCGCGAAGTGCGGGCCGTCCTGGGGTTCGACCGCGTCATGGTCTACCGCTTCGACGCGCAGTGGAACGGGGAGGTCGTCGCCGAGGAGCACCGCCCCGGCCTGGAGCCGTTCCACGGGTTGCGCTACCCCGCGAGCGACATCCCGGCCCAGGCCCGGCGGCTCTACACCCTCAACTGGACCCGGCTCATCGCCGACGTCGACTACCGTCCCGTGCGGCTGGAACCCCTCCTGGACCCGGGGACCGGGGCCCCCCTGGACCTGTCCCACTCGGTGCTGCGCAGCGTCTCGCCCATCCACCTCGAGTACCTGCACAACATGGGCGTGACGGCGTCGATGTCGATCTCCCTGCTCGTCGACGGACGGCTCTGGGGCCTGGTCGCCTGCCACCACTACTCCGGTCCGCACCGCCCGGGCTACGACGCCCGCTCGGCCGCGGAGTTCCTGGGGCAGACCACGTCCCAGCTCGTCGGGGAACGGGCGCGCTCGCGCGAACGCGACGAGGCGCTCGCCGCCCAGGAACTCATGTCCGACGTCCTGGCGGGCGTCTCGGCGCAGGGGCGCGACCCCCTGACCGCCCTGGTCGAGGACGGTCGCGTCGCCAACCTCCTCGGGGCAGGCGGCGTTGCGGCCTGGGACGGGAACCGGCTGCTCACGAGCGGGCGGGTGCCGCCGTGGACGAAGCTCCAGCGCACGGCCCGGTTGCTGGGCCGGGCCGACGGCGCGGTCACGTTCACCGACCACCTCGCCGTCCTCGACCCGGGCCTGCACGACGTCGCGGACACCGCCGCGGGTGCCCTGCGGATCGGGCTGGACCGCGAGGGCTGGCTGCTGTGGGTGCGCCCCGAGCAGCCGGAGACGGTGTCCTGGGGCGGGGACCCGCAGGAGGCCGAGACGGTGACGGGCCAGGGCCCGGACGCCCGCATCAGCCCCCGCAAGAGCTTCGAGAAGTGGCAGGAGGTCGTCCGCGGCCGGAGCCTGCCGTGGCGGCCCTGGCACGCGGCGACGGCCGAACGGCTGCGCGGGCAGCTCACCGCGATCATGCTGGGCCGCTCCCGCGGGCAGATCGCCATCGCCGAGTCCCTGCAGAGGGCCGTCGTGCTCGACGAGGCCCCGGAGGTGCCCGGGCTCGACGTCCACGCCCGGTACCGGCCCGCCGCCGGCGGACAGCTCGGCGGGGACTGGTGGGACCTGCTCCCGCTGCCGGGCGACCGCGTCGCCGTCGTCGTGGGCGACGTCGCCGGGCACGGGGTGCACGCCGCCGCGGCCATGGCGCAGCTGCGCACGGCCCTGCGGGCCTACCTGCTCGAGGGGCACAGTCCGGCGGCCGCGCTGGACCGCCTCGACGCGCTCGTGGCCACGCTCAACGGCAACCACACGGCGACCGCCGTCGTCGGGATCGTCAGCGCCACGCCCGGGGACGCGACCGTGGAGCTGGCGAGCGCCGGCCACCCGGAACCGCTGCTCGTGACGGCCGCGGGCGCGGTCCCCGTGCCGGTGCCGACGCGTCCCGTGCTGGGCCTGGGGTTCGGCGCCACGAGCGGGACGGCGGACGAGGTGGCCAGCGCCCCGCTGCCGGCCGACGGTGTCCTGCTGTTCTTCAGCGACGGCCTCGTCGAGCGCCGCGGCACGAGCCTCACGGTGACGACCGCGCAGCTCGGCGAGGAGGCCGCGCGAGCGGTCGCGGCGGGGCTGGACATGGCCGGGGTGGCCGACCGGCTGCTGACGGCGGTGCCGGGGCGGGCCGAGGACGACACGACCCTCGTCCTGGCCCGGCTCGCCCGTGACCGGCCCGTCACCTAGGCTCACCGGCGGTGTCGAGACCAGGCCCGTCCGTCGAGCTGCCCTCCGCGGGTGCAGGAGGCGGTAGGCCGAGGAGGGGGACACCGTGCTGGGACCCGTGCGCGAGGACGTCGCGACACCCGTGCGCAACGACGTCGCGACGGCGAGCCTGGTGGCGATCACCGGGGACGCCCCCGCGGCCGTGCTGCTCGTCCACCTCTCCGAGCGGGCCGTGGTGCACGTGAACTCCGTCGCGCGCCAGCTCGCACCGGACGCCGTGCTGCCCCTGCCGGTCGACGCCTGGTCGGACGCCGCCCGCCTGCTCGACCTCGACGGTGCGGAACTGTCCGGGACCGGGCACCCGCTCTCGCGCGTCGCGCGGTCCGAACCCGTCGGGGGACAGGCGGTCTCGGCCGAGGCGCGCAGCGACCTCGGCGGCCGTCGCGAACCGCTGTGGGTCGTCGCGCTGCCCATGGCCGACGCCCCCATGCTCGACGACCACGCCCTCGTCGTCTTCCTGCCGCTGCGGGACAGCCGGGCGGCGCGCGCGGCGGTGGACGCCGCGACGGAGCAGGCCGCGCTGCGCGACCGGGCCGTCCTGGCCACGGGCCTGTCGTTCACGGTCGCCGACGCCCGCGACCCGGAGCTGCCGCTCGTCTGGGTGAACCCCGCGTTCACGGCGACGACGGGGTACTCGTTCGAGGAGGCGGTCGGCCGCAACTGCCGGTTCCTGCAGGGTCCGGCCAGCGATCCCGTGGCCGGGCAGCGGATGCGTGCTGCGCTGACGGCCGGCGAGGCCGTCACCGTGACGGTGCTGAACTACCGCAAGGACGGGCTGGCCTTCTGGAACCAGGTGGCCATGAGCCCCATCTTCGGACCGGACGGCGCCCTGACGCACTACGTGGGCATCCAGACCGACGTCAGCGGCCGCGTCGCGGCCGACCGGGCGCGGGACGAGGCGCTGGACGCCGAACGCGTCGCACGGCGGCGTGCCGAGGAGCACCGGGCCCGGCTCGACCTGCTGGCCGAGGCGACGCACCGGCTGTCCGGGACGCTCGACGTCGTCGAGTGCCGGCGGCGCCTGCTGGAGCTCGTCGTGCCCCAGCTCGCCGACTGGGCCGTCGTGCTCAGCCCGGACGAGGAGGGCCAGGTCGGCCAGGTGACCGCGCTGCGGGCGCGCACGCAGGAGGACGAACGCTCCGACGCCTACCTCGAGGCGCTCCAGCGCAGTGCCCGGGGCGGGCCCCTGCAGGACCTGCGCCAGCGCTTCCTGGACGTGTCCGGCGAACTGGGCCTCGCCTCCGTCCTCGTGGTCCCCCTGCCGGGACGGCGGGGCGCCGACGACCTCATGGTCCTGCTGCGCACGGCGGACGGCCCGGAGCACACGGAGGACGACCTCGGGATCGCCGTGGACCTGGGTCGCCGCGCTGGCCTCCTGCTCGACAACGCCCGGTTGTACGAGGAACAGCACCACATCGCCACGGCGTTGCAGCGCAGCCTGTTGCCGGACCTCAGGCCGGTCCCGGGCGTGCAGCTCGCCGCGCGTTACCACGCCGGTCAGGACGGCAACGACGTCGGCGGCGACTTCTACGAGGTCATCGACGTGCCCGGGGACGGCATCGCCGTCGTCATCGGCGACGTCGCCGGGCACGACGTGTACGCGGCGGCGGCCATGGGTCACCTCAAGGGGCTGTTGCGCGCGTGCGCGTGGGACCGCACCCTCGACTCCCCGGCGGCCGTGCTCACGCGCGTCGACGAACTCATCGCGGCCCTGGGCATGACGACCATGGCGACGGTCAGCTACGCCCGGCTCCTGCCCGACGGTCCGGCCGGCTGGGTGCTCGAGCACTCCTCGGCCGGGCACCTGCCGCTGCTCGTGCGCCACGAGGACGGCACCGTGCGCTACCTGCCCGACGCCTCGGGCATCCCGCTGGGCGTGGCGCCGGCGCTGCCCCGGGAGACGCTCACGGTCCGCCTGCCCGCCGGCTCGCTGCTGCTGGGGTACACCGACGGGCTCGTCGAACGACGCGGTGAGGTGCTCAGCGTGGGGCTGGACCGGCTCGCCGGGGTGGTGGCGACCGCGCCGCACGACGCCGAGGCGCTGTGCGACCACCTGCTCGCCGAACTCGGCGACAGCCACGACGACATCGCGCTGCTCGCCGTCCGCCTCTGATCCTCGGCGGTCCGCGCTCCCGGTCGCCGGGAGGGGTTTTCCGGGAGATGGTTCCCGTGATGTGCCAGTCCACCCCGCCCGCCGAGCTCGTCCTCGTCATGGACGCCACGGCCGGTCGCCACGCTCGACGGTTCCTCGACGGGCACTGGTGCCCCGTCCACGCGGCGGACCTGCGGGCCCAGGGCGACCTCGTGGTCACCGAACTCGTGACGAACGCCGTCCGGCACGGCGCGCCCCCGGCGGTCCTGGCCCTGGACTGCGCGGCGCAGGAAGGGGTGGTGGTCCGGGTCAGCGACGCCGACCCGCGCCGACCGCAGCTGCGGCACGCCGACCCCGACGCCCTCGGCGGTCGCGGCATCGCCCTCGTCGACGTGCTGAGCGCGCAGTGGGGCGTCGAACCCGCACCGCACGGCAAGACGGTCTGGAGCCGCCTGGTGTCCGGAACTCCGACGGGCTGACCGCGGCCGACCTGGTTAGTTTGGTCCCACCTTTCCCAGAGGTGCCCGTCCCGCGCACGAACCAGCAGGTGCACACACCCGCCTGCGTGGACATCGGAGTTCCCATGGTCACCCCCGACCCGACCACCCCCACCACCAGCACCCCCACCCGCCGCCGTGTCCTCGGCGTGGCCGGCGCCGCCGCCACCGCCGGTGCGCTGTCCGCCTGCAGCGGTTTCTCCACTCCGGACTCCGGTGGTTCGGGGGGTTCCGCCTCCGGCGACGACACCCTCACGATGATCACCTGGGCCTCGGACGTGGAGGCGAGCGCGTTCGGCAAGCTCGCGGACGGGTTCAAGGCCACGACCGGCACGACGGTCAAGCTGCAGGTCGTCCCGTACTCAGAGGTCCTCACCGCCGTCGACACCGGGCTGCGCACCGACACCCCGCCGGACCTGTTCCGCGTCAGCTACACCGACGTCGCGGCCTACCGGGGGCAGAAGGTGCTGGCGAACCTCGGCGACGCCGACACGTTGAAGCCGTCCTTCCTGCCCGCCTTCTGGGCGGCCGTCACCGACGGCGAGGGCACGTTCGGCATCCCGCACCACACCGACACCTCGATGGTCCTGCTGAACACCGCGGCCGTCGCCTCGGCCGGCCTGGGCACGCTGCCCACGACCCTGGACAGCGCGTGGACGTGGGAGCAGTTCGCCGACGCCCTCGGGCGGATCAAGCCCTCCCGGGCCGACACGTACGCGTTCGCGGCGAACTGGCAGAACGCGGGGGCCTACCGCTGGCTGAACTTCGTCGACCAGGCCGGCGGCCGGCTGCTCAGCGAGGACCTCGAGAGCGTCGCGACGGGTGACGCGGGGGCCCTGAAGGCGCTGACGTTCACGCGTGACCTGTTCCGCAAGCAGCTCACCCCGCAGAACGCGTCGGCGCGCGGCCAGGCGGCCAGCGACCTGTTCCTCAACCAGACCGTCGCGACGGCCTTCGCGGGCGACTTCCTGCTCAGCGAGATCGAGGGCGGCGGGTTCGAGTACACCGCCACCTTCCTGCCGCGCGACGTCAACGCCTCGGCCGACCTCGGCGGCAACGCCCTCGTCGCCGTGGAGGCCAGCGCGCGCAAGGAGAAGGCGCTGGAGTTCCTCACCTACTGCGCGCAGGCCGAGCAGGTGTCGGCGTTCTGCACCGAGGCCTCCGTCCTGCCCACCCGCAGCGACATCGACGCGGCGACGTTGAAGTACCCCGTGCGGCCCGACCTCATGGCGCTGTACGTCGAGCAGGCCAAGGCGATCCGCGAACCCCTCGTCCAGCAGGTCGTCGTGCCGAGCTTCAGCGCCGTCAACGCCCAGCTGCGGGACCGCCTCGACGAGGTGTTCCTCGGCAGCGACGACGACTCCGCCGCGCTGAAGAGGATCACCGACGGCGTCGCGTCGGTGCTCCAGACGTCGTGAGCAGCGCCACCACCACGCGGGTGGTGCCCCGGGGGGCGACCTCGCGACGGCCGGCGGCGCGCCGCTGGGTGACGTCCTACCTGATGCTGGCCCCCGCGCTGCTGCTGTTCGGCGTGTTCGTCCTGTACCCGCTCGTGGGGGCGGTCCGGATCTCGCTGACGAACTCCACCGGGATCGGGCAGGCGCAGTTCGTCGGGCTGGCGAACTACCGCGCGATGCTCTCGGACCCCACGTTCTGGCAGGCCGCGGGGAACACGGCCCTGCTCGCCGTGGTCTCGGTGCCCGTCAGCCTCGTCCTCGGGCTCGCGGTCGCGCTGCTCCTGCGCGACCGCATCCCCGGGGGCGGACTGTTCCGCGCCGTCTTCCTCGCGCCCTACGTCATCTCCGGCGTGGTCGTGGCGATGGCGGGCCGGTGGGTGTTCGACCAGAACGTCGGCATCGTCGACCGCGTCCTCGCCGGCGCCGGGCTGCCGCAGCCGGACTGGCAGTCCGACGGCACCGCCGCGGCCGTGTCGGTCGTGCTGGTGCTGCTGTGGGCCCGGACGGGACTCGCCGTCATCCTCTACCTCAGCGCCCTGCAGGGCATCGACCGCGACGTGATCGAGGCCGCCGAACTCGACGGCGCCTCGTCCTGGCAGCGGTTGCGCGACGTCGTGTGGCCGCTCATGCGGCCCACGACGTTCTTCCTCACCGTGATGATGGTCATCGAGACGTTCCAGGTCTTCGACATCGTCTGGGTCATGACCAAGGGCGGGCCCGCCGGGTCCACCGAACTCCTCGTCACCTACGCCTACAGCCAGGGTTTCGCAGCCCGCCGCGAGGGCTACGGCTCGGCCATCGGCGTCGTCGTGTTCGTCGTCGTGCTCCTGGCCACCGTCCTGTGGTGGCGGGCCCAGCGCTCCAGCGAGGAGGACCAGTGAGCGGCGTGCGGACCCCCGCGCGCCCGCGGGTCGACGTGCACACCGCGCGCGGGCCCCGGGAGCGGCGCGGTGCCCGGCGGGCGAAGGTCGTCGTGCTCGTCGTGCTCAGCCTCGTCTGGCTGTTCCCGCTGTACTGGATGGTCGTCACGGCCGTCTCGCCGCGCGACGACCTCGCGGCGGGGCGGATCGGGCTGGTCCCGACGACGTTGGACTGGGGCGGCTTCTCACGGGCCCTGACGCAGTTCCCCGTGCTGCAGTGGGCGCAGAACTCCTTCGCCATCGCCGTCGTCGCGGTCGTCATCACGGTCGCCGTCGACGTGACGGCCGGGTACGTCCTGGCCAAGCACCGGTTCCCGGGCCGGGCCGTGGTGTTCTTCCTCATCATCGCCACGCTGATGATCCCGGTGCAGGTGCTGCTCATCCCGCAGTTCGACCTGGTGAACTCCCTCGGCTGGATCAACTCCTACTGGGCGGTGATCGTCCCGCGGTCCGCGGAGGCCTTCGGGGTGTTCCTGGCTCGGCAGTACTTCCTGTCGTTGCCGGACGAACTGCTCGAGGCCGCCCAGCTCGACGGGGCCGGCCAGCTGCGGACGCTGTGGTCGATCGTGCTGCCGCTGTCCCGCCCGCTCGTGGCGGTGCTCGTCGTCATGACGTTCATGTACCGGTGGAACGAGTTCGCCTGGCCCCTCGTGGCCCTGCGCAACCCCGACCTCTACACCCTGCCGGTGGGCCTGTCGTTCCTGCAGAGCCAGTACACGACGGACTACCCGGCCCTCATGGCGGGTGCGCTCGTCTCGGTGCTGCCCGTCCTCGTCCTCTTCGGCATCGCCCAACGGCAGTTCGTCGCCGGCATCGCGCGCAGCGGGTTGAAGTGACCGGCGCCGACGCGCACGCGACCGCGGACCGGTACGCCGCGGCGCTGGGGGCGGACGCCGGTGCCGAACTGCTGGAGTTCGACCTCACGGGTTTCGACCGCACGGGGATCCCCGTGACGGGCACCGTGTGGCGCCCCTTCCCAGGGGCTCCGTCGTCCGGGCACGGTGTCGGGTACGGCGCGGACCCGGCTGCGGCCCGGCGCGGGGCGTACGGGGAGCTGGCCGAGCAGGTGCTCCTGGACCGGCACCTGCAGACGGTGCGGCCCGTCGAGGCCACCCACGCCGAGCTGCTCGCCGCCCGGGGACCCGGCGGGGTCGTCGACCCCGTCGAGCTCGTGCTCCCCGCGGGCAGCCGGTACACCCCGGACCTGCCGCTGCGCTGGCTGCCGACGCGCCGCTGGCGCACCGGTGAGGAGGTCCTGGTGCCGGCCGAGTTCGTCGCCCCGCACGCCGGCGGTGTCCGCGGCGGACCCCCACCAGGGGGTTTCCTCACCACACCCGTCACCAACGGCGTGGGAGCCGGTGACACCCTCGAACGGGCCGTCGCGCACGGCCTCGGCGAACTCCTCCAGCGCGACGGCGACACGGTGTCCTTCAGGGCGCTCGAGGAGGGCGTCCTCGTCGGCGGGGTCGCCGAGCACCCGGCGACGGCCGGGGTCTGGGCCGCGCTCGCGGCCGCGGGTCTGGAGCCGCAGGTGAAGCTCGACAGCACCGAGTTCGCCGTCGTCGTGCACGCCGTCGCGCGGGACACCGACCCCGACCGGGCGCCGATGGCCGTCACCGCGGTGGGGGAGGCCGCCGCCCCGGACGCGCCGACGGCCGCCCGCAAAGCCCTGCTGGAACTGGGCAGCTCCCGCGCCCGGCGCGTGTTCGCGTTCGGTCCGCTGGACCCGGTGCGCGCGCTGGGGCCCTACTGGGCCGCCGAGGAACGGTCGCCGCTGCCGGAGTCCGAAGCCCGGGCGCTGCGAGCGATGGCGGACTGGACGCACCGCTCCGGGACCGAGCTGGCCCGGCTGGTGGAACCCCTGCTGCGGGTCACGGACCACGTCCGCCTGGCGGACCTGCCCACCGCGCCCGCGCGGGAACCGGTCGACGAGCTGACCGACCTCCTCGACCGGCTGGCGGGGTTCGACGTCCTCGTGCACGCCGTGGCCGTGACGACGTCCCGCGGACCCGTCCACGTGGTCAAGGTGGTCGTCCCCGGCCTGGAGGTCGAGACGTTGTCCTACCACCGGATCGGCGAACGCGTGCTGCGGCGGTTGCTGGACCGCGGGTCGCCGCTCGTCGGCCTGGGGCCGTCGTCGGGGTCGCGCCGGCCGGTCCTGCTGACCGACGCCGCGCGGGAACGCGTCGGCGGGCCCGCGTGGTTCGACGTCGACGTCGCGGACGCGACGGTGGGGGAGCTGTACCCGCTCTACCGCGAACCCGTCCGGCACGCGCCGCAGCGGCTGGAGCTCTGACCCCGGTGGGCAGCTCGCGTCGCCCGCTGCTACCCGGGCGGGACGGGCCGTGGCGCGTTCTGGACGACGTCGAGCAGGCCGTCACGGACGACATCGCGTGGTACAGCACCCGCCGCCTGCACGGCGATCTCGAGGGGGTCGCCGCGGCGTGAGCGTGCTCCACGCTCTCTGGGGAACCGGGCCCGGCCAGGTGCACGAGGTTGACGCCCGCGTCGGTCCCGCCCCCATCACGCGGCAGCAGCAGCACCCTCGAGTCGCGCCCGGTACGTCTGAGCGGCCTCCCGGAAGGCGGCCAAGGCGTAGGCCGGGACCTGCAAGCCCTGCCGGTGCGCCCAGAGCAGCTGGGTCTCCAAACTGGAGATGTCGCGCACGTTGCGTTCCAGCTGCTGGTCCAGGCCGAGTTCGACGATGACCCCGCCGAAGCCGGTGCGCTGCTCGCGGGTGCCGGCCCCCACCAGTCCGTAGCGGCGCGATCGCAGCAAACGGGCCAGGTGCAGCTGCCAGCCGGCGATGGCGCCGGACTGGACCATCTCCGCAGCTGAGAGGCGGTAGAACGCGAAGTGGCCGGGTTCCTGGACCTTGATGGCGTCGATGACCGTCTTCCTGGTCGGTTCCTCGCCCATCTCCGCCAGCCCGTCGCCCATGGCCTGGTAGGCCAGCATCGCCGACTTCTCCGTGGCTGCACCGGTCAGGTAGTACAGCAACCGGATGACCTCGTGGACCACCGGGAGGTGGGCCAAGGCGCCCAGGACGCGCACCCGGGCCGGGACCTCGCCGGTGTTGGCGGTGACAGGTGGCAGGCCCAGGTGCTGGCCCAGGGTGTCCAGCAGGATGCCGTGGTGCGCCTCCTGCGGGCCCCACACGTCGGCGTAGAACGTGCGGTCGGTCTGGCTGACGCCGGGCAGCAGGACGGCCAGCTCCAAGACGTTGCGTTCGACCTCCAGCTCCACTCGGGCCATGTAGTCCATGACGTGTCCGAAGCGAGCGCGGACCGTGCTGGGGTCGTGGACGGTGTAGTCCGCGCTGGCCAGATCCACGGGCGGGTGCTGCTGGGCCAGTCGGTGGACGTGGTCGCGGATCTTGGTGGCATCCACTCGTGGCTGGGACATCGGTAGGTCTTCCTGAGCGTGTCGGGTACAGGCCCACTTCTTCGGGCTGCCGCGGTGCTCCCGCGCCCCTCATTCGGTGCCGACGGAGCGAAGGATCGGTCCGATGGGCAGGAATCCGTACCGTGGGATGCGCTGAGAGGGGAACCATCCACCTGTCCGCCACGGGGAGCCGGGGGATGAGCTCGTCCGCGGTGTGGACCTACCCGCGCAGCCGCCGCGGAGCGGGCGCCGTGCGCCCAGTGCGAGCCCCCGGCGGAGGGAGGGCCGCAGGAGGGGACGCCCGATCGCCCGCCGGTCACCGTGTGCGGTACGTCTGCGGCTGGGTGAGGAACCCGCGAGCCGACGGTTCGTGCGCTCGGAGGCAGAACCACTGCACCCGGCCGCAGACGTCCACGGCCCTGAGGTGCCGGCGCCCACCGCACGCACCTGCGCGAGTGGGAGGCGCTCCACCGACGTGTGCGCCAGCGGTGAACCGTCGCCGGCTCTGGAGAAGACGACGACGTGCCCCGGCGTCAGCGCCAGCACGACGGACGCACGGGTCCACCCGGTTGGTCGACAGCGGGCTGGTCGAGACTCATCACCTTGCCGAGGATCCCGCTGGTCCCTCGGCATGAGCGACCACCAAGGCACGAGAAGCGGGTTGCCGGTCACGTGGGCGTGCGAAACCCAGGCGACGGGTTCTCGCAGAACGCTGCAGATCTCCTGACGCAGTCGTTGGTAGGCGGTGGCCATGTCATCACCTCTCTCTGCGGTCAGGTCCTTCACGAGTCGGCGTCCTCACGAGCACTGCACTGTGCGGTTGTCGAGGCCGTCACCGAGGTGGTCCATCCGTCCTTCGGGGCACCTCCGGTCGAGGACGGGACCCCCACCCGTTCCGACTGCGAACTCGACCGACGCGACGTGGTGGTGTCGTCCGAGTGGCTCCGAACCCCGGCTGTGGGGACGTACCTCACGAGAGTCGGGTTCCGATGCCCCGGCTGGGACGTCGTGCGGCCACAGTGGAGGATCAGCCGCAGTCGGCCGAACCCGTCAGGAGGCCAGGAACTCGATCAGGACCCCGTCGAGAACCCGACGAGGGTGTCGTCGACGTGCAGCTTCGTGCCCTCGAACAGTCCGTGGTGGGCCGTGATGTCGGTCATGGCGTGTGTTCGGGGTCAAGTCCTCAGAGGTGGTGTACGACGTTCGCCGCGTGATGCTCCGTGCAGTCAGGCAGTCAAGGCCTGCATCGTGAGGTCAGAGTTCACCTC
>NZ_JBFBND010000045.1:0-34588 GCF_040702905.1 Kineococcus sp. NPDC059986 | reverse complement strand
GTTGCAGTACCGGCACTCCCAGCACGGCACGATCTGCTCGGCGACGATGCGGTCACCGACCTGCACGCCCCAGCGCCGGGACGCCTCCTCGTCGAGCTGCTCGATCCGACCCGTGAACTCGTGACCCGGCACCGTGTCCGTCTCCGCCCACGCCGGCCGGTTCTCGTCCCCCCAGAACTTCGCCGCCCCGTGGTAGCACTTCAGGTCACTGGCGCAGATCCCCACCGCCTCGACCTTCAGCAACGCCTCACCGGGGCCGGCTTGCGGCATCGGGATCTGCTCCAGCCGGTAGTCCTCGGGGCCGTGCACCACGACCGCCTGCATCGTGCCCGTCATGTTCTGCTCCTTCGCAGGTCCGCCCGACACCGTCGGGACCATCGTCGGTCGGCTCCGACCGTACGGCGACTCTGCACACATGTCCAGCACACCTGTTCAGCTGACACACAGGAGACCTGCCCCCGGGCGGCACGTCCGCCCAGTACGGTGATCCGGACCAGGAGGTGCCAAGGTGGCCAAAGGTGACGGCCGGTTCCCGCTCGCCCTCGCGCACACGGCGGCGACGTTGTACTACCTGCAGGACGCCACCCAGGCGGAGATCGCGGAGCGGCTCGGCACCTCCCGCGCGACGGTGAGCCGCCTGCTCCAGGAGGCCCGCGACCGGGGACTCGTCCGCATCGAGGTCCTGCCCCTGCCCCAGGACGACCCCGACGACCTGGCCACGCGGGTGCGCGACGCCCTGGGTCTGACGGCCGTCTGGCTCACCGCCCCGACGAGCAGCGCCCACCTGGCCGAGGCCGTCTCGCCCGTCCTCGCGCGCGTCCTCGCGGGTGTGGGGTTGCGCGAGGGCGACGTCCTGCTCGTCTCCTCGGGCCGCACCGTCTACGACCTCGCGCAGCGGGAACTGCCGACGTTGCCCCCGGTCGTCGTCGCCCCCATGGTCGGCGGGCAGGACGAACCCGAACCCTGGTACCAGACGAACGAGATCTGCCGGCGGATCGCCGTCGGTGTCGGCGGCACCCCCCGGTTCCTCTACGCCCCCGCCTTCCCGGGGCGCGCCCTGCGCCGCAGCCTGGTGGCCGACCCGGAGTTCAAGCGGTTCGCGAACCTCTGGGAGACGGCGCGGTGCGCCGTGATGGGCGTCGGCGCCCCGCCGCTGCAGCGCTCCTCCATCCCCGGGTTCGTCCCGACCGGCGAGGCGCCGCTGAAGGACTCGGTGGGCGACGTGGCGTCCCGGTTCTACGACGCCGCCGGCGTCGAGATCACCTACGACGGCGCCGACCGGCTCATCGCCATCCCGCTCGACGTCCTGCGCCGCGTGCCGGACCGCATCGCCGTCGCCTACGGCGCGCTCAAGGTCCCGAGCGTCCTGGCCGGCGCCAAGGGCGGGTTCTTCAACCACCTCGTCACCGACCCCGGGACGGCGACCGCGCTCCTGGCGGCGTGAGGGCCCGGCCCGCTCGCGGTCGGCCCGCAGCACACGTGCTTCCGCCTCGTCCAGGTACGTCCGCAGCAGCGCTCACGCGGCCCCGACGCGACCCGGGGCTAGGGTGCGGAGATGCCCCAGAACACCTCCGGACCGACCTACGGCGTCGACCTCGTGACCTTCTACCACCCTGGCTTCTGGGGGGTGGACACCACTGAGGAGATGGTGGCCTGGTGCGCCGAGAACCCCCGCCGGATGTGGGAGCGCATGCTGGACGCGCTCGCCGCCGCGGGTGTCCCCGGCATCGAACTCACGTTCCCGCCCCTGGACTTCCACAGCGCTCTCGCCGCGTTCGGTTCGGTCGACGGCGTCCTGGAGGCCTTCTCGGCCCGCGGGGTGCGGGTCCTGTCGGGGTTCTTCAACGGCACCCACTGGGGCGGGATCGACCCGCAGGTCGCCGTCGCCGAGGTGGCGGACTACGCCGCGTTCCTGCAGCGCGCCGGGGGTGAGGTCCTGGTCCTCGGGACGCCGATGCTGGCCGGCGGTCCCGACGCCCCCGTGCCCGCGCTCTCCGCGCAGGAACGGCGCGCCGCCCTCGAGCACCTGGCGCGCGTCTGCGACGCGGTGGGGGCCGCTCTGGCGCACCAGGGAGTTCGCCTGGCCGTGCACACCGAGTCCCACTCGATCACCGTCGAGGCCGAGGACGTGCGCACCCTCATGGCGCTCACGGACCCCGCCCTCGTCGGACTGTGCCCGGACTCGGCGCACCTCACGCTGTCCGGGACGGATCCCGTCGCGATCGCCCGCGAGTTCGCCGACCGGGTCCTCGTCTCGCACTGGAAGGACGCCGCGGGACCGTTCCCGAGCGACCTCGTCCTCGACGAGGACGTCCACGCGGTGCACCGCCGCTTCATGCGTCCGCTGGGGCAGGGGGCGGTGGACTGGGCCGGCTGGGCCGAGGCCATGGCCCTGACCCCGACCGCCGGGGTGCGCCTGCTGGAGCTCGACGCCGCCGCGGACCCGGTCGGCGAACTGCTGGCCGCCCAGGCCTTCGCGCGGGGTCTTCCGCCCGTCGCCTGAGCCGCGACAGCCCGCCGGGCCGGCGGGTCAGCGGGTGGCGCGCCGCAGCCGGACGGCCAGGGCGGCGACGTGGGCCGCGGCGTTCCGGCGCGCGGCCTCCACGTCGCCGGCCTCGACGGCCTCCACGATGCGCCGGTGCTCGGCGACGGCCAGTTCGCGGTGTCGCCGGTCGGTCCACAACCCGGCCCCGAAGAGGTGGGCGCGGACCTCCAACCGCCGCAACGTGTCGGCGAGCGTGGCGTTCCCGGACAGCTGGCGCAGCAGGGCGTGGAAACGCACGTCGAGGGCGGCGTCGACCGCCGGGTCCGGCGGGTCGCCCAGTGTGCGCTCGTGCTCTGCCAGGGCCTCGACGAGTCGTCGGACACCCTCCGCGTCGGCGCGGTTCGTGGCCTCCGCGGCGGCCAGCCCGTCGAGGACCTCGCGCACGCGCAGGACCTCCTCGAGTTCGGACGGCCCCACCGTCGCCACCCGCGCCGCGCTGTGCGCGGAGGTCACGGCGATCCCCTCGGTGATGAGGCGCTGCACGGACTCGCGCACCGGGCTGCGGCTGACGCCGAGCTCGACCGCGAGGGCGGCGACGCTGAGCACCGTCCCGGGCGGCAACCTCCCGTCGACGACGCGTTCGAGCAGGTCCGCGTAGACCGTGTCACCGAGCAGTTCCGCCGAGCTCACGCGGTCAGCCCTTCGGCGTGCCGTAGTTCGCGCGGATCCGCTCGGCGAGGTAGTCGGCGGCCGTGATGGGCGGGTAGGTGCCCTGCGGGGTCTCGATGAGCACCTCGCGGTTGGCCTGCGCGAAGAACGGCATGCTGTAGCGGGGCCCGGTGTACTCCCCCCGTCCGGGCATCCGCACCCGGTGGAAGTTCGACAGCAACTGGTCGTCGCTCCACCGCATCAGCATGTCACCGATGTTGCACGTGATGGCGTCGTCGGAGGGGACGACGGACGTCCACTCCGGAGCGTCGAGGTCCCGTCCGGGACAGACCTGCAGACCGCCCTGACCGGTGCGCTGGAACAGCAGCGTCAGGCAGTCGAAGTCGGTGTGCGCACCGGCTCGCCACACCCCCGGGTCCGCCGCGACCCCCGGCGGCAGGGCGGGGTAGTGCAGGATCCGCAGGGTCGACTGGTAGGTGTCCGACTCCGGGTCGTGGGCGCGGGCGAAGAAGTCGCGGTCGAACCCGAGCCGGTCGGCGAAGCAGGACAGCACGCGCATCGCGAGTTCCCAGCAGCGCCGTTCGAAGGAGTCCATGAACTCCGCGAAACCGGGCAACTGCTCCTCGCTAGGGTAGAGGGCCGCCATGTGCGGTCGCGTCATCTGGTAGGACTCCTTGCGGTCCGGAGTTCCCACCGACGGCCGCACCTGCGTGCCGGACTCCCACCCGGCGTTCTTGGCCCTCTCCAGCGGCAGGGTGCCCTTCACCTCGGCCGGCAGGTCGAAGAACTCCCGCGCGAACGCGAAGGCGCGGTCCACCGTCGCGGCGTCGATGCCGTGGTTGACGACCTGGAAGAACCCCACCTCCGTCGCGGCGGTCCACAGCGCCTCCGTGATCTCACCGCGCCGGGCCTCGAAGTCGCTCAGGTCGACCTGCGGGATCTCCCGGTCGGTCTCGACGCCGACACCCCCCATCCGGGACTCGCGCTGCAGTTCGGTCATGGGCGGGGGCGTCGTCATGGCACCACCCTCCCCGCTGCATGCAACCGTCCGCAAGAACGGCCGTGTGAACATCGTGTTGCATGTCGTGACCGCGTCTTGTGGTCGATCCACCGGGCCACGACAGTCGGTTCCGTGAAACTCGAGCCCTCCCCCGCCTCCCCGCCCCCCACCGCCGTCGTCGACGTCACCGTCTGGACGGGTGAGCGGTGGGCGGAGCACCAGGACGTCCTGCTGCGCGACGGCACGGTGGTGCAGGTGCGCGACCACGTCCCGGGCACACCGGGCCTGGACGGCACCGGGGGCCACCTGCTCCCGGGTTTCGTCAACACCCACACGCACCTGCAGCAGGCGACCTGCCGCGGCGTGGGTGAGGGCCAGCCGCTGCTGGCGTGGTTGCTGAGCGTCGGCGAGCACATGGCGGCGCTGACCCCGCGCACGGCGTACCTCGCCGCCGTCGCCGGCGCCCTCGACGGCCTGCGCAGCGGTTCGACGACCCTCGTCGAGCACATGTGGCCCCACCCGTCGGAGGAGGTGCACGACGCGGTCGTCCGGGCGCTGGAGGACGTCGGTGTCCGCGCGACTCTGGGGCGCGGGGTCGCCGACCGCGTCGACGCCACCCGCCGCTGGGGTTTCGACCCCCGGCTCGTGCAGCCGCTCGACACGGTCTTCGAGCACGTGCAGCGGCTCGTGAGCCGCACCGCCGGTTCCCGGACGACCGTGGGACTGGCCGTGCCGAACCCCCGCAGCCTGACACCCGCGGGCCTGCGCGCGGTGCACGAGTTCGCCCGCGAGCACGGCATGACGACGTCGATCCACCTGCTGGAGACGACGACCGACGACGACATGTGCCGCGAGCACGCGGGCGTGGGTGCCGTCGAGTACCTGGCGGCGGAGGGTTTCCTCGACGACCGGACGCTCACCGTGCACGGCGTCGCACTGGGCCCGGCGGACATCGCCACCCTCGCCGCGACGGGTGCGGCGGTCTCGCACAACCCGATCTCGAACATGCGCCTCGGGTCGGGGGTCGCGCCCGTGCTCGACCTGCGGGCGGCCGGGGTCCCGGTCGGGCTCGGGGTCGACGGGGCGGCGTCGAACGACCGCCAGGACATGCTGGAGACCCTGCGCCTCACCGCCTACCTGCAGCGCGCCCTGCACCGCCGGGCCGACGCACTGGGTTTCGGCGACGTCGTGGCGATGGCCGTCGACGGCGCGGGCGCGGCGCTGGGTCTGCCCCGGCGGCCGGGCGGCGGGGTGACCGTCGGGACGCCGGCCGACCTCGTCCTCGTGCGGTTCGACCGGGACTTCGGGTGCCTGCCCGTCACCGAACCCGGCGCCGCCCTGCTGACGACCGGGTCCCCCCGGGTCGTCGACACCGTGCTCGTCGACGGCGAGGTGGTCCTGCGGGACGGCCGGAGCACCCGCATCGACGAGGGGGTGCTCACCGAGCGGCTGCTGGGCCTGTGACACGAGGCCTGACGCGAGACTCAGGTGCGGGTGCGGCGCTCCAGCGCGGACAGCTGGTGCTGCAGGGTCGCGGTGGCCTCGTGCAGGGCGCGGTAGGCCGGGTACAGCTCGGCGTACACCTCGGCGGCGGCGGGGTCGGGTTCGGTGGTCGCCTCGACGCTGTTCCAGGTGGTGTCCACGTCGACGGCTCCCAGGGCGACGGCGGCGAACTTCGCGTCCCCCAGGGAGGCACCGATGCGCTCGGCCGGCAGTTCCTGCCGCAGGCCCGTCACGTCGGTGACGATCTGGGGCCACAACGCCGACCCGGTCCCCCCGCCCACCGCCACGACGCGGCGTATGTCGACGCCCGCCGCGCGCATCTCCTCGAGGTTGTGCCGCACGCCGAAGGCGGTGGCCTCGAGCAGGGCGCGGTCGACCTCGCCGCGGGTCGTCCGCAGGGTCAGCCCGAGCAGCGCCCCGCGGGCGTCGGCGTCGGCGAAGGGCGTGCGCTCACCCGCGAAGTAGGGCAGGGCCACCAGACCGTTGGACCCGGGGGGCGCGGCGGCCGCCTCGGCGACCAGCTCCCCCACGTCCGGGGAGCCGATCGTCTCCCGCCACCACTCCACGGCGCTGCCGGAACTGGCCATCCCCGCAGCCAGCGTGCTCTGGCCGGGCCGGACACCCGCCGTCCCCCACAGCGAGGGGTGCACGCGCGGACCGTCGGTGACGGCGATGAAGAACGTCGTGGAGCCGTACATGACCATGACGTCGCCCGGTCGTCCCACGTCGACGCTCTCCGCCTCGGCCCACGCGTCGCACGTCCCCGCGGCGACCGGTGTCCCGACGGGGATCCCCGTCGCCGCGGACGCCCCGGCCGTCACCGTCCCCACGCGTTCGGACGGCCACACCAGCCGCGGCATCGGCAGACCCTTGGCGATCTCGTCGCAGCGGTCCTCGATCCACGCGCCGGCGTGCCGGTCGTACAGGGGGGTGGACTGGCTCGCCGAGTGCTGGTCGAGGACGTACTCCCCCGTCAGCCGGAACGCGAGGTAGGAGTTCGACATGAAGAAGTACCGGGCGCGGGCGAACACGTCCGGTTCGTGCCGCCGCAACCACTCCAGCTTCCCGCCGGCGGCCTGCGTGGACATGCGGGACCCGCAGCGCTGCAACAGGTCCTGCGCGCCGTAGCGCTCCTCGAGTTCGACGGCCTCGGCCACGGAACGGGTGTCCACGCCGTAGAGCACCGCGGGACGCAACGGCGCTCCGTGCTCGTCGGCGAGCAGCACGGTGGGCCCGATCCCGCTCGTCCCGACCGCGACGACCCGCCCGTGCACGACGTCAGCGGGATCGGCCGCCCGGTCGGTGAGCTCGCGCGCGATGGCGCAGAAGTCCCCCCACCAGACGGCGTCCGCGTCGTGCTCGACGTACCCCGGACGGGGGTGGTCGGTGCGGTGGCGTCGCGACGCCCGCGCGAGGACCTGCCCGTCGAGCGTCGTCAGGACACCCTTGCTGCTCCCGGTGCCGACGTCGACGCCGAGCAGCAGTTCCCGAACCCCACTCACGCCCGCCTCCTCGCGCCCGTCCTGGGCGCATCCTGTCATCCCGCACGGCGGGCAGGGGTGGCGGTCGACGAGTGAGCGGACCCGCTCAGCAGGACGACGCGGAGGTCTCCCCGTCGGTCGCCGCGGTCTCGTAGCCGGTGATCGCGTCGACCTTGGCCGCCGAGGCGCTGGAGGTGTCGAAGACGTAGCCGAGGAACTCCTTGGCCAACCGCCGCGCCAGCTCCTTGCCGATGACCCGTTCGCCCAGGGTCAGGACCTGCCCGTCGTTCGACAGGACCAGGCGCTCGACCGAGAAGGAGTCGTGCGCGACCGAGGCGCGGATGCCCGGCACCTTGTTCGCCGCGATGGCCACCCCCATGCCCGTGCCGCAGACGAAGATCCCGCGGTCGGCCTTCCCGGCGGCGATCGTGCGGGCGCCGGCGACGGCCACGTGCGGGTAGGCCGTCTTGTCGGCGTCGGAGCCCACACCGACGTCGATGACCTCCTTGACGCGGGGGTCCTTCAGCAGGTCGGCCTTGATCGCCTCCTTGTACGAGACGCCGGCCTCGTCGGCCGCCACCACGACACGCCACTGCGGATCGGACATCGTTGCCTCCTGGGGTTCGGGAGCGACGGCCCGTCCGGGCCGCCCCACCCCCGGAGCAACACCCGTCCGCGCCCGATGTTTCCCGTCCCGAGGGCCCGGGCCCGGGATCTCGGGGTGCGGACCGCCCCACCCCTTCCTACGGTTGACGTGTGCCGGTCCACGGCACCACCGACGAACAGGAGTGGGCATGTCCCTCGTTGACAAGGCCAAGAACGCCGTCCAGCAGACCGTCGGCAAGGCTGAGGAAGCCGTCGGGAAGCGCACCGGTGACCAGGAGCAGATCGCCCAGGGCAAGAAGGACCAGGCCATGGGCGCCGCTCGCCAGGAGACCGAGAAGGCCAAGGACGCGCTCGACGACAAGTGAGTCGGGCCCAGGCCCCCGCCCACCAGGGGCGGGGGCCCGCTGTTTCCCCCGCACCGGGGGGTCTGGACCGTCTCCTCGTCGCAGCCCTCCGGGCGGCCGAGCAGGCGGTGTGCGTCGCCGACGTGAGCCTTCCGGACGAACCCGTGGTCTGGGTGAACGATGCGTTCACCCGCACGACGGGGTACGACGCCGCGGAGACGGTGGGCCGGAACTGCCGCTTCCTCCAGGACGGCCTCGCGGAACGCGGTTACGACGTGCGTACGCCGGCCGCCCAGATCCGGTCCCTGGTCGACAACCGCACCGGTGGAACGGTGCTGATCCCCAACCGTCGTCGCGACGGCTCGGTGTTCTGCAACGAGCTCGCGCTCTCGCCGCTGCCGGAGGAGGACGGGACCGTCCGCTACTACGTCGCGGTCCAGCAGGACGTCACCGCACGCGAACAGGCTCAGGCCGCCCGCACCGCGGTGGAGACCGAACGGGAGGAACTCGCCGACCACCTCCAGCGTCAGCTCGTGCCCGACCGGCTCCCGGACGTGCCCGGTCTCGACGTCGCCGTGCGGTACCAGCCCGCCACACGGGCCGACGGCAGTCGGGGCGAGGTCAGCGGCGACTTCTACGACCTCCTGCAGCTGCCCTGCGGCGGAACCCTGGCCGTCATCGGTGACGTCTCCGGTCGCGGGCCGCAGGCGGCCGCCACGACGGCCGCCCTGCGTTGGGCCGTGCGCGGGGTCGCGGGCGTCGTCCCCGGTCCGGCGGAGGTGCTGCGGCAGGTGGGCCTCGCCGTGCTTGACACGCTCGGTGACCGCTTCGCGACCGTCGCCGCCGTGCAGTTCACCGGGTCCACGGACGACCTGCGGGTCCCGGTCACCGGCGACGTCGCGCTGGCGGGGCACCCCTGTCCGGTGGTCGTGACACCGTCGGCGCCGAGCCGTTTCGTCGGGAACCCCGGCATGCTCCTCGGCCCCTTCCCGGACCCGGACGTCCAGGGTTGCCCGGTGGACCTGCGGCCCGGTGACCACCTGGTCCTCTACACCGACGGCGTGACCGAGGCAGCCGCCCCGGACCACGACCTGTTCGGAGACGAACGCCTGCTGGCCGCCCTCGACGCGCTGCCCGACAGGGCGTCCGCCCGCGCCGACGAGGTGGCCGACGCCGTGCTGCGGGCCGTGGCCCGCCACGTGGGTGACGGTCCCACCGACGACCTCACCCTCATGGTCCTGCACCGCCCGGTACCCTGACCCACCCCCGGAACGGCTCCAGCAGCGGGCCGTGCCTCCGCCGCACCACCGTCCGCTCCGGGAGCTCTTCCGTGTCCGACCCCGCGTCCGACCCCGCGTCCGACCTCGTGTCCCCACCCGTCCGCGTCGTGCACGTGCCCCGCGCCCACGGGTACGTCGACCACCTGCAGGACGACCGCGTCCCCGGGGTCGTCGTCGTCGACGACGGGACCCCGTCCGGACCCGGCTGGCACTCCTCCCGCGCCCTCGAGGCCCGGTGGGTGCTCGACCACGCCGCGGAGTTCGACGCGCTGCACCTGCACTTCGGGTTCGAGGGCCGCACCGTCGACCAGCTCGACGACCTCGTGCGGGCGCTGCGCACCACGGGCCGGACCCTCGTCCTGACGGTGCACGACCTGCAGAACCCGCACCTGCGCACGCAGGAGGCCTACCTGGCGCTCCTGGACGTCCTGGTGCCGGCTGCCGACGTCCTCGTGACGCTCACCCCGGGCGCGGCGGCCGAGGTGCACTCCCGGTGGGGCCGCCGTCCCACCGTCGTCCCGCACCCGCACGTGGCCCCGCTGGAGGAGGTGGGGGTCCCCCACCCGACCCGTTCCCCCCACGTCGTCGGGGTGCACCTGAAGAGCCTGCGGGCCAACCTGCGCGCGGTGCCGGTGCTGCGGGCGCTCGCCACCGCCGCGCAGGCGGTGACCGCCTCGGGAACCCCGACCACCGTCCGCGTCGACGTGCACTCCGAAGCCCTGGACCCGGGGTTCCCGCGCTACGACGGGGAACTCGCGCAGTGGCTCCTGGTCGCCCAGGACGAGGGGAACGTGGAACTCCACGTCCGCGACCGGTTCGACGACGCCGAGCTCGCGGACTACCTGCGGGCGCTGGACGTCTCGGTCCTGGCCTACTCCCACGGGACGCACTCCGGCTGGCTGGAACTGTGCCACGACCTCGGCACCGTCGTGCTCGCCGACCGCGTGGGTTTCCTGCACGAGCAGCAACCGCTCGTCCAGGCCGACCTCACCGACCCCGTCGCGGTCGCGGACGCGCTGCGGCGCGCCTTCGCCGGCGTCCCCGGGTCGGCGGCGACGGTGCAGGAACGGCGGGCGCAACGCCTCGCCGTCGCCATCGCCCACCGCGCGCTCTACCGGGTGGGGGTGCCGGTGTGATCGGCTGGTACGTCCACCACCAGGGCGCCGGGCACCTGCAGCGCCTCGTCGCCGTCACCCGCCACCTGCGGACGCCCGTGACGGCGTTCAGCTCGGCGCCCCGACCGCCGGGTTTCAGCGGCGGCTGGGTCGAGCTGGAACCCGACGACACCCCACCCGTCGACCGCCCGTCCGCGACGGCCGGCGGCCGGCTGCACTGGGTTCCCCAGCACCACCCCGGGCTGCAGGACCGCAACGCCACGATCACCGCCTGGATCGCGCAGCACCGGCCCCGCCTGTTCGTCACCGACGTCTCGGTGGAGGTGACCGCGCTCGTGCGGCTGTGCGGGGTTCCCGTCGTGGTCGCCGCGATGCTGGGCGACCGGCACGACCCCGCGCACCGGCTCGGACGCGACCTCGCCGAGGCTCTCCTGGCCCCGTGGCCCGGTCCACCCGCCCGCCCCGGTGCCGCCGGAACCCCCGTCGTGCACGTCGGGGCGTTCTCCCGCTTCGACGGCCTGCCCTCCTCGCCGTCCTCGACGCGCCCCGGCACCGTGCTGGTGCTGTGGGGCAGCGGGGGCCGGGACGTGAGCGACGAGCAGTTCCGCGCCGCGAGGGCCGCCACACCGGGGTGGACGTGGGAGTTCCGGGTTCCGGGTTCCGCGCTCGGAGAGGCTGCGGGAGAGGACGTCTGGGACGCCCTGCAACGGGCTGAGGTCGTCGTCGTGCACGGCGGGCACAACGCCGTCGCGGAGGTCGCCGCGGCCCGGCGCGCGGCGGTGGTCGTGGCGCAGGAACGGCCGTTCGCCGAGCAGTTGCGCCGCACCGAACTCCTGCGCGCCGAGGGTCTCGTCGCCGTCGACGCCTGGCCGGCGCCGGACCGCTGGCCGGACCTGCTGGAGCGGGCCCGGGCCGTCGGTGCGGAACCGTGGCGCCGGTGGGCGCCCGGTGACGGGGCAGAACGGGCCGCGGCGTTCCTCGACGCCGCGGTCGACCGGGCCGGGGTGCCCGCGTGAACCCGTCGCGGACCGCGGTGCTGACGATCGTCGCCGGCCGCCACGAGCACCTGCGCGGCCAGTTGCTCGGGCTGGCCCGGTCGCACCACCCGCCGGCCTGGCACGTCGTCGTGGCCATGGGCGACCCCGCCGTGGGGGACGTCCTCGAGACGGTTCCCGCACCCCCCGGCACCCGTCGGGTGCTCCTGGAGGTTCCCGTCGGACCGGACGGCGAACTGCCGCTGGCGGCCGCCCGGAACGCGGCGGCCGGGACCGCCACGGACCTGGGCGCCGAACTGCTCGTCCTCCTCGACGTCGACTGCGTGCCCGCCCCCGGACTGCTCACGGCCTACGAGGCGGCGGCCGTGACCGTGCGCGACGTCCCCGGCCCGCGGTTGCTCTGCGGACCGGTCGCCTACCTCCCGCCGCACGTCCGGGTCCGCGACGCGGGCGACCTCGCCGCGCTGCCCGGTGCGGCGGCCCCCCACGCCGCCCGTCCGGTGCCGGCCCCCGGGGAGGTGCTGCGGGCGACGGCGGAGCAGTGGTGGCTGTTCTGGTCGCTGTCGTTCGCCGTCACCGCGCAGGACTGGGCGCGGTTCGGGGGTTTCTGCGAGGAGTTCCGCGGCTACGGCGGGGAGGACACCGACGTCGCCGCGACCGTCCGCGACCTCGGGGGAGCGCTGTTCTGGGTCGGCGGCGCCGACGCGTTCCACCAGCACCACCCGACGCAGAACCCCCCGGCCCAGCACCTCGAGGCCATCCTGCGCAACGGCGCCGTCTTCCACCGCCGCTGGGGCTGGTGGCCCATGACCGGCTGGCTCGAGCAGTTCCGCGCCGCCGGTCTCGTCGACTACGACGCCGCGACGCGGTCCTGGACGGCGGTGACGGACCGGCCCGGCAGTCCGACGGGAACCCCGGCGGCGGCGGCCCGCAGCACCGTCTCGTAGCGGGTGACCATGGTCTGCGCGGACAGGTGGGACAGCGCGGCGGCCCGCACCGCGGCGCGGTCGAGGGCCAGCGCGGCAGGCACCGCGGCCGCCATCGCCGCGACGTCGTCGGCGCGCACGACGACCCCGGCGGGGTCACCCACGTTGGAGCGCAGCACTTCGCTGATGCCGCCGCGGTCGAACGCGACGACCGGTGTCCCGCACATGGCCGCCTCGGCCGCCACGAGCCCGAACGGTTCGTCCCACACCGGGGTGACGAGGACGGCGGCGGCGCGCCCCACGGCGGCCGCCAGGTCCCGGCCGCCGAGGTGGCCGTGCCACGTCGCGTCCCGGCCCAGCCGGGGTGCGATCTGCGTCGCGAAGTACTCCTCGTCCAGCGCCGGGCCGACGAGGTCGAGGTGGTGACCGGCCCTCGCCGCGGCGTCCATGGCCAGGTGCGGCGCCTTCTCCGGGACCAGGCGACCGAACCACAGCAGGCCACCCCCGCCGGGACCGAGGGACCAGCGGGCGGGGTCGACGCCGTTGTGCACGACGTCGGCCGAACTCACCCACGGAGCCCACTGCCGCGCCGTGAACCGGCTGACGGCCGTGAACGCGTGCGAGGAACCCCCGGCCGCGAGCGCCGCGGTCAGCCAGGGCGTCGGGGGTGTGTGCAGGGTCGTGACCGTCGGGAAGGGCAGCGTCGTCGCCAGGGTCAGGGGCAGGTGGTGCAGGGAGTTGTTGTGCACCACGTCGACCTCACCGGCGTAGGTGGTGCGCAGGGCGTTGAGGACCGCGAGGTGGGCCTGGTGCTCGCGCAGGAACGCCGCGGCGGGCATGGACGGGTCCTGCCGGGACAGCTCGTCCGGTTCCCACCCGCCACCGGCGAGGACCTCGGGCTGGGCGCCCGTGGAGCCGGCCGCGGCGAACAGCAGGACCCGGTGCCCCCGGGCGCGCAGGGCCTCGACGAGACCGCCGACGAAGGACTCCAGTCCCCCGACGTACGGTTCGGCGACGGGGAAGCGGCTGGGACCCAGCACGGCGACCGTGAGCCGGCGCGCGGAGGCGGCGGTCGGGGTCGGCGTGGAACGGGGCACCCGCAGATGCAAGCACGTCCCGGCCCCCTCCGCGTGCGCTGGCTCAGCCGGTGAACCCGTCCGAGCGCGCCTAGGGTGCGGCTGTGACCGGACGGCAGCAGCACTACGCCCACTTCCACGGCCTCCTGCCGCTGGAGCGGGACGACCGCCCCCTGGTCCTCGTCCACGGCAACTGCCAGGCCGAGTCGCTGCGCGTGCTGCTGGCCGGCGACGGGAACACCCCCGTGCGGACCGTCCGCGTCCCACCCGTCCACGAACTCACGGCGCAGGACCTGCCCCGGCTGCAGCACGTCCTCGACGCGACGGACGTGGTCGTCTCCCAGCCCGTGCGCGACGGGTACCGCGACCTGCCGCTCGGGACGGCCGAACTGCTCGCGCGGGCACCCCGCCGGCCGCGGCTCGTCGTGGTCCCGGTGCTGCGGTGGGCTGCGTTGCACCCGTTCCAGGTGATCGTCCGTTCCCCCGAGGCCGGCGAACCCCCCGTCGTGCCGTACCACGACCTGCGCACGCTGACGGTGGCCGCAGGACGTCCGGAACTGCCGGAGGTGCCGTCGCCACGTGCCGTGCGGGCCGTGCGCGACCTGTCCGCCCGCGAACTTCGCAGCCGCGGGGACCGGCACGACGCCCTGCCCGTCGTCGACCTCTTCGAGGCGGCGGGCGCGGGCGCCACCCAGACCGTGAACCACCCCGGCAACGTCGTGCTGCGTGGTCTGGCCGGTCGGGTCCTGGCCGCCCTGGGCCTGCCCGCGGACGTGCCCGACCCCGGACGGACGCTGCTCGACAGCGTCCACGCGCCGGTCCTGCCCGCCGTCCTCGCCGCGTTGGGGACGCCCGGGCCGGGGCGGACCGACTGGCTCGTGCACGGCCGTCCCACGGGCGACGCCGAGGTCCGTGCGGCGCAGCTGCGCTGGTACGCCGAGCACCCGGGTGTCGCCGAGGCCGGGCTGGCACGGCACGCCGAGGCCGCGGCGGAGCTGGCCGCGTGAGCGGCGTGCCGACGACGGGCCGGTCCCTCGTCCAGCTGGCGGTGGGTCCCGCCGAGCACGGCGTCACGGCCGCGGCCCTCGCCCAGTGGGAGGTGCTGCGCCACGACCCGGGCACGGTCCTCGTCCGCACCCCGGCCCAGCCGGGCGTCGACGGGCTGGCCACGGCCCTGCGCGGGGTCCCGGCCGGGGTCGTCCACGCGCACGTCACGGACAGGTTGTTCGGCCGGTCCCCGGAGGAGGCCGCCGACGTGCTCGTCGAGTTCGCCGCCGGGCGCGACCTCGTCGTCTCCCTGCACGACCTGCCGCAGACCAGCGACGGAGCCCGGAACCTGCCGCGCCGCTCCCTGGCCTACCGACGCGTGGCGGAGGCCGCGCGGCACGTCGTCGTCGCCAGCCGCCACGAGGAGCGCCTGCTGCGCGCCTGCGGGGCGGACGTCCCGTGCACCGTCGTGCCGCTGCCCGTCCCCGACCTCGCGCACGCCCCCGCGGAGGACCGGGCCGCGCCGCTGCGCACCGTCGCCGTCCTCGGCTACCTCTACCCCGGGAAGGGTCACGAGCAGGTCCTGGCCGCCCTCGACGCGCTGCCGCCGGGGGTGGGTCTGACGGCCGTCGGGCGCCCGTCCGAGGGGCACGAGGACCTCGTCGCGGCGCTCCAGGCCCGGGCCCGGGCCGTGGGCCGCACGTGCGAGGTCACCGGGTACGTCCCGGACGCCGACCTGCCCGCGGTGCTGCGGTCACCTGTGCTGCCGGTCGCCCCGCACGAGCACCTGTCGGCGTCGGGGTCGATCAACGCGTGGACGGGTGCGGGCCGGCGGCCCCTCGTCCCCCGCAGCGACTACGTCACCGAACTCGAGGACCGGACCCCCGGGGCCCTTTGGGTCTACGACGGACCCGACGGGCTGGGGGCGGCGCTCGCCCGCGCGTGGGCGCAGCCGGACCTCACCTGGGCGACTCCGGGGACCGTGCCCGGGCCGACGGTCGCCGACACCGTCGACCTGCTGCGCGGCGTGCTCTCGGGGGTTCCGGCGTGAACGCCCCGCTGGTGTCGGTCGTGATGCCGCACTACGAGGCGCCGCACGACCTCGCGCTCGTGCTGGCCGCGCTCGAACTCCAGGAGCACCCCCTGGACCGGCTGGAGGTCCTCGTCGCCGACGACGGCTCCCGCGAAGCGCCCGACCCCGGCGGGCGCCCCTACGCCGTGCGGGTGCTGCGCCAACCCGACGAGGGGTTCCGCGCCGCCGCCGCCCGGAACCTCGGCGCCCGCGCCGCCCGCGGGGACGTCCTGTGCTTCCTGGACTCCGACACCGTCCCCGAACCCGGGTACGTCGCGGCCGTCGTCCGCGCGGTGGCGGCCGGGGCGGACCTCGTCGTCGGCCGGCGACGGCACGCCGACCTCGCCACGACCACCCCGGAGGCGTTGCGGTGGTGGCTGTCCGGCGGCGGGGACGCGCCGCGGGAGTTCGACGAACCGGCGTGGTTGCGGGAGGCCTACGACCGGACGGACGACCTCGCCGCAGCCGGGGACGACGCCTACCGGTTCGTCATCTCCGCCGTGCTGTCGACGACGCGGACGCTGTTCGAGCAGGTCGGGGGTTTCGAGGAGGAGTTCGCCGCCTACGGCGGGGAGGACTGGGAGTTCGCCCACCGCTGCTGGCTGCGGGGTGCGACGTTCCGGCACGCGCGCGAGGCCGTGGCCTGGCACGACGGCCCGGACTTCGCCGGCCGCACCGACGACGACGAGGCCCGCCGCTCGCGCAACGTCGAAGGGCTGACGCTCGCGCGGTTCGTCCCGGGTCACGCCACCCGCGGGGACCAGCTCGTGTGGACGCACCCCGACGTCGTCGTGACCCTCGACGACACCGGGGTTCCGGTGGCCGACGTCGTGGCCGCCGTCCGGTCCCTGCTCGCGGGGTCCGACGCGGGGGTCTGGTTGCGCGACGGGGCCGCGCTCGCGGCGCTGGAGGACCCGCGCGTCCACCGGGGGGACCCGCCACCCGCGGTCCTGGCCCGGGCCCGGTACCGCGTCGGGCTGGACCGCCCCGTGGTGCTCGCAGGCGCGACGCTGGCGGACCTCGCCGAGGTCGCCCCCGCCGGCGCCGGCGCGCACCTCACGGTCCGCCGCACCCGGGACCTGCACCGCGCGGGCCCCGGCGTCGAGGTGTTACAGGTGCCCGGGGTCAGCGCCGAACCGCCGGTGGCCGTGGACCTGCAGCGCCTGTGGGGGCGCGAGGACCACCGGCGGCGGCCTCGGTTTCAGCGGTCGCTGCGGACGCCGTTCGTCGCGACGGAGTGCCCGGTGGCCGCGCCGTAGGCCGGGAGCACCTCGGCGTCCACGACACCGCCGTCGACGAGGTGGGCCAGGCAGCGCACCGCGAGGTCGCTGGAGCCGTAGACGTGGTGGGCGAGCAGCGCGAGGTGCTTGACCTGTTCGGCGTCGAGGTCGTCGAGCCGGGCGAAGTCCTTGACGTACGCGACGTCGGCCTCGATGGCCTGCTGGTGGGTCGTGAAGATGTTGCCGTCCAGGACACCGGGCGCGATGGGCCACTTCTTGAGCGCGGCGAAGGTGTGCAGGACGAAACCCTGGGCACGCAGTTCCGCGTCGACCTCGCCGAAGAGCGGCTGGTCGCGGTACAGCGGGACGAACGACATCTCCGTGTGGACGGCGACGGCCCCGGCCAGGGTGGTCCGGCCGTTGCGGAAGATCGTCAGCTCCGAACCCTGCACGTCGATCTTCAGCAGGTCCAGGGGTCCGAGGTCGGCGATGTCGTCGAGCCGGGTCGTGGCAATCGTGCTGCGCTGCAGCACCTCTCCGTACCGTGCGAACTCGTTGAGGGTGGACAGCCGCTCGACGTCGGGTTCGAGCAGGCTGGTCATGCCGTTCATCCAGGTGACCTTGAGCTCGTGCTCCCCGCCGTCCCCGACGGCGTGCGGGAGGTAGCGCTCGTTCGGCCCCGCGGCGGCGAGGAGTTCGGCGAGGGCCTCGGGCTGCGGTTCGAAACCCACGACGGTGCACAACCCGTCGCGCAGCATCGGCCCGTAGGGCGGGTCGCCGTCGATCGGGTTGGCACCGATGTCGACCACCGCCGTCAGCCGCGCGGTGTCCACCAGGTCGACCCAAGCCTCGGCCACGTGCTCCCTCGTTCCCTCGGTTCCGTCGGGTGCGAGCATGTCAGCCCCACGACCACCGGGCGCGACGGAGCGCCGGTGACGACGCGGACTCCAGCTGTCCGGGTGCCTGACCCGAGGCCGACTACGGTCCGCTGCATGGCAGACGCACGGCAGGTGGACTGGGGACGACAGCTCGTCGAGCAGCTCGACTGGCACTGGCGCACGGCGCTCCGCCCGCGCCTGGAGGGGCTCACCGACGAGGAGTACCGCTGGGAACCCGCGCGGGGCGCCTGGAACGTCCGGCCGCGGGGCACCTCGACCGCGCCCGTGACGGCCGGTGCTGGTCCCTTCACCATCGACTTCGCGTTCCCCGAACCCGATCCGGCGCCGGTCACGACGATCGCCTGGCGCATCGGGCACCTCGTCGTCGGCGTGTTCGGGATGCGGGTGGCCGCGCACTTCGGCGGCCCGCCGTTCGCCTACGAGACGCACGAGTACCCCGGCGACGCGGCGACGGCCCTCGCCCAGCTCGACGAGACGTACGCGGCCTGGCGCGACGGGGTGGCCGGTCTCGACGCGGAGGCACTGACCCGCCCGGTCGGGGCGGCCGAACCGGGGTGGGCGGACCACGCGGTGGCCGAGCTCGTCCTGCACATCAACCGGGAGGCCATCCACCACGGAGCCGAGATCGCGCTCCTGCGGGACCTCTACGGCTGGCGGTGAGCGGCGGGCGCTCCGTCACCGGTCAGGTGACCGGCACCGCACCGCCCGAGGCGTTCGGTGGGCCGGACAGGTGACGTCTCGCGGTCCGGACCGCTGGTGAGCGGGCCGCTGGCAGGCTCGGCGGGTGCGCCCCGTCCTCGTCCTGCCCGTCGCAGCCCTGGTCGTGGGTCTGGTGCTCTCGGCCTGCGGCAGCCAGTCCGCGACCCCTGCGTCGCCCGAGACGCCGACCGCCGCACCGACGGGGGCTGCGACGGCACCCTCGGTGACGCCTGCACCGACCCCACCGGACGACGAGTGGGTCTCGAGCGGTCCCCTGGCGACGTCCATGCCGACCCGCACCTGCGTGACCCAGGAATCGCCCGTCCAGGACGGTGTCAGCACGACGTCGATGAGCTGCTTCGACCCCTCGCACTACGCCACCGAGCCACCTTGCGAGCCACCGTCGGGGGTCACCGAAGGGTTCTTCTTGTGCGTGGTGACGCCGAAGCTCACCCAACGCGTCGTCGACGACTGGAACTAGTACGCCGACGAGGAAGACCGGGCCAGCGCTGAGCGCCAGGGACTGTCGTTGGAGGAGTACCGGCGCCAGAACCCTGACCAGCACGAGGACGGATCGCCCGTGGTGCCCCTGCCTTGACCTAGTCGCACGTGTGCTCGTACCCGTCCGCACGCGACGGAGGTCGGACGGTCCGGATGGCGCCGAACAGGCGGTGGACCGGCTGCCGTCCTGCCACCCTGGTCACGTGGACCACTCCGCACTGGTCGCGACCGTCGAAGAGCGCGCCTACGGCGGCGGGCCCGGACCGACGGTGTCGTCGCGACCCGATCCGTGCGACCACCCCTGCGCCAGACGGTCTGCGTCGTCAGCGCGTACGCGCTGACGACGCTGCGGTCACTCTGCTGACGTGGAAGCTGAAAGGCTCTTCGCCTCGCGCCACGTCACGGTCACGGCCCTCCCACACGATCCGTCGATCGACCACGACTTCGACGGCGGCGCGGTCGTCGCCCGGCCGGCTTCAAACCCGTCCGAGATCTCACCGGCCCGGCGATCGAGTTTTTCGAGAGCTCACCTGCGACCTCGATGCCCTGGCAAGAACCCATGCCGCCTAGGTGTGCCGGTCATCCAGCAGTGTGCGCGCGAACAGTCAGTCGGTGCGGAGCGCGTCGATGACGACCGGCGCGGGCCGAAGGCCCAGGAGACTTGGTACGGGGACCTAGGTCGTGCGCCCGACGCGGGCACTCCTTCCCCCTCGGTGGCCGGAACCTCTATGCTCGGTGACGTCCTACAGCGGGCATCGTGCGAGCGCTCCTGCAGGAGGACGCATGAACTTCAGCACCCGCACCACCCTGAACGCCGACGTCGCGACTGTGGTGCTGCGCGGCGAGTTGGACGTCAGCAACCTCGACACGGTGCAGGCCTGCGTTGACCGTGCCGTCGCCAGATCCAGGGTAGTGATCGTGGACCTGTCCGGGGTCTCGGTCGCCGACTGCGCTGCCATCGGGGCTTTCGTCAGTGCAGCCCGCTACGCCGACAGGCGCGGAGGGTGGCTGGTCCTGGCCGAGGCCCGGTTCGTGGTGCAGCTGCTGCTGCATGCTCTGGAGCTGGACTCGTTGCTGGGCGGCAAGCACACCGTCGCCACGGAGCAACTCCGGGCAACACAACCCCTGCGGCGCCTGAGTCTGTTCGACGCCGAAGCCTGCTCGGCCTCTGAGTGACACGCCATGGCCCTCCCCTGCAACCGAACGGTCTTTGTGGGTGTCGAACGACCGCGCTGGCGCCGAGTAGACGTCCCCGTTCAGGGCCCGGACTGCTCGTGCGTTCGTGTTCTGGCTTCACGGCCCGGCACATCCCCCCCCCCGACCACGTGCCCAAAGCAGCCGACGACACCACCCGCGTTGTTTCGGGTGAGGTCGACTGGGTAGTAGGTGGTTGTCATCCGTACACCATCGGGACTAGGGCACCGATCATCGGCCCGACACCGCACGCCGTTCAGCCATGGGCGGGTGCCTTCCTCCCGGTGTTCGCCCAACCGGGTCGGAAACAGCTCGAGCTCGAACCACCTGTTCTTCCGCAGGGGGAAGGACGTCCCAGGTCGCACCTCCGGAGCTGTCATGTGTCAGTGCACCAACCCCCTGGCAGCACCGGCCCCGGTGACCAGCTACCCAGCCACGGCAGGCCTCCAGGCCGGCACCACGGCCGGCCCATCCTCAGCGGCAGTCACCAGGACCAGGGCCCGGCTGACCAGAGAACACGCCCGACTCATCCGCGAACGAGCCCAGACCTTGCGCGCGACGCGTGCCACTGGACGCACTCAGGGGCTTGCCACGCGACGTGCTCCCACGGCCGCAACGCTGGACCACTTGTGGCCCTCACCCAGCACTCCACGCACTGGCGGTGTCCCCTGCGCCCCGCCGGCCAACCGAGCATTGGCGGTCCGCGGTTTCCTCGGCGACATGTGGGGTAACGAACTCCCCCCCAGTCCCGACCCCTGGCTGACCTTGACCCAAGACACACTCGCCGCCGACGACGAGGCAGGACGCACCCACGGGTTCCTCGTCTACTCCGACGCCGCCCCCCTCGACGTCCTGGCCGAGGTGGTGGCAGAGCTGCTGTGCAGCCACCCCCACCCGATGAGCGCCCTGACCCGCCTCCCGACACGACTGCGCGAGCAAGTGCGTCAGCGGCTGCTGTCGGCCACCTGACCGACGGGATCCCGCAGGTCCGCTGCACCGTCAACTCGGGGGTCCTCGTCGCGCACGGTCATCACGTCCCTGCGCGTCGGCACGCGGACGGTGGGTGAGCCGGGCTTCGCGCTGTCCAGGCCCGCTTGAGCCCGACCACGACTCGCTGTCCCCCTGGCCCGTTGCATCGCCGCCGCCGGCGCGGAACGGACCAGCGCAGCTGCTGGACCTCCCCGGTGATCGGACGCACCCGGTCCTGCCACAGGCTGTCGTGGATCCAGCACCACGCAACGCCACCGCATCGGCGATCCACAACAGCGGTTCCGAGCGGGGCGGCAAGTGCTCGTGGACCAGCTCATCGACCACCCCCGCAGTCCGCACTGCCGCGCGCAGAGTGCGCCGGTCGCTGGTGATGAGGGAGTCGTCCTGCTCCAGCACCAGCCGCTGCGCCCCGGCGGCGGCCAGGTTGGCGACCAGCCGCTCAAGCACTAGACGCCGCGCGGCCCGCTGACCGGTCACGGCTCGGGCGTCGTAGAGGTCGACGACCACCCGGTGCAGCACACGCCGCCGCGATCTGCCCTTGGCGGGCCTTGCCTTCCTTGGTGAAGTGCAGCCGCCCCTGCCGGGCCAGCAGCAGCCCGCGCAGCGGGGTGCGGGTCGGGGCCAGCCGGCGGGGCTGTACCCGCGCGGCGGCGACCAGCAGCCCGCTGGCCTTCGTCTCGTCGACGACGACGTGGACGCTCACCGCAGCCCCCGCACCGCCAACTCCGCCGAGTCGGTGCGGCGGCGCATCTCCCGGTTCAACCGCTCCTGCGGGTTGTTGCCCCAGACGTGCCGCCAACCCTCCTTCGGGAAGGTGGTGAAGGCCAAGACGTCGGCGCGGGCGGTGTCCAGGCGCGCGGAGACCTTCGGCAACTTCGCCTCCACCGCGTCCAGCAGGCGGTCGAACTGGGCGTGGACCGACCCCTTGTCGGGCTGGTCGTACACAATGCCGGACGCTGTGCAGCAACGTCTTGGACCCTCCACTTCGTGGCTCCAGGCCAGGACGTCTTCGGCGTCCCCGCCATGAGATTCGCCGCGTAGTAGGCCCGCGTGGGCGTCGGAGGTCATCAGCCGCACCCCGAACTGGCCGCGGGCGGTCAAGTCACGGAAGGACCCCAACCAGCCGGCCCCGTCCTCGGCGGAGGAAACCTGCGGGCCCAGGATCTCCCGGTGCCCGTCGGCGTTCACCCCGACGGCCAGCAGCGCGTGGACGTTGGCGACTACACGACGATGCGGCCGTCCTCACGGACCTTCATCACCAACGCGTCGGCGGCCACGAACGTGTACGGCCCGGCGTTCAGGGGCCGGGTGCGGGACGCTTCAACTTGTGCGTCCAAGTCTTCGGCCATCTCGCTGACCTGCGACTTCGACAACCCCGTGATGCCGAGGGTCTCCACCAACTTCTCCATGCGGCGGGTGGACACCCCCAGCAGGTAGGCGGTCGCCACGACAGTCGTCAGGGCGCGTTCGGCGCGGCGGCGTCGCTCCAGCGGCCAGTCGGGGAAGTACGTGCCTGATGGCAGCTTGGGGATGGCCCCGTCATGTCGACGTCGATCGTCCCGACGCGGGTGTCGAAGGGGCGTTGGCGGTACCCGTTGCGTTTGTTGACCCGCTCCGGGCTCGACGCCCCGTGCTCGGCACCGCAGACGGCGTCAGCGTCGGCGGACAGGAGGGTGTCGGTGAACGAGCGCAGCATCGTGCGCATGAGGTCTGGGCTGGCCTGAGCGAGGTGCTCGTCCAGCAGGTGGGCAGGGTCCATCACGGGGTTGGCGGTCATCGTGTTGGTCTCCCTCAAAGGCACTGTGGGAGGTCCTTCGAAGCATCACGCGGTGGCCGCCTCCTACGTGTCCGCCACGCCCGTCAGCGAGTGGTCGCACACCACTCTGATGGACTCCACTGCAGATGACCCACCACCGGCTGATCGCGCAAGCCACAGGGCTGGACATCTCCTTCTGAGACCCGCACTCGCCCTGACAGCGGGGCAGCAACGAGGACACCAACGGACTGCTGCGCCAGTACCTCCCCGGGGGAAGTGACCTCTCGAAGTGGGGGCCCGGCTTCTGCACACCGTCGCCGCTGAGCTCAACGGCCGTCCCCGCAAGCGGCACGACTGCCTCACGCCGACTGAGGTGCTCAAGAAGCCAGTGTCAGAACAGAGCCCACCCAGTGCTGCGACGACCGCTCGAATCCACCTGCTCTGGACAGGTTGCAACGCAGCACTTCCCCGGTGGGACACGTTTCGCGTGGTGACCTCGCGTCGTCCCGCAGTGCGCCCGCGGCGCACGGTCATCCCGCGTGGTGCGCGGGTGCAAGGCCATCCCGCGTTGTGCGCGGTCCTGGACTGCCGGTGACGTGGCACCGGCGCCGAAGTGCGCGTGGTGCATGGCCGTCCGTCGCGCGCGGGTCGGTGACCGACCGCTCTCGTGACGGCGTACCCGAGGACCGCCACGGCACCCTCAGCGGGGACCACGTCGACGTCCAAGCGTTCGTCGTCGGTCGTCACCTCGAACGTGGCCTGCGACGTCTCTTCCTGCGCCGAGCACACGGTTGAGACGGGGGTGTCCGCGCCGGTGACGATCCCGGTGGAGGAGGACACCACGTCCGTCCGGGCGGGTAGTGCTGCTCGCGCCGCACTCGCGAACTCAGCGATCTCCACTGCGTGGTCCTCGGCCCGAGGACCGGTCGTGGTCGTCGACGGCGTCGGCGGGTGGCCGTCGGCACCGTCAGAGCACGCCGCAGCCAGCAGTGCGACACCGGTCAGGAGCCCTGCTGCCACCACGCGAACCCGCCGACCTGCTGGTGCGGAACGTCCGCCCGGCCCTGGTCCATCACACCCTCACCGACGGGGCCGCAGCCGCCGGTCCAGGTGTGGGGCGTCGCTCGGCCAGGACGCGACGGCGGCCTCGAAGGTGGCGGCACGCCCGTTGCCGGCGAGGGCCGTGGCGGCGGAACCGTCGAGCGGCTGACGCCAGACCTGCGTGTCCTGGACGGCCCCGTCGGCCGACGGCAGCGAACGACCCGCCACGAGGACTGCGGTGCGGTCGCCGGAAGCGAGGAGGGACTCGACGAACTCGGGCGGCTCGGCCAGGTCCCGCACGGGAACTCCGGACCGGTCGACGACGCTGAGCGTGCGGTCCGTCGGCGTCGTGCGGACCAGGGCGAGGTCGGTGCCGTCCCCGACGAACACGGGGTAGCTCTCCCCCGCCTCGGGCGTACGGACCTGCCGGGCCGTGCGGGTGGGCACGTCGACGAGCACGACGTCACCGCCGTCGGCCGTGGCCCGCTGCAACGCAACGGTCGAGGAGTCCGGCGAGAACGACAGCCCGGTGGTGTCCTCGGCACCGGGCACGACCGTCCGGGTGCCGGTGGCGACGTCCGCCACGACGAGGGTGCTACCGGTGACGGCGCACACGTCGCTCCCGCGTTCGCGCCAGACCGCGGTCGTCCCGTCCGGGGAGAACGTGAGGTCGTCGGCCGTGGGGGCGACGGTGCCGAGCGTCCGGGTCGTGCCGTCGACCCCGCGCAGGACGAGGTCGGGGCGCCGCAACCGGTCCGCGGCGGAGCAGTCGGTGGGCGACCACGCGGAGCGGTGGAACCACGCCAGCGTCCCGTCGGGACTCCACGCCAGGGAGCGGGAATCTCCGGTGCCGCCGTCGACCGGGGTGGGGCCGGACCCGTCCGCGGCCGCGACCTGGACGTGGCCGAGGTCGTCTGCGCCGTAGGCGATCCAGGCAATGCGGGTCCCGTCCGGGGACCAGCTCGCGTCGTGGGTCAGCCCGTCCGCAACGCGCCACTGCCGGCCGGTCCCGGTGTCGACGACGTCGAGGCCGTCGGCGCGGTCCGCGGACACTCCGGTGTACGCGAGCAGCGGCCCGGGTCGGTCCTGCGCGGACGCCGGGCCTGCCATCGCGACGGGTACGGCGAACAGACAGCTGGACAGCACGGCGACGCCCAGCGTCGACCTCAACGCACGCACGGTGTGAACCCCCCGGATCCTCGGCCGCCCCCGCGACCGCGCTCCATCTGAGCAGGTCCGCGAACGTCGCGGGGGGATTTGGGGGATCAGCCGTCCAGCGCGTCCTGGAACAGCGACCGGTGCCGGGCCACGTGGTCGACGTCGGCCAGGTAGTGCTGGTCGTGGCCCTCGGCGACGTGCGCGGCGAACGCGGCGGACCCGGCGGCCGCCTGCGCCCGCAGGAACTCCACGAGCCGCACCAGTTCCGCCACGACCGCGTCGAGCAGAACGGCACGGCCGGCGGCGTCGAGACCGTAGGCGGCACAGAAGGCCGCGAGGCGACGGGCCTGCTCGGCCGGCTCCGGCGAGAACTCCTCGGGGCACGCGGCCGACAGCGGGACCCAGCGGTACGCCCCGGTGGCGACGTCGACGATCCGCGGGCCCGGCCGCGCCGTGTCGAAGTCGACGAGACCGACGACGCGCTCCCCCTCGAGCACGCAGTTGTAGGGCGCGTAGTCGCCGTGGACGACGACCTCGACGGGGTCACCGGCCGGGAACATCCACCCGTCGTGGGGCAGGTCCGCCGCGAACAGGGCGGTCGCGTCGTGGAAGCGGCGCAGGAACCGTGCGGCGGACCCGAGGGCGGACTCCGACGCGGCGGCGCCGACGAGGGCACCCGGAACGTTCCCCGGGAGGAAGTCGAGGACCTCCCGGTCCCCGTCCACGCCGTGCACGCGCGGAACCCCGTCGAGGGGGGCGAGGCGACGCAGGACGTCGTGGACGCGCGGGCTGTGCGGGCCCGTCGGGCGCCGGACCGTGCCGCCGACGCGGACGACCTCGTTGACCCCGCCGCCGGTCAACCGCTCCACGTCGTCCACGCGGGGATCGTGTCAGAGGCCGGCGACCTGGGCGTCGAGCAGGTGCGCGTCGGCGTCGAAACCCGTCCCGTCGCCGTAGCGCTGCGCCCCGAGCGGCACGTCGGCCACCGTCGGCCAGGGCATCCACCCGGACCGGGTGAACCCGACCCAGTCCGCGTGCATCCGCCGGGCGAGGCCCTTGTCCGGGTGCTGCCCGAGGACCTCGGTCACGCCGGGGGCGTCGAGCACGTCGAAGGCGTAGGGCAGGTCGTGGCAGTGCGCCGCGACACCGTCCACGCCGGAACGCGCGGCGAAGTCGAAGGCCCACGTGCGTTCTCCCGCCCCGCCACGGACGCGGGCCGCCGCGGTCCGGACGAGCGCGGCGCGGAACCCGGCACGCGCGAGCACCTGGCTCGCGGCGAACCGTTCCCCGACGCGGTCGAGCTCGGCGCGGTGCCGGGCGATCCCGGCGTCGTCGACCCCCGCTCCGCGGAGCACGGCCTCGACCTCCCCCGGCGCGACGTCGAGGGCGAAGGCGAACTCGTTGCGAGCGGTGCCCAGGACGAGGTCGACGTCGGCGGCGTGACCGCCGGCCAGCGCCGTCTCGACGTCCTGCGTGAGGACCTCGCCGTCCAGGACGGGGACGAAGGCCATGGTCGCGGCGGCCGAGCGGCCCGCGCGGGCGGTGGCGATCGCCCCCGCCAGGTCCGGTGCGCCCGACCCGCCGATGAGCGCCGGGCGCCCCGGGACCACGTTGAACTCCCGTTCGGTCTCGGTGATCCTCTCCTCGGGGACGGCCCGCCAGTCCGCCAGACCGGTCCCCACGCCGAGCGCGTCGGCGTACCGGGTCCCCGCGGCGCGGGCCTCCTCCACGGACAGGGCCGTCGCCGCACCGGAGTGGCAGACGACCCGGTGGAACAGCCCTGTGGCCAGGGGGGAACTCAGCAGGGCCAGGACACTGCCCCCACCGGCGGACTGGCCGGCGATGGTCACGTCGCCCGGGTTCCCGCCGAACGCCGCGATGTTCTCCCGGACCCAGTGCAGGGCCGCGACCTGGTCGAGCAGACCGCGGTTCAGGGGGGCTCCGTCGATCCAGCCGAACCCGTCGAAACCCAGCCGGTAGGAGACCGTGACGGTGACGACACCGTCGCGGGCGAAGGAGCGGCCGTCGTACCAGGGGCTCGCGGGCGACCCGGCGAAGTAGCCTCCGCCGTGGATCCAGACGAACACCGGCAACCGCGCGCGGCGGTCACCGGGGGCCGGGGTGAACACGTCGACGTTCAGGGTGCTGTCGCCCGGGATCGAGGGTTCCGGGATCGTCGTGACGAGACCGAACGGGCGGCGTTGCGGGGTGGCTCCGTGGTCCACGGCGGGTCGCACCCCCGACCACGCCTCGTGCGGTCGGGGCGCCGCGAAGCGGTCGGGTCCGACGGGCGGGGCCGCGAACGGGATGCCGAGGAACGCGGCGTGGTCCGCGCGCTGCAGACCGCGGACGGAACCCGTCGTGAGCTCGGCGAGAGGACCGGTGGCGGTCGTCGGGAGGGTGGTGCTGGTGCTCACGGTGCTCCTCGGGAGTGTCAACGCACGGAACGGATGGGCAGGACGAACAACGACGAGGCGAGGACGGCGACGGCGGACCAGACGAAGATCGCCGCGTAGTCGCCGTGGAACAGCGCGAGCAGGGTGGCCGCGATGACCCCGGTGAGGGCCTGCGGGATGTTCGTCGCGACGTTGAGGACCCCGAGGTCGCGAGCGGCGTCCCCGGTGGACGGCAGGACGTCGACCATGAGGGCCACGTCGACGGCGACGTAGGCGCCGTAACCGATCCCGACGACGAGGGAGTACAGGACCATCCCCGCCACGGTGGGTGCGACGAGCGGGATCGCGACCCCGGCCCCCATGACGAGGGTCGCGACGAACACGAACACCTTGCGGCGGCCGAGCCGGTCGGAGAGCCGGCCGAAGACGAGGGTTCCCGCCACCGTGGTGACCATGGAGCAGATCGACAGGGTTCCCGCCGTGGCCCCGGCGTCGGCGGGGGCGAGGTGGACGTAGTCGGTGAGGATGTAGAGCTGGTAGCTCGCGACGGCCTGGTAGCCGAGGATCATCGCGAAGCGTCCGGCGAAGGCCCAGGCGAAGTCCGGGTGCCGCCGAGGGCTCACCCAGAAACCCTTGACGAAACGCCCGAGGGAGAACGGGTCCCGCGGGCCGCCGAACGGGTGCCGGTCGCGGTTGAGGACCGTGAACAGCACGGCGACGACGGCGACGAGCACGCCGAAGGCCAGGTACCCCAGGCCGAGGTGCCCGAGCAGGCGGCCGGCGAGCACGACCCCGACGGTGGCCCCCACGGCGGTGCCGACCCCGGCGAACGCGGCGGCCGTGGCGCGGCGGCGGTCCTCGACGCGGTCGGCGATGACCGCGGTGAGCGGTCCCTGCAACGCGTTCAGGGCGACCTGGGCGACGACCCACACGAGGGTGATCCAGAACAGGGAGGCGGCGAACTGCAACGCGATCGTCAGCAACCCACCAGCAACACCCCCCGCGACGATCCACGGCGCCCGGCGGCCGAACCGGGAGCGCGTCCGGTCCGACAGCGCGCCGGCGATCGGCTGGGCGAACAGGGTGAACAGCGCCGAGATCCCGGTGACGACGGCGAGGTTCTCGGCCTTGTGGGCGGGGTCCAGCTCGGCGACCTGCGCGGGCAGCAGGATGACGATGACCCCCGCATACGTCGCGAACAGGAAGAGGTTCACCGCCAGGAGCGAACCGAGCAGCGTCCGCCTCCGGGCCGCGTCCATCGGCGGCACCGAAGGGGCACGGTCGTCCAGGTCGACCGCGGCGAGCGACGGCACGGACGTGAGGGGACCGGACGGGGCAGGGGTCAGGGGTGGGACGTCGTCGGGCACCGGAACTCCTCCTCGAGCTCTCAGGACGGCCGGTGGACGTGGGACCCGGCCGGAACCAGTGGAGCACCATCCGACCCCTAAGTTCAACCCCTGAACTATGTGGACTTCGTCAGCGTTCCTGACGACGCGAGGAGGCGGGACCGGGCCAGCGACGACGCCCCGTGCAGGGCCGCGGTCCCCGGCCGGGCGGCCGTGCGCACCTCGACGTCGAGCCCGGGACCCAACGCCGCGAAGGCACCGCCGGACTCCTCCAGGACCGCCAGCAGCACCCCACCGTCGAGGACGACCACGGCGGGGTCGACCGCGATGACGGCGAGGTCGAGGCCCACGCCGACCCAGCGGACGGCCTCGCGCACGGCCGCCACGACGCGGGCGTCGCCGGCGCGGTGGCGCCGCAGCAGTTCAGCCGTGGCCGCGGACAGGCCGTCCCGGGACGCCTGCGACCCGAGGCCGGTCGCGGCCAGCAGGGCCTCCGGTCCGGCGAGGACGGCGAGGCACCCCCGCCGACCACACGCGCAGGCGGGCCCGTCGGTGCGGACGACGAGGTGTCCGGGTTCGAAGGCGGTGCCGTGCGACCCCGTGAGCAGACGTCCCCCGACGACCGCTCCCCCACCGATCCCGGTGTCGGACTTGACGTACACGAGGTCCCGCAGGTCCTCACGGCCCGGTTCCGCGCGCAGCGCGGAGAACTCGGCCCACGTGGCGCAGTCGGCGTCGTTGAGCACCGCGACCGGGAGCCGCGACCGGGCCGGCAGGGCGGCGGTGACGAGGTCGCGCAGGTGCACGGGTGCGTCCCACCCGAGGTCCACGGCGCGGTACACCGTCCGGTCCCCCCGCAGCACGGGTCCGGGCGCGACGACCTGGAGGGCGACGGCGCGGGTGCGCGAGCGGCGCAGGTCGGCGGCGAGCCGGCCGGCGAGCCCGGCCACCCCCGCGGCAACGGCCTCCGGGTCCGCCGGTGGGGTGCGGGCCTGCTCGGCCCCCTCGCCCAGCACGCGGCCGGCGAGGTCGGTGACGAGCCAGCGCCGCTCGTCGAGCAGGACCTGGACGGTGACGACCGCCCACCCGGACCCGTCGAGCTCCAGCGGCTGGGTGGGCCGGCCGGCGCGGGAGCGGTCCGGGCCCCCGGCCGCGTCGCGGACGAGGCCCTCGGCGACCAGGTCGGCGACGAGGACCGTGACGGCGCTCTTGGCCAGCCCCGTCACCTCAGCGAGCTCCGCACGCGCCGTCGGCCCGGCGGCGTCGAGGTGCTGCAGGACGAGGGCGCGGTTGTGCTCCCGGACGTCGCTGCTGACCAGGCGCGCCCGGCCGCCCTCCCCGCTCACGGCAGGGGCAGCACGCAGGAGGGCGAGCCCAGCTCGACCACCGAACGGTCCACGACGGTGAGGTCGTCGTCCAGGGCGAGGTGGACGAGCTGGTCGGAGTCCTGCGCGGCGACGTAGACGTGGCGGCCGACGGCCACGACGTGGCGCGGGTTCACCGCGCCGATCGCCACGTCCCGCACGGGGCGGGCCACCCCGTCGACGACCTCGTGCAGCGTGAGCACCTCCGCGCGGCGGTTCGCGACGACCAGCCCCCACGGGGTGCGGCAGACCTCCGAGGGGTACACCCGCTCGGGAACGGGCACCGCGAGCGCGGGATGGCGGACCGGGTCGTGGAGCAGGCCGTCGCGGACGACCAGGGTGGTCAGCGTGGCGTCGAGCTCGCCCGCGACGACGAACCGGTCGCCGTCCGGACCCGGCACGAGCGCGCCGTGCCGCGGGCCCGTGCCTGGGGTCAGGGGCAGCACCTGCACGGGGTCGGCGGACAGCCCGTCCGGCGTGACGTCGTGGACGCGGACCTCGTCCGTGCCCAGGTCCAGGACCGCCACCCGCCCGCCGGGCAGGACCGTCGTGGAGTGCGGGTGCGAGGCCCCCTGCCGCTCGGTGTCAGGACCGGACCCGTTGCCGCGCAGCGTCTGCGACAGGCCCGACACCGCGCCGTCCACCACGGCGACGACACCGACCCCACCGCCGTAGTTCGCGGCGAGCACGAACCCGGGCACCACCGTCAGGTGGCACGGGGAGGACCCACCGCTGGGCGCCTCGCCTCGCCGTTGCCAGACCCCGCCGGCCACGCGCCACGACGTCACGAACCCGTCGTCCACCTCGTGGGCGGCGTGGACCGTCCCGTCGGGGCCGGCGGCGAGGAAGGACGGCGACGGCACGTCGACCGTCGCCCCCACCCGGCCGAGGCGTCCCGTCACCGGGTCCCGGTCGACGAGCGCGAGGCCGGGCCCGCGCCCGCCGGTCGCGGCCGTGTAGGAACCGACGGCGAGCACCTGTGCGTCCACGCGCCGATCACACCACAGCGGCCCTGACGTGGGGACCGTCGACGCGACGCGCCGGTAGGTCGGGAGCTTCGCGACGACGGTGCGGACGGGAGGCGGCGACGGGTATCCGTCAGTCGCCCGTGACGACAGCCAGGCGTCGGGCGAGGCGCCGGGGGCCGAGCAGCGCCTGGACGACCATCCAGGCGAAGAACAGTGCGAGAACGACCCACACGGGTCGCGCACTGACGGCGAGCGCGACAGCCGCGACGGTCCCGCAGATTCCGACCACGAGGGACGCCCGCCGCCCGCCGACCACTGCGTCGACCCGCTGCCGCAGGAGGACCGTTGCCGCTACGCGGACGACGGGGTCGGACGGCACTGCCCCCCGACGACTGGCCCGGACCGCAGCCCGTACCTGCTCCGGTGTCGTCCCAGCAGGCAGGGCCCGGACGAAGTGGGTCCGGGCGCGAGCCCGGTCCGGCCCGACGACCAGACCGAAGACCGCACCGCCGACGAGAGCCGGAACGACGACGTCGCCCACACCCGTCGTCCCCTCGAGGAGTGCCCCGATGACGAAGACCGCTCCGTACAGCAGTGCGAACTCCAGGACCCGCCACCAGGCCGGAGCCGTCCACCAACGCCACCACACGGCCGCAGTGTCGACCCCCCGCCCCGCACGCACCAATCCAGTTGCCCGAACTCCCCGCCCCTCGGCACGGTGGACCTCGTGGCCCCCTCCCCCGACGTGTCCGCCGCCCTGCTCGCGGAGTGGTCCCGGCGGTTCGCCGAACCGGTGACCGGGTGGTCGTTCTCGGGTGCCGTCGACGTCGTGACGAGCTCGGACCCGCCGTGGTCGTACCCGACGCTCGCCCGGGAGGCGGTGCGCGGAGCGAGGTCCGTGCTGGACCTGGGCACCGGCGGCGGGGAGTTCCTGCTGACCCTCGCGGACACGCTGCCCGCGGACACCCACGCCACCGAGGGGTGGCCGACGAACCTACCCGTCGCCCAGGCAGCGCTCGCCCCGTTGGGCGTCGAGGTGGCGGCGCACGACCCCGCCGGCGGTCCCCTGCCGTTCCCGGACAGCCGGTTCGACGTCGGCCCGGCGGAACCCTGCTGACCCGGCTGTTCGGCGCGGGGCCGGCGTTCCCGCACGTGACGGTGGAGGCCGCCGCGCGGGCGGCCGAGGACGCGGGTCTGCGCGTGCACGCCGCCAGGTCGTGGAGCGGTCCGGTCACCTTCGCCGACGGGGCGGCGCTCCTGTCGTTCCTGCGCACGGTTCCCTGGCACCTCCCAGCGGACTTCACGGTCGAGAGCCACGCCGACGTGCTGCTGGCGCTGGACGAGTGGCCGCGACTGGAGTTCACCGAACGCCGCTTCCTCCTGCACGCCCGGCGCTGAGCCACGCCCGCGCGACGCAACCCTTGTCGTCCGCGTCGGAAACCGCTTACCATCGCGCCGTCGGCAGCGCGGCCCGTGGTCGAGCGCCGACGCGCCCCGCGCGATCCCGTGCACCCGCCACCAGCCCCGGAGGCCCCGTGTCCGCCGCCGCTCCCACCCGTCGCAGCCTGCTCGCCGTCGGGCTCGCCACCCCCGTCGCCCTCCTCGCTCCCGCCCGCACGGCCCAGGCCGCGCCGCCGTCGACCACCACGACGACCGCGTTCGTCGACAGCTACCGCACGAACGTTCCCGCGAACACGACGGCCGACACGAACGCAGCGGTCCGGATCCTGTCGGGGATGAGCCTGCTCTGGCAGACCGGTCCGACGTGGGACACCGGTCGCGTCCTGGACCAGGGCGTGCTGCGCCGCAACGTCCGGTACTGCGCCCGGACCACCGCCTCCCGAACTCCCGCGCAGGCGGCGGACGCGTTCATCGCCGACCGGCAGGACCAGAGCTACGCGCTCATCGCGGGCCTCGGCCCGCTGACCCAGGCGTACCTCGACGGCAGCCTCGCCGTCACGAGCATCACGCAGGCGCCGGCGACCACCCCGCCCACGAAGGTCGAGGACGAGGTCCCCGACGGAGCAGCCGCGGGGGCCGCGACCGGCGCGGGTTCGACCGACTCGCCGCTCGGCGACGTCGTCCGCCTCGTGCAGACCGTCCGCGGGACGTTCGCCTCCGGAAACCCCAGCAAGGCCGCCTACCAGTACCCGCGGCCGTGGCGCCTGTCCCCCGACAGCACCGTGCAGCCCACGGGCCGCACGGACGCGCTCGGGTACCCGGAGTACCGCTCCGACGTGATCGTCGTCCCCACGTTGCTGCGCCAGCGGTCGACGACGCCGGAGTCCGACGGGGGTTTCCCCAGCGGGCACACCAACGCGTTCCACCTCGCCGCCCTCGCGTACGCCCACGCGGTGCCTGAGCGCTACCAGGCCCTCGTCGCCCGGGCCCTGGACCGCTCGCACCTGCGGATCGTCGCGGGCATGCACTCCCCGCTGGACGTCCTGGGCGGGCGCGTGCTGGCCACCGCCCTGGCGGCCGCGACCCTGGCCGACCCCGCGAACACGGCGCTGAAGAACGCCGCCAGGGCGACGGCGCTCGCCTGGTTCGAGGACGCCACCGGCACCGACGCCACCGGACTCGTGGAACTCACCGCGTCCGACCGCGACGCGGTGCGCGCGCAGGTGCTGGACCAGCTGACCCTGGGGTTCCCGCGCACCGGACCCCGGCGGGCGATGGTCGTCCCGCAGGGCGCCGAGGTGCTGCTGGAGACCCGCCACCCCTACCTCGACGCGGGGCAACGCCGCGAGGTCCTGCGCACCACCGCCCTGCCGGCGGGGTACCCGGTCCTCGACGGCCCGGAACTCTGGGGGAGGTTGAACCTGTTCGACGCCGCGGACGGCTACGGACGCTTCGACCGGACCGTCGAGGTGACGATGGACGCCGCCGCCGGTGGTTTCTCCGCGACCGACGTCTGGCGCAACGACGTGGACGGTTCCGGTGGCCTCGTCAAGTGCGGTTCCGGACGGCTCACCCTGACGGGTCGGAACTCCTTCCGCGGCGGTGTCCGCGTCGAGGCGGGAACCCTCGTCGCGGGTTCGGCCACGGCGCTGGGCCGTGGGGACGTCGACCTGCGCGGGGGCACCCTGGAACTCGTCTCCGACGTCCGGGCGGGCGGAGGGTACGAGCAGGCCGCCGGCACGGTGCTCCGCGTCGCCGTCGGCGGGCGGCACGCACCCCTGTCCGTCGACGGGACGGCGGCGCTCGCCCCGGGCAGCCGCCTGGAGGTGGAGTTCGGCGACGACTGCCGCGTCGGTGAGGTGCGTCCCGTGCTGTCGGCGCGTTCCGTGCGTGGCGGGTTCGCGGCAGTCACCGTCGTCGGCGGCGGCCGGGCGGAACTGGTGACGACACGCCAGGGCGTCGGCGTGCGACGGCTCGCCGGCTGATCGCTCAGAACGGGGGCGGGTCGTCCGGGACCGGGCCGCGGACCTGACGTCGGCGCCGGTCCTCGAACACGTACTGGGTCTTGAACCGGTGGTGGCTGCGGCACACCGCGCGCAGGTTCTGCGCGGTGGTC
>NZ_JBFBND010000044.1:0-36087 GCF_040702905.1 Kineococcus sp. NPDC059986 | reverse complement strand
GACCCTGGACTGGAAGACACCGGCTGAGGCTTTGAACGAGCTACTGTCCAGGCCCTACGACCACGACGGTGTTGCAGGGACCGCTTGAATCCGCCGGCCCCGGGAGGGCGGAAAGAGTGTTTTCCGCCCAGGGGTGGGGGCGTCGTAGCATCGGCGGACCCATCCGGTGCCGGAGCAGAGCAGGAGGCGTGGCATGGCCCGCCACCCGTCGCGCGGGGCGAGCGCGGACGAGGACAGGACCCCCACCGTCTACGACGTGGCCGACCGCGCGAGCGTGTCGATCGCGACGGTCTCCCGGGTCCTGCGCACCCCCGACGCCGTCCGCGAGGCCACCCGCGCCCGCGTCCTGGACGCCGTCCGCGACCTCGGGTACGTCCCGTCCGGCAACGCCCGGGCGCTCGCGGGCCGCAAGACCGGGGTCATCGGCCTCTGCTTCCCCGGCCACGACGCGCTCGAGGAGCAGGACCGGCCCGCTCCGGACCCCGGTGGCGGGGTGCGGGTCGTCGACGACCGGCGGCGGGGTGCGGCTCCGCACAGCCCGAACCTCTACTTCGACGAGGTGCTGCGCGGCGCCGAGGTCGAGGCCTGGCGTCGTGGGTTCGCGCTCATGGTGGCCGCGGGGCGGGGTCCGGCCCGCGACGTCATCGTCAACGACATCGCCGGCCGCGTCGACGGCCTGGCCGTCCTGGCGCGCACGGTCTCCGACGACCTCCTGACCCACGTCGCCCGCCGGCTGCCCGTCGTCCTCCTGGCCGACGCCGCCCGCACGGGGGCCGAACCCCCCGACGGCCTCGACCACGTGAGCGTCGACAACGCGGCGGGCATGCAGGCCCTCGTCACGCACGTCGTCCAGGGCCTGGGGGTCCGCGATCCCGGCAGCGTCGTCTACGTGGCGGGACCGGCGGACTCGCCCGACGACGCCGAACGGCAGCGGGGCCTGTTCGCGGCGCTCGACGCGGCCGGGGTGGACCGGTCGGCGGTCCCGCACGTGCGGGGCGACTTCCGGCGCGACACCGCGGACCGGGCCGTGACCGACCTGCTCGCGCAGCGCGTCCCGCGGGCCCTCGTCTGCGCCAACGACCAGTCGGCCCTCGGCGCCCTCGACGCCCTGCGACGCCGGGGGCTGCGCGTCCCCGACGACGTCTACGTCACGGGGTTCGACGGCCTGGACGTCGGACGGTTCACCGAACCGCCGCTCACCACGGTGGCCCAGCCGATGGCCGAGCTCGGCCGCGCGGCCGTGCGCGCCGTCGTCGACCGCCTCAGCGACCCGGGCGCGCCGCTGCTGTCGGCCCGGCTGCCGGTCGAGGTCCTGCTCCGGGAGAGCTGCCCTCCGGTTGACACCAGGATGTAAGCGCATACGCTAGGCCTCCACGACGAACGTGGAGGTCGAGCGATGACGCTTCGGCAGGAACCGGCGCTCAGCCGCCGGGGGGTGCTCGCGGGGCTCGGCGCAGGAGCCGCCCTCGTGGGGACCGGACTGAGCGGATGCAGCGTGCAAGTGCGCAGCCAACCCGATCCGACGATCGGGAAGGACACCATGCTCATCAACGCGGACAAGGGGAACCCCCTCTTCAACCGCGTCTTCAACCCGTTCCTGGTGAACAACCGGACGGCGTCGAAGTGGATCTACGAACCCCTCGTCCTCGTCAACCCCCTCGACGGCGAGCAGATCCCGTGGCTCGCGCAGTCCTGGGAACTGCCCGACGCGCGGACCATCGTCTTCACGGTGCGCGAGGCGGACTGGAGCGACGGGGAACCCTTCACCGCCGACGACGTCGTCTTCACCCTGGAACTGCTGAAGAAGGTGCCCGCCCTCGACGCCAAGGGGGTCTGGCAGCACCTCGCCTCCGTCGAGGCCGACGGCGACCGCGTCGTCTGCCGGTTGCAGTCCGACGACGTGCCGGCGCTCGCGGTCATCGGGGTCACGTACGTCGTGCCGCGGCACACCTGGTCCACGGTCGCCGACCCCGGCACGTTCCAGGACGAGCACCCCGTCGGCACGGGCCCCTTCGTGCTGGGGAACTACAGCTCCCTGCAGTACTCGATGGACAAGAACCCCCGGTACTGGCAGGCCGACAGCGTCGAGATCCAGCACCTCGTCCTGCCGGCGACGAACAGCCAGCTCGACACCGTCACCCGCGGGTACGACTGGAGCTACTCCTTCATCTCCGACGTCAAGGGGACGTGGGGCGCGGCCAGCCCGCACAACCGCTGGTGGTTCCCGCCGGGCGGGATCATCGCGCTGCTGCCCAACCACACGGTCGCCCCCTTCGGTGACGTCGACGTCCGGCGCGGGCTGTCGCTCGCCCTGGACCGCGGGCGCATCGCGGAGGTGGCCAGCGAGGGCTACATGCAGCCGGCCGGTCAGACGGGTCTCATGCTGCCCAACCAGCAGGACTGGCTGAACCCCGACATCCCCGACCAGGGCATGGTCGGGCAGGACACCGCCGCGGCCCTGGCCTCGTTCGCGAAGGCCGGGTACACCCAGCAGGACGGCAAGCTCGTCGACGCGCAGGGCAAGCAGTTCTCCTTCGCCCTCACCTCCGCCAACGGCTACACCGACTGGACCCGCGCCGCGCAGGAGGTCGTCGAACAGCTCGGCCGTCTCGGCATCGAGGTCAAGCTCCAGCTGCCGCAACCGGCGGGCTACCAGTCCGCCATCGCCAACGGGGAGTTCCAGGTCGCCCTCGGCGGCATGGGGGGCGGGGACGTGTTCCGCGCGTTCAACGACCTCATGTCCAGCGAGTTCCTCGTCGACGTCGGGACGTCCACGCAGGCGAACTACGAGCGGTTCTCCGACCCCGAGGTCGACGCCCTGCTCACCCGGTTCAAGTCCAGCACCGACCCCGCGCGCCAGCTCGCCGCGGCGCGGGGACTGCAGCAGCAGGTCTACGACAAGCTGCCCGTCATCGGCATGTACTACGGCGGGCTCTGGGGTCTGTACAACGACGAGAAGTTCGTCGGCTGGCCCACGGCGGAGGACCCCTACATGGCCCCGCAGAACTACGACTCGGCGCCGCTGGGGATCTTCACGCGGCTCAAGCTCGCCGGAGGTGCGGCATGACCGTCGTCAACAGTGCGGCAGACCCCACCGTCGCCGGACCACCCGCCGTGCGGACCGGCCGGGGCTCGTTCCCGGGTCGCTACCTGCTCGGCCGGCTCGGCCTCTTCGTGCTCACCCTGTGGGCCGCCGTCACCGTGAACTTCGTCCTGCCGCGGCTCATGCCGGGGACGCCGGCCGACGCCGCCGTCGCGAAGCTGTCGCAGAACGGCCCCGTGAGCGACGCCACCCGCGCCGCCATCGAGGCCCAGCTCGGCGTCCCGGGCGGCAACCTGCTCTCGCAGTACGGCTCCTACCTCAAGCAGGTCGTGACCCTCGACTTCGGCGTCTCGTACACGTTCTACCCCCAGACCGTCTCCTCGATGGTCTCCCAGGCCCTGCCGTACACGCTGGTGCTCGTCGGCCTCGTCACCGTCCTGGCGTTCGTCCTCGGCACCCTCATCGGGGTGGCCTCGGCGTGGAAGCGCGGGACCTGGCTGGACGCCCTGCCGACGTTGTCGGGCAGCTTCCTGTCGACGTTCCCGTACTTCTGGACGGCGCTGCTGCTGCTGTTCTTCCTCGGCTACGTCCTGCACTGGTTCCCGACGACGGGGGCCTACTCGGCCACGACGACGCCGGGGCTCAGCCTGAGCTTCGTCGGCGACGCCCTGGCCCACGCGGCCCTGCCGGCCATCACGATCCTGCTGACCTCCCTCGGCGGCTGGATCCTCGGAATGCGCAACGCGATGATCAACACGCTCGGGGACGACTACGTGACCTTCGCCGAGGCCAACGGCCTGCGCGGACGCACCGTCGCCCTGCGGTACGCGGCGCGCAACGCGATCCTGCCGAACCTCACCGGGTTCGGGCTCGCGCTCGGCGGTGTCGTCGGCGGGTCCGTCCTCGTGGAGCAGGTGTTCGGGTACCCCGGCATCGGCTACCTCCTCTTCAACGCCGTCATCGGTCAGGACTACCCGCTGATGCAGGCGCTCTTCCTCATGATCACGGTCAGCGTGCTCGTCGCGAACTTCCTCGTCGACGTGCTCTACGGCCTCCTCGACCCGCGGACCCGGAGGTGAGCGGCGTGAGCACCACGAGTCGAACCAGCGCGTCGTCGACCGAGCTCGACGTCCAGCACGCCCCCAGCCCCTGGCGCAGCGCCGGCCGCGTCCTCGCGACGCTGTGGTCGGACCGCAAGGCGCGGGTCGGGCTCGTCCTGCTGGGGTTCTTCCTCCTCCTCGCCGTCGTGGGGCCGCTGCTGGCGCCCTACGACGCCAAGGCGAACACGTTCCCGCGCAGCCAGGACGTCAGTGCCGCGCACTGGCTGGGCACCACGGCCGCCGGGGAGGACGTGCTGTCCCAGCTCGTCCACGGAGCGCGCATCAGCGTCCTCGTCGGCTTCACCGCCGGGGTGCTGGCGACCGCCGTGGCCGTCCTCGTCGGGCTGTCCTGGGGCTACACCCGCGGGTGGGTCAGCGAGGTCATCGGGTTCGTCGTCAACCTGTTCCTCGTCATCCCGGGTCTGCCGTTCATGATCGTCATCGCGGCGTACCTGCAGAACGGCGGCATCACCGTCATCATCGCCGTCATCGTCATCACCGGCTGGGCCTGGGGGGCGCGGGTGCTGCGGTCCCAGACGCAGTCGCTGCGCTCCCGCGACTTCGTCGAGGCCGCCCGGTTCTCCGGCGACAGCGCCCCGCGCATCGTGTTCCGGGAGATCCTGCCCAACATGACCTCCCTCATCGTGGGGAGCTTCTTCGGCGCGGCCACGGCCGCGATCCTCGCCGAGGCGGGGCTGGAGTTCCTCGGCCTCGGCGACACCTCGATCGTCAGCTGGGGCACGATGATCTACTGGGCGCAGAACTCCAGCGCCCTGCTCACGGGGCAGTGGGCACTGCTGTTCGCGCCCGGTCTGTGCATCGCGCTCCTGGCCCTGTCCCTGACCCTCGTCAACTTCGGCGTCGACGCCGTCAGCAACCCGCGACTGCGCGAGGGGTCGCGGACCCGGAAGGCGGACCGATGAGCACGCAGGCCACGAGCACCGGAACCCCCACCGTCGTGGGGGAGGACCTGCTGCAGGTCCGCGACCTCTCCGTCGTCTACGAGTCGCACGGCCACCGGCCGGTGCAGGCCGTCGACCACGTCTCCTTCGGGCTGCGCCGCGGTGAGTTCGTCGGTCTGGTGGGGGAGTCGGGGTCCGGCAAGTCCACCCTCGGCTACGCGGTCACCCGGCTGCAGAAGCCACCCGCGCGCACCAACGGCGGTCAGATCCTCTTCGGCGGCGACGACATCCGCGACCTCGACGACGAGGACCTGCGCCGGCAGCGGCAGGGCGGGTTCGCGATGGTCCTGCAGTCCGGCATGAACGCCCTGAACCCCGTGCGCCGGGTGCGGGACCACTTCGCCGACATCTACCGCGCCCACGGCCACGTGCCGAAGCAGCGGTGGGCGCAGCGGTCCGAGGAACTCCTCGCGAAGGTCGAGCTGGACGCCAAGGTCCTCGCGCGCTACCCCGGCGAGCTGTCCGGCGGGATGCGCCAGCGCGTGTCCATCGCCCTGGCGTTGTCGCTGGACCCGCAGCTCGTCGTCTTCGACGAACCCACGACCGCGCTCGACGTCCTCGTCCAGCACGCCGTCATGGACACCATCGTCGAGCTGCAGCGGACCGAGGGGTTCACCGCCGTCCTCATCAGCCACGACCTCGGGATCGTCCTGGACGCCACCCAGCGGGTACTCGTCATGCACGAGGGCCGGATCGTCGAGGACGCCCCGTCGCAACAGGTCCTGCGCTCTCCGCAGGACGAGTACACGCGGATGCTCCTGAGCCACTACGCCGACCCGCGCGGTGAGACCGTCTCGCTGCCGGGGTTCGCCGACCGGTCGCTGCGACCCCGTCCGGCACCGCCCGCCGGCGGGACCCCCGTCGTCGTCGAGGACGTCTCCAAGACGTACCCGGCGCCGCGCCGGGGGGAACCCGACGTCCACGCCGTCTCCGACGTGTCCTTCACCCTCGAACCCGGTGCCTCGCTGGCGCTCGTGGGGGCCAGCGGGTCGGGGAAGTCGACGATCGCCAAGATGGTCACCGGGGTCGAGGCCCCGACCTCGGGATCCGTCCGGTTCGGCGACCTCGACGTCGGGCGGCTGGGCCGGCGTGACCTGAAGACGCTGCACCGCAGCGTGCAGATGGTGTTCCAGGACCCCTACGCGGCCCTCAACCCGCTGCACACCGTCGAGTACGCCCTCACCCGGCCCGTCCTCAACCACACGGGGCTCAAGGGTGCCGACGCCCGGCGCCGGGTGCACGAACTGCTCGAGACCGTCGGGTTGACGCCCACGGCGCAGTACGCCCAGAAGCTGCCGCACCAGTTGTCCGGCGGTCAGCGCCAGCGCGTCGTCATCGCCCGGGCGCTGGCGTGCGAACCACAGGTCCTCGTCGCCGACGAACCGGTCTCGATGCTCGACGTGACCCTGCGCGCGGGGATCCTGGCGCTGCTGGAGGACCTGCGCGAACGGCTCGGGGTGTCGCTGCTCTACATCACCCACGACCTGCTGAGCGCGCGCCTCATCACCGACGACCTGCTCGTCCTGCACGAGGGCCGCGTCGTCGAACGCGGTGCGACGGCCCACGTGCTGCAGCACCCCACCCACCCCTACACGGTGTCCCTGCTCGACGCCGTCCCGAACCCCGCACGAGCACGCTAGGAGTCCTCCCGATGCGCACCTTCCCCGACGGTTTCCTCTGGGGGGCGGCGACGGCCGCGCACCAGATCGAGGGCGGCAACGTCGCCAGCAACTGGTGGATGCACGAGCACGACCCCGCGCTGGCCGCGGCGTGGGGCATCGTCGAACCCTCCGGCGACGCGGCCGACAGCTACCACCGCTACCGCGACGACATCCGCGTCCTGGCCGACCTGGGGCTGACCTCCTACCGGTTCAGCATCGAGTGGGCCCGCATCGAACCCGAGCGCGGGTTCGTCTCCCGTGCCGCGGTCGACCACTACCGGCGCATGGTGGACACGTGCCGGGAGTTCGGCGTGGAGCCGATGGTCACGCTGATGCACTTCACGGTGCCGCGCTGGTTCGAGCGCGACGGGTTCTGGCGCGCCGACGACGCCCCCGACCTCTTCGGCCGGTACGTCGAGGCGGCGCTGCCCGTCGTCCACGACGTCGAGTGGATCTGCACGGTCAACGAACCGAACATCGCGGCCATGCTGGCCGGCGGCGAGGACGCCTCGAACCTCGTCGCCCACGGGCTGCCGAACCCGGACCTGCACGTCGCCGACCAGCTGCTGGCCTCCCACGAACGGGCCCGGGACGTCCTGTCGCAGCTGCCGCAGGCGAAGACGGGCTGGACGGTCGCCACGCAGGCGTTCACGAGCACGGGCGAGCCGGGCGCCGACGACGCCGTCGTCGAGTACGGCCACCCCCGCGACGACTGGTACCTCGAGGCCGCCAAGGGCAACGACTTCGTCGGTGTCCAGGCCTACACCCGCACCTTCGTCGGCCCGGACGGCCCGCTGCCCGTGCGCGACGACGTCGAGACCACCCTCACCGGCTGGGAGTTCTACCCGCAGGCCGCGGCCGACGGGTTGCGCTCGGCCTGGGAACTCACCGGTGGCGTGCCGCTCGTGGTGACCGAGAACGGCATCGCGACGGCCGACGACACCCGCCGGGTCGCCTACACCCGGGCGTCGCTGGAGGGGATCCACGACTGCCTGGCCGAGGGGATCGACGTGCGCGGGTACTGGCACTGGAGCCTGCTCGACAACTACGAGTGGGCCTCGGGGTACCGCCCGACGTTCGGTCTCGTCGCGTGGGACCGCGAGACGTTCGAGCGGACCCCCAAGCCCAGCGCGCACTGGTACGGCGGGGTCGCGCGGGCCAACGCGCTGCCCTGACCCCCTACGTCCGCGACGGCACGCCGTGGCCGCAGCGGAACAGCGGGTCCGGTGTGCTGAACGGCGCGTCGGAGGGTGAGGAGGTGACGGCGGCCGTCGACCGCGGCAGGTCGAACGGCAGCCGTCCCTCCGCCGGGACCACGCCGGTGAGCGCGTCGAGCAGGGCCTCGGTGGACGCACCGAAGTCCACGACGAGGCTGACCCCGGCCTCGACGAGCGGGGTGAGGACCGCGGGCCGGTCGAGGTGGACGACGGCGATCGTCGGCACCCGGGCGGCGAGGTCCCGCACGACGTCGAGGACGGCGTCGGGGAACTCCAGCGACCCCGCGTGGAAGAAGGACTCGAACCCCGGACCGCGCCGCTCGTAGGGCGCTTCGAGGCGCACGAGCGCGACGTCGGCGTGGTCCGTGCCGTCCACGACCTCCAGCCCCGCACGGTCCGCCGTCGTGAGCGGCTGCAGGCGGGGAGCGGCGGGGTCCTCCTCGACCAGGGCGGCGAGGACCAGCCGCAGGGGCCGGCTGCGCCCCGCGCCCAGCGGCAGGGGCACGGCCTCCGTCGTCAGCACCGTCACCGCGCGCGACTGCGCCCGCCGGCCGGCGGCCACCAGGTCGGCGGCGCCGACGACGGCCTCCGCGGTGTCCTCGTCCACGGACCGGCCGGCGTCGAACAGACCGAGCACGAACTTCTCCGTCAGCAAGCGGGCCACGGAGACGTCGAGCCGCTCCTCCGGCACGCGGCCGTCGCGCACGAGCTGCACGACGAGGTCCGGGCAGGCCTCGCCCCCGAGCTGGTCGGCGCCGGCGGCGAGGATCCGCTCCACCCGTTCGAGCCGCGACAGGTGCTCGACGCCCCACGCGCGGGCGGGGAAGGGTCGGCCGAAGACCTCCGCGTCGGTCACCAGACCCCAGTCGGTGCAGACGATCCCCTCGAACCCCAGTTCCTCGCGCAGCAGCCCCGTGACGACCTGACGGTTGAACCCGAACCCCACGGCCTCCACGGGGTCCCCGTTCCGGACGAGCCCGACGGGCATCCCGTAGTAGGGCATGACCTGCCGCGTCCCGGCGGCGAGCAGGTCGCGGAACGGCTGCAGGTGCGTCTCGAAGTGCCCGCCGGGGTAGACCTGCTCGCGGCCGTAGGCGAAGTGCGGGTCCTCCCCGTCCTGCTGCGGCCCGCCGCCGGGGAAGTGCTTCGTCATCGTGGACACCGAGTGCGGGCCGAAGGTGCCGTCGAGGCCCTGCTCGCGGGCGACGTCACCCGTGGCCTGCAACCCGCGCACGCAGGCGGCGCCCAGCCGACCGGTGAGGGCGGCGTCCTCGCCGAAGGTCGCGCCGCCGCGGGCCCAGCGGGGTTCGGTGAGCAGGTCGACCTGTGGGTGCAGCGCGGTGCGGATGCCGACGGCGAGGTACTCCCGGCGCACGGCGTCGGCGTGTTCCTCCACGAGCCGTTCGTCGCGGGTGGCGGCCAGCCCCAGGGGCTCGGGCCACTGCGAGAACGGCCCCGAGAGCAGGGCCGTACCGGGGTTGTCGGTGAAGGAGTGCCGCGGGTCGCTGGACACCGTCACGGGGATGCCGAGGCGGGTCCCGGCGGCCAGTTCCTGCAGGCGGTCGTGCCAGCGCGCGAACTCGCGCGCCGTGGGTGGCGCGGCGAGCACGTTGACGTGGGTCAGGTGCCGCTCGACCACCAGTTCCCGGGCGGTCGCGGCCCCCAGGCGGGAGCTCTCCTCGGCCAGCGTCCCGTCGGGTCCCACCTCGACCATGGTGTGGAACAGCTGGCCCGCCTTCTCCGCCAGCGTCATGCGGCCCAGGAGGTCGGCGACGCGCTCGGCCACCGGCAGCCGGGGATCGCGGTAGGGCGCTGCAGGCTGCCCCTCGTCCTGCTCGTCGTCCTGCACGGCGTCGGTGCTCACCGGGACTCCTTCGTCCGGGACCGTCGCACCGGGCGGTGCGACTCCCCGGTTCTACCAGGCGGGCCCGGCGCGCCTACCGGAACCGGCGCAGCCGCAGCGAGTTCGTCACGACGAACACCGAGGAGAACGCCATGGCCGCCGACGCGACGACGGGGTTGAGCAGCCCCGCGGCGGCGACGGGGAGCGCGGCGACGTTGTAGGCGAAGGCCCAGAACAGGTTGCCGCGGATGGTGGCCAGCGTCCGCCGCGACAGCCGGACCGCGTCGACGGCGGCGAGCAGGTCGGCGCGGACGAGCGTGAGGTCACCGGCTTCCACCGCGACGTCCGTCCCGCTGCCGAGGGCGATCCCGAGGTCGGCGACGGCCAGCGCCGCGGCGTCGTTGACGCCGTCGCCGACGACCGCCACGACCCGGCCCTGCGCCTGCAGGGACCGGACGTGCGCGAGCTTGTCCTCGGGGCGCGCCCCGGCGACGACGTCGTCGATCCCCACGGCCGCGGCGACGGTGCGCGCGGTGCGCTCGTGGTCGCCCGTGAGCAGCACCGGGTGCAGGCCGAGGGCCCGGAACCCGGCGACGGCCTCGCGGCTCGTGGGGCGCACCGTGTCGGCGACGGCGAGGACCCCCACCGGCCGTCCGTCCGCGGTGACGACGAGGACCGTGCGGCCCGCCGACTCGTGCTCCTCGACCGCCGCCCGGAGGTCGTCGGGCAGGTCGGTGCTGGTCGGGGCGGGGGTCGTCCAGTCCGGCCGACCGGCCCGCAGCGCCACGCCCTCGACCGTCCCGGCGATCCCGGCGCCCGGCGTCGCCACGACGTCCGTGACCGGGGACAGGGGACCGGCCTCGCGGGCGGCGGCGGCGACGGCCCGGCCGACGGGGTGCTCGGAGGCGTCCTCGAGGGACCCGGTGCGCCGCAGCAGGTCCGCGGCGTCCACTCCGGCCGCGGGGACGACGGCGGCGAGGGTCGTCCGCCCCGTGGTGACCGTGCCGGTCTTGTCGAGCACGACGGTGTCGACGCGGCGGGTCGCCTCCAGGGCCTCCGGGCCCTTGACGAGGATCCCCAGCTGCGCGCCCCGGCCGGTGCCGACGAGCAGGGCGGTCGGCGTCGCGAGGCCCAGGGCGCAGGGGCAGGCGATGACGAGGACGGCGACGGCCGTGGTGAGCGCCTCCGCCGCGGGCTGACCCGACAGCCACCACGCGACGAAGGTCGCGAGGGCGCCGAGGAGGACCACCGGGACGAAGACGCCCGAGACGCGGTCGGCGAGGCGTTGCGCCGCAGCCTTGCCCGACTGGGCCTCCTCGACGGCGCGACCGATTCGGGCCAGCGCCGTGTCGGCCCCCACCCGGGTCGCGCGGACGACGAGGCGCCCGCCGGCGTTGACGGTGCCGCCGACGACGTCGTCCCCCGGCGCGACCTCGACCGGCACGGACTCACCCGTGACGACCGACGCGTCGACCGCGGAACTGCCCTCGACGACCGTGCCGTCGGTGGCGACCGTCTCGCCCGGCCGCACGAGGAACTCGTCCCCAGGACGCAGGTCGGCGACGGGGACCCGGCGTTCGACGCCCTCCCGCAGGACGCCGACGTCCTTCGCGCCGACCGCGAGCAGCGCCCGCAGCGCGGCCCCGGACCGTCGCCGGGCCCGCGCCTCGAGGTACCGGCCGGCCAGGACGAAGACCGTGACGACGGCGGCGACCTCGAGGTAGAGCTCGTCACCGGCCGACCCCCAGAGCCGGAACTCCATGTGCATCCCGGGCATCCCGGCGTGGCCGAGGAACAGCGCCGCGCACGAGGTGAGCCACGCCGCGGCGACGCCGAGGCTGACGAGGGTGTCCATCGTCGCCGCGCCGTGCCGGGCGTTCACGACGGCGGCGCGGTGGAACGGCCACGCGCCCCACACCGCGACGGGGGAGGCGAGGGCGAACGCGAGCCACTGCCAGTTCGTGAACTGCAGGGCCGGGACCATCGACAGCAGCAGGACCGGCAGGCCCAGCGCCGCCGTCACGGCGAGCCGTCGGCCGAGTTCCGCCGTCACCGGGTCGTCCTGCACCGCAGCGGGTTCCGGGTCCGGCTGGGGGAGGGTGGCGGTGTACCCGGTCCTCTCGACGACGGCGATCGCGTCGGCGACGTCGGTGCCCGCGGGCAGCCGGACGGTGGCCTTCTCGGTCGCGTAGTTCACGGTCGCCTCGACGCCCGGCATCCGGTTGAGCTTCTTCTCGATGCGGTGCGCGCAGGAGGCGCAGGTCATCCCCCCGATCGTGAGTTCGACAGGGGCGAAGCCCTCCACCGGGACGGCCATCAGCGCACCAGCTCGTACCCCGCCTCGTCGACGGCGGCCGCGACGGCCGACTCCTCGAGAGGGCTGGTGGCGGTCACCGTGACGGTCGAGGTCCCGTCGGGGACGAGCTCGATGCGCACGTCCTCGACACCGGACAGGGCCGACACCTCCTCGGTCACCGCGGCCACGCAGTGCGCACACGTCATGCCCGTGACCCCGAACGCGGTCGTGCTGCTCATCAGGACCTCACCAACCGCGCGATCGCCGCGCTCGCTTCCTTGATCTTCTCGTCCGCCACCGCGCCGCCCTCGGCGGCCGCGTGCGCCACGCAGTGCCCGAGGTGGTCGTCCAGCAGCGACAGGGCCACGGCCTGCAGCGCCTTCGTCGCCGCGGACACCTGGGTCAGGACGTCGATGCAGTACGCGTCCTCCTCGACCATCCGCTGCAGACCGCGCACCTGCCCCTCGACGCGGCGCAGGCGCTTGAGGACCTCGTCCTTCTCCCCGGCGTACCCCGGACCGTTCTCCATGCCTCCTTGCTACCCCCTGGGGGTACAAAACGCAACCCCTACCCCCTAGGGGTAGTGGAGCAGTCCTCGTCGCGGGTGACACTGGAGGACGTGCCGAGCACCCTGCCCGACGGCGAGACCGTCCCCACCGACGGCGCCCTGCCACCCGAGGCCCTGGTCGGGGCCGCCGACCGCACGTTCGGCGTCTACCTGCACGTCCCGTTCTGCGCCGTCCGCTGCGGCTACTGCGACTTCAACACCTACACGGCCACCGAGCTCGGCGGCGGGGCCTCGCAGGCCGCCTACGCGCAGACCGCGACCGCCGAGGTCGCCCTCGCCGCCCGCGTGCTGGGCGAGGCCGCACGCCCGGCCGAGACGGTGTTCTTCGGCGGCGGCACGCCCACTCTGCTGCCCGCCGACGACCTCGCCACGATGCTCGGGGCCGTCCGCGACGCCTTCGGCCTGGCGCCCGGCGCCGAGGTCACGACCGAGGCGAACCCCGACTCGGTCACTCCCGAGGGCCTCGCCCGGTTGCGGGCGGCCGGGTTCACCCGCGTCTCCTTCGGCATGCAGTCCGCCGTCGAGCACGTCCTGGCCGTCCTGGAACGCACGCACGACCCCGCCCGCGTCCCGCTCGCCGTCCGCTGGGCCCGCGAGGCCGGCCTCGACGTCAGCCTCGACCTCATCTACGGCACCCCGGGGGAATCGGTCGACGACCTGCGCCGCAGCCTCGACGCCGCCCTGGCGTGCTCACCCGACCACGTCTCGGCCTACGCGCTCATCGTCGAACAGGGCACGAAGCTGGCCGCGCAGATGCGCCGCGGGGAGGTGCCAGAACCCTCCGACGACGACGAGGCCGACAAGTACGAGGTCGTCGACGACACCCTCGCCGCCGCCGGGTACGGCTGGTACGAGGTGAGCAACTGGGCCCGCGGACCGGAGTTCGCGTGCCGGCACAACCTCGCCTACTGGCGCGGCGGCGACTGGTGGGGCATCGGACCCGGTGCCCACAGCCACGTCGGCGGCGTGCGGTGGTGGAACGTCAAGCACCCCAGCGCCTACGCCGGACGGCTGGACGCCGGGACGTCACCCGCCCACGCGCGCGAGCGCCTCTCCGACGACGACCGCCGCGTCGAGGACGTGCTCCTGCGCTCCCGGCTCGCGGAGGGTTTCGACCCCGCGTGGTGGGGGGTGCGGCCGCAGGCCGCGCAACTGCTGCTCGACGGGTTGCTGGAACCCGCCGCCGGGGGGCGGGTGGCGCTGACCCGCCGCGGGCGTCTGCTGGCCGACGCGGTGGTGCGGCGGTTGCTGGACTGACCGCGGCCCGGCTCCGGGTGGCCCGGGCTCACGCGGCCACGGGAGGGACCCCTGCCGGGAGACCGTGGTCCCGCAGTTCCAGCAGGACGGGGTCGATCCGCGCTCCCTGCGTCCCCACCGACCTGACGCTGAGCGACGTGACGAGGCCGGCGCTCTGGTCGATCTCGACGACCGCCTCCACGCCTCCGGCGGAGGCGCTGGACAGGCCGGGGTGCAACCGGTCCAGCGTCAGTCGCACCCGCTCGCGCCGGTGCGGGGGAGCGTCGTCCACGAGCGTCGACAGGTCGAGGTCCACCCGGTACCGGCCGGGGGCGTCGCCCGGTTCCGCGCCCGTCGCCGCCGCGAGCCAGTGGAAGGTGGCGGCGACGCTGCCCAGGAGGGCGTCGACCTCCATGGGCAGGCCGGGGGTGTCCGCGCGTGCTCCGGCCCAGCGCCCCTGGTCGTCCGGGGAGGGGGGCCCGTCGAGGAGGACCATCGTCAGCGTGCCGTCCTCCGGGACGAGGAGGGCGTGCGCCGTCATCTCCTCCGGGGGAGCGTCCTGGCCGGGCAGCGCGATGAGACCGTCGAGCACGAGGACGCCGTCGTCGGCGGGAGGTGGGGGCGCTCCCGTGGCGACCGTGGTCATCGTGGCCGCGCCCGTCGTCAGGTCCGTGTGGCCGTGGGCCGTCGTGTGGGCCGGACCCTGCACGGGGGTCCGCCAGGAGTAGCGCGCGGTCGCGGTCGCGAGGGTGCGGGCGTGCGCCTCCAGGACGACGCGCAACGGGTCGGCGGGCTCGTGGGGCATCGCGTCGAGGGGCACCCGTCGACGCTAACCGCCGGGTGGCCGCGGTCCTGTGGGGGAGCTGTGCAGGTTGCCCCGGTCCGGACGCGGTGCCTGGCGACCCCTCGGGACGCGCGGCCGACGGCGCGGACCGCGCCGGTAGCGTGCGGGCATGGACCTCGGGCTCAGCGTCGGTTACCTCACCGGTCCCGTCGGACCCGCCGCTGCGCGAGCGCTGGAGCTCACGCGCGCGGCCGAGGACGCCGGGTTCGCCTCCGTCTGGGTCGCCGAGGCCTACGGCACGGACGCGGTGAGCTTGCTGGGTTGGCTGGCCGGGCAGACGACCCGCATCGGCCTCGGCTCCGCCGTCCTGCAGGTGCCGGCGCGCGCCGCGGCGTCGACCGCGATGACGGCCGCCACGCTGGACGGGTTGTCGGGCGGGCGCTTCCGCCTCGGCCTCGGGGTGTCCGGGCCGCAGGTGGCCGAGGGCTGGTACGGCCAGCCGTTCGCGAAACCCCTCGCCCGCACCCGCGACTACGTCGCCCTCGTCCGGCGGTTGCTGGCCCGGGAGGACTCCACGTTCGCCGGGGAGCACCTGACGCTGCCGCTGCCGGGGGGGCCGGGGATCGCGCTCAAGCTCATGCAGCCGCCGCCGCGAGCGGACCTGCCGATCCACCTCGCCGCCGTGGGCCCGCGCAACGTCGAACTCGCGGGGGAGATCGCCGACGGCTGGCTGCCCTCGTTCCTCGTCCCGGAGAACGCGGCGGAGTCCACCGAGCGGCTCGCCGCGGGGTTCGCCCGTCGCGCGACGCCGCCGGAACGGTTCGAGGTGACGGCGTCGGTGCCGTTCGTCCTGACCGACGCGACGGGGGAGGACCGCGCCCGCGCGGAACTCCCGGCGCGCAAGCTCATCGCCCTCTACGTCGGGGGGATGGGGTCGAAGGAGGCGAACTTCTACGCCGACCTCGGCCGCCGCCTCGGGTTCGGCGAGGCCGTCGACGCCGTGCAGGACCTCTACCTCGCCGGCCGCAAGGACGAAGCGGTGCAACGGGTCCCGGCCGGCCTCGTCGAGGCGACGAGCCTCGTGGGGTCCGTCGACGCCGTGCGTCGGCGGCTGGCCGACTACGAACGCGTCGGGGTCACGACCGTCGCGCTGGTCCCGCTCGGTGCCGACGCCGTGCGGGACCTGCGCGCGGTGGCCTGAGCCCCGGGCACAAATGGCCTCAGCGCACCAGCCGGAAGATCAGCGGGTAGCGGTACACCTGGCCCCGGTTCGCGGCGACGGCCGCGAGGATGGTGAAGACGAGGAACACCAGCGCCAGCACGCCGTTCAGGGCGTACAGGGCCGAGCCGATGCCGAGCGTGACGATCGCCAGGAACGTCACGACGGCGGTGAGCACCGCCTGGTAGACGAGGAACGAGATCGTCATGTTGAGCGCCTCGGCGGTGTGTCCGCGCACGAAACCGCTGCGGTCCTTCAGCACCAGGAAGATGATGAGCGGACCGAGGAACGGCAGCGCGAAGAAGCTCGCCGCGATCGCGGACAGGTGCCCGAACATCCCCCACATCCGTTCGTCGGACGGCGACAACGGCGCGGGGGTGTACGACGGCTGCTGGGGGTACGGCGGTTGGCTCACGGTCCCGATCCTCCCGGTTCGCTCAGCGGTCCGCCAGGTCGGCGGTGACGAAGTCGACGAGTTCCTCCACCCGGCCCAGCAGGGCCGGCTCCAGGTCGGCGTAGGACCGGACCGTGCCGAGGATGCGCTTCCAGCCGTGCGCGACGTCGGCCTGCGTCGCGTGCGGCCAGCCCAGCTCCGCCAGGATCCCGTGCTTCCAGTCCTGGCCCCGCGGGACCGTCGGCCACTGCGTCCACCCCAGCCGCTGCGGCCGGACGGACTGCCAGACGTCGATGAAGGGGTGCCCCAGGACGAGGACGTGCGGGCTCGTCGCGACCTTGGCGACGATGCGGGACTCCTTCGACCCGGGCACGAGGTGGTCGACGAGGACGCCGATGCGCCGCCCGGGCCGGGGGCCGAAGCTGCGGATGGCGGCGTCGAGGTCGTCGACGCCGTCGAGCATCTCCACGACCACGCCCTCCACGCGCAGGTCGTCGCCCCAGACCTTCTCGACGAGCTCGGCGTCGTGCCGGCCCTCGACGAGGATCCGGGAGGCGCGGGCGGTGCGGGCCGCGGCGCCGGCGACGGCGACCGACCCGCTCGCGGTGCGGGTGGGCTGGACGGGGCCGGCGCTGCGCGGGGCGACGAGCCGGACGGGCTGGCCGTCCACCCAGAAGCCCGGGCCGAGGGGGAACGTGCGGGTGCGGCCCCGGGCGTCCTCGAGCACGACGACGTGCACGCCACCGCTCTTCTCCACCCGCACGACGGCACCGACCCACCCCGTGTCGACGTCCTCGACGACGAGCCCCCGCACCGCGGGTTCGTCGCGGTGGACGGGCTTGGGTCGCGTGCGCGCGTGCGGGTCGGCGGACAGCACGTCGGTGCCGTACCGGTCGTGGTTGCCTGCGGAGGGGCCAGCGGTCGGACTCACCCGCGGCACGCTAACGAGCGACCCGCACCGGACGGTGGAGGCGCGGCGGGGGCGCACGTCCTAGACTTGGCACTCACGTGGGATGAGTGCCAGCTGCGATCCGGGGAGGGTGGATGAGCGACGACCGCAGGCTCGCTGTGCTGCGGGCCATCGTGGAGGACTACGTCTCCACGCACGAGCCCGTCGGGTCCAAGGCGCTGGTCGAGCGCCACCAGCTCGGCGTCTCCCCGGCGACCATCCGCAACGACATGGCCGTCCTGGAGGACGAGGGGTACATCACCCAGCCGCACACCAGCGCCGGGCGCATCCCCACGGACAGGGGCTACCGCCTCTTCGTCGACCGGCTGGCGAACGTCAAGCCCATGACGCCGGCGGAGAAGCGGGCGATCGAGACGTTCCTGCACGGTGCCGACGACCTCGACGACGTCGTGGACCGCACCGTGCGCCTGCTGGCCCAGCTCACGCGGCAGGCCGCCGTCGTGCAGTACCCGTCGCTGTCGCGCGCCAGCGTGCGCCACGTCGAGCTCGTCGGCGTGGGCGGGCGCAGCGCCCTGCTCGTCCTCATCACCGACTCCGGCCGCGTGGAGCAGCGCGTCCTGGACATCCGCTCGGCCGTCGACGTCGAGACGCTGGGCGTCTCGCTGGCGGCGCTGCGCACGCGCGTCAACGCCACCGTCGCGGGCAAGCGGCTGCGCGAGGCGCGCGAGGCGCTCACCGACCTCGTCCAGCAGACCCCGGCGGCCGACATCGCCATCGCCGCCGAGGTCGCGGCCTCCCTCGGGGACTGCCTCACGGCGTCCCTGGAGGAGCGGGTCGTCATCGCCGGGACGTCGAACCTCGTCAAGTCGGGTGCCGACCTGTCGCTGTCGCTGGGCAGCGTCCTGGAGGCCCTGGAGGAGCACGTCGTGCTGCTCCGGCTCGTCCAGGAACTGGCCGAGGAGCAGCCGTCCGAACGCGGCGGGCTGAGCGTCCGGATCGGCGCCGAGAACCTGCACCTGGGCCTGGACGGGACGTCCGTCGTCACCACCGGCTACGGCGGCGAGACGGTCCTGGCCCGGCTCGGCGTGCTCGGTCCCACCCGCATGGACTACCCGACGACGATGGCCGCCGTCCGAGCGGTGTCACGCTACGTCTCGCGGATCCTCGCGTCGTGACCGCCGCAGACCCGCCGGCGACCCGGCCGACGACCCGAACCCGGAAGAGAACCGACAGGAGAACCGCGACCTCGTGAGCGACTACTACGACGTCCTGGGCGTCTCCCGCGACGCCTCCACGGAGGACATCAAGCGCGCCTACCGCAAGATGGCGCGCAAGCTGCACCCCGACGTCAACCCCGACGCGGGGGAGCAGTTCAAGGAGGTCTCGCAGGCCTACGAGACGCTGTCGAACCCCGACAAGCGCTCGGCCTACGACCGGGGTGGGGCGGTGCCCGGCGGCGCGGGCGCCGGCTTCGGGGCCGGGTTCGGCTTCTCCGACATCATGGACGCCTTCTTCGGCCAGGGCGGCGGGGGTGGTCGCGGTCCCGGCCCGGCCAGCCGCACCCAGCGCGGCCAGGACGCCCTCATCCGCGTCGACGTCGACCTCGCCGAGGCGGCCTTCGGCGGCGAGCGCTCGATCCAGGTCGACACCGCGGTCCTCTGCCCGACCTGCAAGGGGTCCTGCTGCCAGCCCGGCACGAGCCCGGCCACGTGCGACATCTGCCACGGGCAGGGCTCGATCCAGCGCGTCGTCCGGTCCCTGCTCGGCCAGGTCATGACCCAGCAGCCCTGCCCCACCTGCCGGGGCTTCGGCACCGTGCTGCCCTCGCCGTGCCTGGAGTGCTCCGGGGAGGGCCGCACCCGCGCCCGCCGGCCCATGACCATCCGGATCCCCGCGGGCGTCGACACCGGCACGCGCATCCAGCTCGCCTCCCAGGGCGAGGTGGGCACCGCGGGAGGGCCGCCCGGTGACCTCTACGTCGAGATCCACGAGCGCCCGCACCCGGTGTTCTCCCGGTCCGGCGACGACCTCCTCTGCACGCTCGAGGTGCCCATGACGGCGGCTGCCCTCGGCGCGAGCATCCCCCTGGAGACGCTCGACGGCACCGAGGAGATCGACGTGCGTCCCGGCGCCCAGACGGGCGAGGTCGTGACGCTCAAGCAGAAGGGTGCCGAGCACCTGCGGTCCCAGGGCCGCGGCGACCTGCTCGTCAAGGTCGAGGTCCTCACCCCGCGCGACCTCGACGAGGAGCAGGAGGAGTTGCTGCGACGCCTCGCCGAGCTGCGCGGCGAGGTGCGCCCGGCCGGGAAGCTCTCCGAGAGCCACCAGGGCGTGTTCTCCAAGCTGCGCGACCGGTTCTCCGGACGCTGAGCACGTCCCCGCCGGGACGGGCCGGGTGCACGCACCCGGCCCGTCCACTCAGGGGACGGTGACCGTCTTGGTGTCGCCGGCCGTCGGGCCCGCCTCGCCGCCGGACTCGTCCGGGGCGAACACCGCGACGGTGTAGGTGCCCGCGGGCACCTGGGCCGTGAACGAGAACGGGGCGAACGTCCCGTTGGCACCGGCCTGGACGGCGTCGCGGGCGACCTCCGTCCCCGCGCTGTTCGTGAGCGTGTACATCAGCGTTCCCTCGAAGGCCGTGCCGAGGCCCTTGACCGTCACCGACCCCGCCGCGGCCGTCACGGACGTGATCCACGCCGGGGCCTGGACGTCGGCCTGCGGGTCGCGGGTCAGCGTCTGCGCCACCGTCGTGCCGAACAGCGACGGCCGGGCCTTGCCGTCGACGCGGACCTCGACCGGGTCGTCGGAGCTCGCGGCCGCCGTGACGGTGTAGACGAGCTGCTGGACGGCGAGCTGGGCGCCGCCCGGCCCCGCGCTGCCGCTGTCCGCCGCGGCGGACAGGTCGACGACGAGGCGTCCGCCGCTGGAGGTCACGGTCGCGGTCGGGTCCGCCGACCAGGGGCTGGAGTAGTCCGGGTCCGACGCCTTCCCGGCGAGCATGGCGCGCAGCGCGTTCGTGGGGTCGTTCTGGCCCGAACCGGCCTTGACGAACTCGCGGAACAGCTTCGCCGGCTGGCCCCCGACCCAGTACACGGGCACGGTCGAGGCGCCGGACGGCAACGTGCCGCCGGTGGCGGTGCCCGTCGCGGTGCCGGTGGCGGTGCCTGTCGCCGCGGCCGAGGTCGCGGGCGCCCCCGAGGCCGTCGAGGGGGCGGCGCTCGTCGTCGCCGCGGACGTCGAGGGTGCGGCCGAGGAGGTCGACGGGGACGCCGACGTGCTCGCCGCGACCGTGCTGACGTTCCCGTCGCTGCGCTGGGTGACGGCGTAGGCGCCACCGCCCACGACGACGACGGCGGCGACCCCCGCGACGGCGGCCCACGCGCGGGAACGGCGGCGGCTGGCTCGGCTGGTCATGCGGATCTCCTCGAGACGGTCGGTGGGTCGCACCTGCGCCGCACGGGCGGACAGGGCGTCGCGCAGCTGTCGCGCGGTGGGGCTCAGGTCGTCGTCGCCGTCGGGGTCCGGCAGCGGACCCGACGGGGTCGCGTCACTCACTGGTGGTCCTCCCGGCTCATCACCTCGCGCAGCGCGGACAACCCGCGGTGCGCGTGGGTCTTGACGGCGCCCCGGCTGATGCCGAGGACGTCGGCGATGTCCTGCTCGGACATGTCGCCCTGGTACCGCAGCACCAGGACCTCCCGCTGCCGCGCGGGCAGCCCGTCGAGGGCCGTCAGGACGGAGCGGTGCTCCGAGGCCCGCACGGCGTGCTCCTCCGGACCGTCCGGCGCGGGGTCGGGCAGGGGGCGGCGCCGGTCGGTCACGACCCGGTGCTTGAGCACGTCCCGGGCCCCGTTGACGACGCTCGTGCGCAGGTAGGCGACCGCGGACCCCTTGTCCGCCAGCCGCTCCCACCGCTTGTGCAGGGTGACGAACGCGTCGGCGACGACCTCCTCGGCGCTCGCCGACTCGCCCATGAGCGAGGCCGCGAGCGCGACGAGACGCCGCCAGTGCGCCGCGTACAGCGCTCCGACGGCCTCGTCGGCCGACCACGAGCGCGGGTCGTCAGCGACCACCACGCGCTCCTTCATCACCATCACGCCGTGTAGACGAGTCACACAGGGTCACGGTTGACATCCAACCCGACAATCTTCGGCCGGCCGCTCCCGGGCACCCGCGGGGTCGGGGTGTCGCATCGTTGAACCCTCGCTCGCATTCATCGAAAGCGAGGGGCCAACGATCCGGACCCGGGCGTCCCGCGGGTAGCGTGCGGGTCATGGCCGAGGTCTCCCGCGTGCAGCGCGCCCCCGACGACCTGTTCCTCAAGATCGTGGCGGGCGAGATCCCGGCGACGATCGTCCACTCCGACGACCTCGTCGTCGCCTTCGAGGACGTCGCCCCGCAGGCGCCCGTCCACGTCCTGGTCGTCCCGCGGGAGCGGTACGAGAACGTCGCCGAGCTCGCGGCGGCCTCGCCGCAGGCCCTCGCGCGGCTCGTCGAAGTGGCCCAGCGCATCGCCGACGAGCGGTGCGGCGGGGAGTACCGGCTCGTCTTCAACACCGGCACGGCCGTCGGCCAGTCGGTCTTCCACGTCCACGGCCACGTCCTCGGCGGTCGGGACTTCACCTGGCCTCCGGGCTGATCACACGGTTGGATGGGGCGGCATGTGCGGCTTGTGCGGTGAGGTCAGGTTCGACGGGCACGCGGCCGACGTGGCGGCGGTGCAGCGGATGTCCCAGACGCTGGCCCCCCGCGGGCCGGACGGCGAAGGCGTCTGGGCACAGGGCCGGGTCGCCTTCGGGCACCGCCGACTGTCGATCATCGACCTGTCGGCGTGCGGCGCCCAGCCCATGCAGGACCCCGAGCTGGGGCTGACGGCCGTCTTCAACGGCTGCATCTACAACTACCCCCAGCTGCGCGAGGAGCTCACCGGGTACGGCTACCGGTTCGTCTCGACCTCCGACACCGAGGTCATCGTCAAGGGCTACCACCGCTGGGGCACCGACGTCGTGGACCACCTCGTCGGGATGTTCGCCGTCGTCGTGCACGAGCGCGAGACCGGCCGCGTCGTCCTCATGCGCGACCGCCTCGGCATCAAACCGCTCTACCTCGCCGAGACGCCGGGGCGGCTGCGGTTCGCCTCGAGCCTGCCCGCGCTGCTGGCCGCCGGCGACGTCGACACGACGATCGACCCGGTCGCGCTGCACCACTACCTCACGTGGCACGCCGTCGTCCCCGCCCCTTACACGGTGCTGCAGGGCGTGCGGAAGCTGCCGCCCGCGACGGTGCGCGTCGTCGAACCCGACGGCACGTCCCGCGAGCACCGCTACTGGGCGCCGGACCACGTGCGCCGCGAGCAGTTCGCCGGGTTCTCCGACCGGGACTGGGAGGACGCCGTCCTCGCCTCCCTGCGCACGGCCGTCGAACGGCGCACCGTCGCCGACGTCCCCGTCGGGGTCCTGCTGTCCGGCGGTCTGGACTCCAGCCTCATCACCGCCCTGCTCGCCGAGCAGGGGCAGAAGGACCTGGCCACCTACTCCATCGGGTTCGAGTCCGTCGGTGGTCGCGAGGGCGACGAGTTCGCCTACTCCGACGTCATCGCCGAACGGTTCGGGACGAACCACCACCGCATCCGCGTCACGGGCGACGAACTCGTCGGTGCGCTCCCGCACGCGGTCGGCGCGATGGCCGAACCCATGGTCAGCCACGACGTCGTCGCCTTCGACCTGCTCTCGCAGCAGGTCTCGCAGACCATCAAGGTCGTGCAGTCGGGCCAGGGCGCCGACGAGGTGTTCGGCGGGTACCACTGGTACCCGCCGCTGACCGGGCTCACCCCGCAGCAGGGCGTCGACGCGTACGCGCGGGCGTTCTTCGACCGCGACCACGCCCAGATGGCGCAGGTGCTGAACCCGCAGTGGATGACGGCGACCGACGTCTCGCGCGAGTTCGTGGAACGCCACTTCGCCCGGTCCGGTGCCGACACGGCCGTGGACGCGGCGCTGCGGCTCGACACCGAGGTCATGCTCGTCGACGACCCGGTCAAGCGCGTCGACAACACGACGATGGCGTGGGGGCTGGAGGCGCGCGTGCCGTTCCTCGACCACGAACTCGTCGAACTCGCCGCCGCGGTCCCGCCGCACCTGCAGCTCGCGAACGGCGGCAAGGGGATCCTCAAGCAGGTCGGCTACCGCGTGATCCCGCGCGAGGTCATCGACCGGCCCAAGGGGTACTTCCCCGTCCCGGCCATCACCCACCTCGAGGGCAAGGTCCTGGGCCTGGTGCGCGACGCCTTGTCGAGCCAGGCCGCGCGGGACCGGGCGCTGTTCCGCCCCGAGTACGTCGAGGGGTTGCTGACCGACCCGAACTCCGAACTGACCCCGTTGCGCGGGAACAAGCTGTGGCAGCTCGGGCTGCTGGAGATGTGGTTGCAGCAGCACGGGATCGGCTGACGCAGGACGCTGGGGAGGACGCACGTGTCGAACACCAAGCGCCGCACGACGGTCGCCGGGCTGCGCCAGCGCGGTCTGGACGTCCCCACCATCTCCAGCCGCACCTGGCAGCGGCCCCCGCAGTGGTTCACCGAGGACATGGTGCGCGACGTCGTCCTCGACATGGGCTGGGGCCGGCTCGTGTTCGGGCAGACGTTCACCGACCAGCGCGACGTCGTCGACGCCCTGCGCGCCGAGGAGACCGGCGAACGCGACATCGCCATGTACGTGCGCGAACCCCAGGTCCTCGTCGGCCTGGCCCCGCACGAACTCTTCATGGACCCCTCGATCACGTTCCGGCTGCCGCTGGCCCGGTACCGGGCGCCGCGGGACCGCAACCCCGACGTGTTCGTCCGCATGGTCCGCGAACGGGCCGAACTCGACGAGGTGAACCGCATCTACGCGGCCTGCGGGATGGTCACCTCCGACGTCGACGTCATGTGGGCCAACCACCGGACGCGGACGTTCACCTACCTCGTGGCCGAGGACACCCGGACCCGGGAGGTCGTGGGCACCGTCACCGGCGTCGACCACGTCCTCGCCTTCGGCGACCCCGACCAGGGCACGAGCCTGTGGTGCCTCGCCGCCGATCCCCAGACCGCCCCGCGCGGGACGGGGGAGGCGCTCGTCCGGGTCCTGGCCGAACGGTACGTCGCGCGGGGCCGGGCGATCCTGGACCTGTCCGTGATGCACGACAACACCGGCGCCATCGCGCTCTACCAGCGGCTGGGGTTCCGACCCGCGGCCCCCGTCGTCGTCAAGCGCAAGAACCCCATCAACCGCCCGCTGTTCTCGCCCCAGCCCGAGGGGCTGGCCGACCTCAACCCCTACGCCCGGATCGTCGCCGACGAGGCCCTGCGCCGCGGGGTGCGGGTCGAGGTGACCGACGTGCCCAGCGGGGAGATGCGGCTGACGTACGCGGGCCGCTCGCTGTTGACGCGCGAGTCGCTGTCGGAACTCACGAGCGCCGTCGCGATGTCCCGGTGCGACGACAAGCGCGTCACCCGCCGCCTGCTCGCCGGTCGCGGTGTCCGCGTCCCGCGCGCCGTCGAACTGGCGCAGGACCCGTTGCAGGACAGCGAGGGTCTGGCGGCGTGCGAACGCCTCGTCGAGGAGACCGGCCCGGTCGTGGTGAAACCCGCGCGCGGGGAGCAGGGCAAGGGCATCACCGTGGGCGTGCGCGGGGGGGACGACCTGCGGGAGGCCGTCGCGGAGGCCGCGGCGCACTGCCCGGACGTCCTCGTCGAGGAACTCGTCGCCGGCCAGGACCTGCGGATCGTCGTCATCGACCACGAGGTCGTCGCCGCGGCCGTGCGCCGGCCCGCGGCCGTCATCGGCACGGGCACGCACGACATCCGCGCGCTCGTCACCGCGCAGAGCCGCCGGCGGCAGGCCGCGACCGGCGGGGAGTCCAGCATCCCGCTCGACGCCGCCACCGAGGCCGTCGTGGCCGACGCCGGGTACGCGATGGACGACGTCCTGCCCCGCGGGGAACGCCTCGAGGTGCGCCGCACGGCGAACCTGCACACCGGCGGGACCATCGACGACGTCACCGACGACCTGCACCCCGACCTCGTGGACGCCGCCGTCGCGGCCAGCCGGGCCATCGGGATCCCCGTCACCGGTCTGGACTTCCTCGTGCCCGACGTCTCCGGTCCCGACCACGTCGTCATCGAGGCGAACGAACGACCGGGGCTGGCCAACCACGCGCCGCGACCGACGGCGGAACGGTTCCTGGACCTGCTGTTCCCCGAGACCCGGCAGGCCGGCAGGACCCCGCAGGACCAGGGGTAGGCCGTGCCCGAGGCCCACGCCCTGCACCGGCACGCCCGCGACCAGCGCGAGGCGCTCGCCGGGCAGGTGCTGTCGGTGACGAGCCCGCAGGGCCGGTTCGACGCGGCCCCGTTCGACGGGCACCGGCTGCGGGACGTGCAGGCGTGGGGCAAGCACCTGCTCTACGCGTTCGAGGACGCCCCCGACGTGCACGTCCACCTCGGGCTCAAGGGGTTCTTCCTGCGCACCGACGACCTCACGCTGCCGCCGCGCGGCGGGACGCGGATGCGGCTGGCGGGGGAGCGGGACGCGTTCTCGCTCGTCGCGCCGGGCCGCTGCGAGGGACTGGACGCGGCCGCGCGCGACGAGCTCCTCGCGAACCTCGGACCGGACCCGCTGCGCGTCGGGGAGGCCGGCCGGGACGAGGCCGCGCAACGCCTCGGGTCCTCCCGCGCCGCCGTCGGTGCGGCGCTGCTGGACCAGTCCCTGTGGGCCGGCATCGGCAACGCCTGGCGCGCCGAACTGCTGTTCCTGGCCGGCATCGACCCCACGCGCCGCGTCACGACCGACGAGGCGGCCCTGCTGTGGGACCTCGCCGTGACCCACCTGCGGCTCGGCCTGGAGGCGGGCCAGGTCGTCTCCGACCCCGAGGCCCCGGACGAGCGGTGGGTCTACAAGCGGCCCACGTGCCGTCGCTGCGGGTCGCCCGTGAAGAGCTGGACGCTCGCGGGCCGGGTGGCCTGGGTGTGTCCGGTCGAGCAGCGCTGAGCCGTCCGCTCACGTCGCCTCAGTCCGGCAGCCGCGCCTGCAGGTCCGTGAGCTCCCGCTCGGCCTGCCCGACGCGTTCGCGCGCAGCGTGCGCGGTCCGCTCGGCCGTCCGCACGCCGTCCTGCGCCGTCCCCAGCTGTTCGGTGACCGCGTCGAGCCGGGCCTGCAGGTCCTCGCGGCGGCGGTCGAGGTCCTCCGGGCTCCGCTGTGCCGAGGACAAGTCCGCCTCGGCCGCGGTCGCCTCGTCACGGGCGTCGTCGAGGGCGTCCGTGGCCTCCTCGACGGCCGCGCGCAGCTCCGCCAGCTCACGCTCGCGCCGTTCGGCCTCGGCGCGCTGCCGCTCCGCGTCCCGGGCCGCCTTCTCCTCGCGCCGTGCGCGCAGCTCGTCGCGCGGGGGAGTCTTCGCGGGCGCCTTCGTCGCGGGGCGACGGGGGGTCGTGGCCGCGACGGGCCGCGGGGCCGCCTCGCCCGCCAGCGCGCCCGCCGTGGCCCCCTCCACGTCGACCTCGCCGAACCCGGTCGACTCCAGCGTCCGGACCAGGGTCGCCGTCCGGACGGCGTCGGCGGCCGCGGGATCGGCCATCGCGGCCCGCAGCGTCGCGACGACCTTCTCACCGACGTCGAGGGACAACCGCACCCCCGCCTCCTGCGTGAGCCGTCCCGCCTGCACGCGCATGGCGTCGAGGACCTTGTGCTGCTGCACGCTCAGCTCGCGCAGCTCCGGACCGGCCAGGGAGGCCGTCGCCTCCCGCATCGCCGCGCCCAGCTGCAGCAGCTGCTCGACGTCGTCGCCGCGCTCGCGGACCAGCAGGTTGACGGCCCACGCGGGCACGGGCGGCTTCTTCAGCCCGGCGATGCGGCCGGCGAGGTCCCGCTCGCCCTCGGCCTTGGCCTGTCGCGCGTAGGCGTCGCGCGTGGCGGTGAACTCCGCCGGAGGGGAGCCGTAGAGGTCGTCGAGCACGTCCGCGAGGTCCACCGGGGCATCCTCCCCCGACTCCTGAGAGCATCGCCCGTGATGAGCCCCACGACCCGCACCCCCGTCCCCGTCGACGTCCCGATCGACGTCGAGTACCTCACGAGCACGCTCATGGAGATGCTCCGGATCCCCAGCCCGTCCGGCCGCACCGACGCGGTCATGCAGGCCGTCGGGGACCACATCGACGCGCTGGGGCTGCCCTTCGACCTCACGCGGCGCGGGATCCTGCGCGCCACGCTGCAGGGGCGGACCGAGAAGGTGCACCGCGCGGTCATCGTGCACGCCGACACCATCGGGCTCATGGTCAAGCAGGTGAAGGCCTCGGGCCGGCTGGAGGTCGTCCCCGTCGGCAGCCACAGCGCCCGCTTCTCCGAGGGCGCGCACGTGACGATCTTCACCGACGACCACGACTGCGTGTACACGGGCACGGTGCTGCCGCTGAAGAGCAGCGGGCACACCTTCGGCGACGAGATCGACACCCAGGGCGTCGGCTGGCCCTACGTCGAGGTCCGCATCGACGAACCCGTCTCCTCGGCCGAGGACGTCCGGGCGCTCGGCATCGAGGTGGGCGACTACGTGGCCCTCGACGCGGCCCCCCAGCTGACCCGCCGCGGGTACGTGAAGTCGCGCCACCTCGACGACAAGGCGGGGCTCGCGGCCTGCCTCGCGGCGCTGAAGGCGTTGAAGGACGCGGGGCTGCCGCTCGCGGTGACGGCGCAGTTCCTCGTGACGATCGGGGAGGAGGTCGGCTTCGGCGCCACCCACGGCCTGGCCCCCGACGTCGCCGAACTCGTCGCCGTCGACAACGCCGTGGTCGCCGAGGGGCAGAACTCGCGCGAGGAGATGGCCAGCGTCGCCATGCTCGACATGACGGGCCCGTTCGACTACCACCTGTCCCGCCGGCTGCACCGCCTGGCCTGCGAGCACGACATCCCCGCCGTGCGGGACGTCTACCGGCACTACCGCTCCGACGCGGCGCCCGCGCTGGAGGCCGGGATCGAGGCCCGGCACGCCCTGCTCGGGTTCGGGCTGGACTCCAGCCACGGCCACGAACGCGCGCACGTCGACGGTCTCGTCGCCCTGGCGCGGCTGCTCGTCGTGTACCTGCAGAGCGGGCTCACCTTCGACGACTGGGACCAGGCGGACGCCGGCCCGCTGGCCGACTTCCCCAGCCGCAGCGTGCAGCCCGCCGACCCCGAACCCGTCGACCGGACCGTCGTCGCCGAGTGACGTCCGCCCCACCGGCGGGGCGATGAGTTCTCGCGCCCGCCGGAGTCCCCACCTCGTCAGCACCCGGCACGACGAGACGAGGAGGGGACCGACGTGGCCCTGCCCGAGATCACGACCCGCGCGGAGTGGTTGCGCGCCCGCACCGAGCTGCTGGCGCGCGAGAAGGAGGCGACGCGCGCCCGTGACGCCCTGAACGCCGACCGACGACGGCTGCCCATGGTCGAGGTGACCGAGCCCTACCGCTTCACCGGCCCGGACGGCGAGGTGGGGTTGGCGGACCTGTTCGCCGGTCGGGACCAGCTCGTCGTCCAGCACGTCATGTTCGGTCCGGACTGGGACGCGCCGTGCCCGTCCTGCTCGGGGGCGCTGGCCGAACTGAGCGACGGGCTGCTCGCGCACCTGGCCCACCGGGGCACGACCTACGTCGCCGTGTCGCGGGCGCCGTACGAGCGGATCGCCGCCGTCGCCGCCGAACGCGGGTACCGCTTCCCCTGGGTCAGCTCGGCCGGCAGCACGTTCAACCACGACTTCCACGTCACCCTCGACGCGTCCGTCGCACCGGTGCTGTGGAACTACCGGGACGCCGACGAGCTGCGGGCCGCGGGCCAGGGGTGGGTCGTCGAGCAGGCTGCCGAGGGCCCCGCCGAACAGCCGGGCTACAGCTGCTTCCTCGCCGCGCAGGGCCGGGTGTTCCACACCTACTCGACGTTCGCGCGGGGCACCGAGCAGCTCGGCGGGGCCTACGCGTTCCTCGACATGACGGCCCTGGGTCGGCAGGAGGAGTGGGAGCAGCCGGCGGGCCGGGTCGAGCACGCCCGGGGGGCGGTTCCGGACTTCGGCCCGGAGGGATAGCTTGGGCGCCCCCGGGCGAAGGAGCTCCAGATGCACGTCCCCACGAAGCTGCTCGACGACCCCGCCGACGCCGTCACCGACGCGCTGCGCGGACTGGCCGCGGTCCACCCCGAACTGACCGTCGACCTCGAGCACCACGTCGTGTCCCGCAACCACGACCACTTCGGCGACCACCGGCCCGGGAAGGTCGGACTGGTCTCCGGCGGTGGCTCCGGGCACGAACCCCTGCACGCCGGGTTCGTCGGACTCGGCATGCTCGACGCCGCCGCCTGCGGGGCCGTGTTCACCTCGCCCGTGCCCGACCAGGTGCTGGCCGCGACGACGGCCGCCTCCAGCGGCGGCGGCGTCGTGCACGTCGTGAAGAACTACACCGGCGACGTCCTGAACTTCCAGATGGCCGCCGAACTCGCCGACGACGAGGACATCGCCGTCGAGACCGTCCTCGTCGACGACGACGTCGCCGTCACCGACAGCCTCTACACGGCCGGCCGGCGCGGAACCGGGGGGACGCTGTTCGTCGAGAAGGTGCTCGGTGCGGCTGCCGAGCAGGGCATGGCCCTGGCGGAGGTCGCCGCCCTCGGCCGCGACGTCGTCGCCCGCAGCCGCAGCTTCGGGGTCGCCCTCAGCCCGTGCACGACACCGGGTTCGGACCGGCCGGGGTTCGACCTGGAACCCGGCGAGATGGAACTGGGCATCGGCATCCACGGTGAACCCGGCCGCCGTCGCGTCCCCGTCCCGGCCACCGGGGTGGCCCGCGAGGTGGCGCGGACGTCGGTCGCGGCCATCGCGGACGACATGCCGCTGGACGGTGAGGAGCTCCTCCTGCTCGTCAACGGCATGGGCGGGACCCCGCTGCTGGAGCTGCAGGTGCTCGCGGGTGACGTCGTCGCCGAACTCACGGCCCGCGGCGCCCGGATCGCGCGGGCCCTCGTCGGCAACCACGTCACGAGCCTGGAGATGGCCGGGAGCATGGTGAGCGTCTGCCGCGCGACACCGCAGCTGCTGCAGCTGTGGGACGCCCCCGTCCGCACCCCCGCCCTGCGGTGGGGCGCGTGAGTCCCGCGCTCACCGCGGCCGGGGCGCGGGACTGGCTGCAGCGCTTCGCGACCGCCGTCGACGAGCACGCGGCCGACCTCACCGACCTCGACCGCCCCATCGGCGACTCCGACCACGGTGTGAACCTGCAGCGGGGGATGCGCGCCGTCCTCGCGGCCCTGGACGCCGCCGATCCCGCGACCCCCGGCGCCGTGCTCCTCAAGGCCGGTTCCACCCTCGTCAGCACCGTCGGCGGGGCCAGCGGCCCTCTGTTCGGAACGCTGCTGCGCCGGACCGGCAAGGCCCTCGGCGACGCGGAGTCCGTCGACGCGGCGGCGCTCGGGTCCGGGCTGCGGGTCGGGCTGGACGCCGTGACGGCGCTCGGCGGGGCGCAGGTGGGCGACGCGACGCTCGTCGACGCGCTGGCACCCGCCGTGGAGTCCCTCGAGGCGGGTGGGTCGGTGACCGAGGCCGCGGAGGCCGCGGCGCGGGGAGCCGCCTCGACCGACGAGCTCGTGGCGCGCAAGGGACGGGCCAGCTACCTGGGGGAGCGCGGGATCGGGCACCGTGACCCCGGGGCCGCGTCGACCGCGCTGCTCTTCGCCGCGCTGGCGGACGGCGACGGGGCGGGTGCGTCGTGAGCGTGCGGGTGGTCCTGCTCTCGCACAGCGCCGACGTGGCCCGCGGGGTCGCCGACCTCGCGGGGCAGATGGCGTCCACGGCCACCGTCGTCCCCGTGGGCGGGACGGCGGACGGCCGGCTCGGGACCGACGCCGACGCCCTCGAGGCCGCGGTCGAGGCCGGGCTGGCCGCGGGCGAGGAGGTCGCGGTGCTCGTCGACCTCGGCAGTGCCGTGCTGACGGCCCGGACCGTCCTCGCCGAGCTCCCCGCGGGTGCGGGGGTCGCCCTCGTCGACGCCCCCTTCGTGGAGGGGGCCGTCGCGGCCGTCGTCACGGCCTCGACCGGCGCGGGACTGGCCGAGGTGGTGGCGCAGGCCGAGCTCGCGCGGGACCTGCGCAAGGGCTGAAGCCGCGCCGCCCCGTCTGGGAGGATCCCCCCGTGCGCTGGCTCGTCGTGGACAACCACGACTCCTACACCCACAACCTGGTGCAGCTGCTGGCCGTGGCCTCGGGCACCGACCCGGTCGTCGTCAGCGACGACGACGTGGCGCCGGGGGAGCTCGACCTCGACGGGTTCGCGGGCGTCGTCGTCTCGCCCGGGCCGGGGCACCCGTCCGTCGCGCGCGACTTCGCGCTGTCGGCGGACGTGCTGGCCCGGGCGCAGGTGCCCGTGCTCGGGGTGTGCCTGGGGATGCAGGGCATCGCGCTGGCGGCCGGGGCGGTCGTCGACGCGGCCCCCCAGCCGCGGCACGGGTTCGTCGAGCACGTCCGGCACACCGGCGGGTCCGTCCTGGCCGGGCTGCCGCAGGGGTTCGAGGCCACCCGGTACCACTCGTTCCGCGTCGCCGAACCCCTGCCCGACGTCCTGGAACCCCTGGCGTGGGGGCAGGACGGGGTCCTCATGGCCCTGCGGCACACCGAACGCCCGCAGGTCGGGGTGCAGTTCCACCCCGAGTCCGTCGCGAGTTCCTGCGGGCCCCGGATCGTCGAGAACTTCGTGCGCTGGTGCCGCCGGCGGGGCCACCCCCGGCGCTACCGGTTGCACGCGCGCCGGCGGCCGGGACTCGTCGACGGTGAGGCCGTGCTGACCCAACTCCTGGCCGGGGACGACGCGTTCTGGCTCGACTCGGCCAGCCGGGGGGCGGGGTCGGGCCGCTTCTCGTTCCTGGGGCCGCTCACGGGGGCGGTCGAGACGTCCCTGGCGGCGGTCTCCGCGCGGTCGGCCGAGGTCGGTGTCGACGGCGCCCAGGACGTCCCGTTCGAGTTCGCCGGCGGGCACGTCGGCTGGGCCGGGTACGAGGCCAAGGACGAGTGCGGGTTCCCCGTCACCCGCGACGGGTCCCGCGACGCCGGGACGCCTGCGGCGCACTGGGTGTTCGTGGACCGGTTCCTCGCCCTCGACCACGACGAGGACGCGACGTGGGTGTGCGCCCTGTCCGACGGGGAGCGCGAGCCGTCCTGGGTGGGCGAGACGTCGGCTGCGCTCGACGGTCTGCGACCACTCGGGGAGCCGTCCCCGGCCCCCGACCTGCCCGTCGTCCTCGACACGGCGCCGGAACGGTACCGGGACGACGTCGTCCGCGCGCAGGAGCAGTTGCGGGCCGGGGAGAGCTACGAGGTCTGCCTCACGACGCAGGCCCGGGTGCCCGTCGAGGTCGCGGCCGACGCGGGGGTCGCGGCGTACCGGCGGTTGCGGCGGGCGAACCCGGCGCCCTACGCCGCCTACCTGCGGACGGCGGGGGTGGAGGTCGTCGGCAGTTCCCCCGAACGGTTCCTGCACGTCGCCGGGAACGGGGACGTGGAGACGCGGCCCATCAAGGGGACGTCCCCTGTCGAGACCGATCCCGCGGCGCTGCAGGCAGATCCGAAGACGCGCGCCGAGAACCTCATGGTCGTCGACCTCCTGCGCAACGACCTCGGCAGGGTCTGCGCGGCGGGGTCGGTGACCGTCCCGCACCTCATGACGACCGAGACGCTCGCGACCGTCCACCAGCTCGTGACGACGGTGCGGGGCCGGCTGCGGCCGGACGTCAGCGCCGTCGAGTGCCTGCGGGCGTGCTTCCCGCCGGGCTCGATGACGGGGGCGCCGAAGCTGCGGACGACCGAGATCATCGACGCCCTCGAACAGCGGCCGCGGGGGATCTACTCGGGAACCCTGGGCTGGTTCTCCCTCACGGGTTCCGCCGACCTCGCCGTCGTCATCCGCACCGCGGTGCGGGTGGGCGAGGAGTGGCGCGTCGGGGCCGGGGGCGCGGTGGTGCTCGACTCCGACCCCGACGCGGAGGTCGCCGAGGTGCTGCTGAAGCTGCGGGCGCCGCTCGCGGCGCTCACGACGCGACGGCTGCCCGGAACCCCCTGAGGCTCAGGCGTCCGGGTGCAGCGCCCGGCTCCACAGGGCCTTGCCGGCGATGTCCCGCAACGTCACCGTGAACTGCTGGGAGTCGGGGTCGACCTCGACCTCGCCGAAGAACTGCGACCCCTCCAACGGCGAGGTGTTCGCGCGCGGCGGCACGGCCTGGAACACGACCTCCGGGCCGAACGTCGCGTCGAGGGCGTTCGGCCCGAACGACCCGGCGTGCAGGGGACCGGAGACGAACTCCCAGAACGGGTCGAACTCGGTGAAGGCCGCCCGGTCCGGGTGGTAGTGGTGCGCGGCGGTGTAGTGGACGTCGGCCGTCAACCAGACGTGGTTGCGGACACCGCGGTTCTTCAGCTCCCGCAGGATCCACGCGATCTGCTGCTCCCGCCCCCGCGGGACGCCCGGGTCGCCCTGCGCCACGGCCTCGATGCCGTTCGAGGCGGCGTCGGGGACGACGAGACCGATCGGCATGTCGGCCTGGACGACCTTCCACCGGGCCGTGGAGGCGGCCATGGCGTCGACGAGCCACCGGGCCTGCTCGGTGCCGAGGATCCCGCCGTCGGGGCGGATCCCGCCGCCGGCCCAGCCCCACGGGTTGGGGTCGCGGTCGCTGCGCATGTCGAGGACGAACACGTCGAGCAGCGGGCCGAACGCGAACTTCCCGTACACCGCACCCGTCCGGCGGTGCGAGACCGGGACGAACTCGCGCCACGCCTGTTCCCCTCGCGCCCACAGCACGTCGACGCGCTTCTCCTGGTAGGCGGGGTCGTCGAGGACCTCGTGCGGGTACCAGTTGTTGTGCACCTCGTGGTCGTCCCACTGGTTCACCTGCGGGACGCGGGAGAAGAACGCGCGGTAGGCGTCGTCCTCGAGGTTGTACTTGAACGCTCCGCGGAAGTCGTCGAGGGTCTGCGCCACGTGCGACTTCGCCTCGGTGACGACGTTGCGGTAGACCCGGCCGTCGGGCAGCGTGACGTCACCCGTGATGGGACCGTCGGCGTAGATCGTGTCCCCGGAGTGCAGGAAGAAGTCGGCGTCGCGGGCGGCCATCGACCGGTAGATCGGGAAACCCCCGAGGTCGGGGTTGCGGCCCCACCCCTGCCCGGCCTGGTCCCCGCTCCACAGGAACCGGATGCGGCGGTGGTCGCCGGCCGTGGGGGCGGTGCGCAGGAAACCCTCCTCCGAGGCACCGTCGGGGCGGTGGGCGTCGGGGGACCCGAGCACCACCCGGTACGGCACGTCCGAGCCCGAGGGCAGACCGGTGACGTCGAGGCGGCCGGTGAAGTCGCTCGCGGCGGTCAGCACCGGACCGCGGTAGGTGCGGCAGTCGCGCCCGAACCGACCGGTGGGGGAGACCTGCACGAACATCCGCGCCGGGCGGTCCGACCGGGTCCAGATCGTCGCGGTGTCCGCCGTGACGTCGCCGGACTGGACGCCGTGGGTCAGCCGCGGGGCGCCGACGCGCAGGAGGGTCGGGGCCAGCAGACCGGTGCCGCCGGCGGCGAGGAGGGAGCGTCGTGAGAACGGGGGCGTGAGGGGGTTCGACACCCGCGGAACGGTGCTCGGTCCAGGTGACGCCTGTGTTCCGTCGGGGAGAACTCGGGATGAATCAGTCCTGCAGGGCCGTGCGTCGCAGAGTCGCCGTGAACGCCCGGTCGACCGGCAGGGGGTTCCCGTCGAGCGTCCGGACGGGGGCCGCGCCGCGCAGGCTCGACAGCAACCAGGCGCCGTCGGACCGCAGCAGTTCGTCCGGGCGGCAGGGGGTCTCGTGGACGCCGAACCCCGCCGTGACGGCGGCCAGGGTCGTGCCCGGAAGGACGTCCCGGTCCCGCTGCGGCGGGGTGTGCCACCGCCCCTCGCTGCGCCAGAGCAGGTTCGCCGTCGGGGCTTCCAGGACCTCACCGGCGGCGTCGAGGAACAGGGCGTCGTCGGCGCCGCGGTGGCGCGCCTCGCGCAGGGCGGCGGAGTTCACGGCGTAGGAGGAGGTCTTGGCGGCGGTCAGCAGCCACGGCGCGGCGGGGACGGTGGTCGTACCGCGGGCCAGGGTCACGACGTGGACGCCGTCGCGGCCCCGGCGGACGCCGTCGGGCAGGGGACGCAGGGTCGCGGTGCACGTGCCCGCCGACGCCGTCAGCCGGAGGACGGCCTCCGTGCCGGCCGGGAGGTCGTCGGTGATCCCCGCGACGAGGTGCTCCCACGCGCTGCGGTCCAGGGGGAGGCCGAACGCCGCGGCGGAGCGTTCGAAGCGGTCCAGGTGCTCGCGGAGGCGGACCACGCGGGGCGGGGTTCCGCCGTGGACGAGGAGGGTTTCGAAGAACCCGTCGCCGCGCAGGCCCGGGTCGTCGGCGGGGACGACGGGGGAGTCCCACGGGACCTCTCCGGTTCCCAGGACGGCCGTCCGGTTCCGCACTCCCTGCACCGGTGCATCGTGGCGGGAGCGGGGGCTGTGGACAACCCGTCGTGGATGTCGGGGACGGCTGGTAGAACTGGGACGGGGGATCGCGCGGCCCGATGAATACGTTGCAGTGCAACGACTTCGGTCTTGTCGGCGGGGTCGTCGGACGCTAGGGTCCTGCCATGTCGTCGACCGTCGCGCCCCCCGAGGACCCCCTGGAGGACCCCGCGGAGGAGTTGGGGGAGGACCTCGCGGAGGACCTGAGTCCCGCCCAGCTCATCGACGTCATCACCGAGACCGAACGGCAGATCCGGGCCCTGGCCGCCCGCCAGGTCCAGGCCACCGCCCGCTACGACACCCT
>NZ_JBFBND010000043.1:0-36479 GCF_040702905.1 Kineococcus sp. NPDC059986 | reverse complement strand
ATCCATGTGCAGCGGTTGGGTCGTCGGGCGGCGGTGATCACTCCGCAGTCGCACACGATGGGTGAGGGTGTGGCCATCATGACCGGCGCCGTCACGCTGCCGGCCGAGGAGCACGCGGTCGCCTGACCTCCGACCTCTGAACTCCGCACCGCTGACCGGTGGTGCCCTGCGGGGCGCCACCGGTCAGGAGTTCCCGGAGGTGGTCCTCAGCCGCCCCAGCAGTGGTCGGCCGCCCAGGTGGAGTCCTTGCTGTAGAGGCCGTTCACCGGCTTGTCGGTGACGAGCTGGGATCCGGTGTCGAAGAACTCCAGACCGGCCGTGGCCTTCGGCACGTCACCGGTCAGGGAGTGGTCCAGGACGGCGTCCAGACCCAGTCGCGCCATGCGCAGCGGGTACTGCATGGCGGTCGCACCGATGTGCCCGGCCTTGACGGCGTCGATGCCCGCGCAGCCCCCGTCGATCGACACGATGACGGTGTCCTTCGCCCGGCCGGCCGCCTCCAGCGCTTCGTAGGCGCCGATCGCCGATCCCTCGTTGATGGTGTAGACGAGGTTGATCGAGGAGTCCTTGGCCAGGAGTTCCTCCATGGCCTTCTTGCCACCCTCGGCGTCGCCGCCCGTGAGGGCGTGCCCCACGATCCGCGGGTCGGCCTCGTCGCCGATGACACCCGCGTCGGCCAGGTCGATGCCGAAACCCTTGAGGAAACCCTGGTCGCGGGCGACGTCGACGGGCACCTGCTCCTTGGACAGGTCGAGCATCGCGATGCGCGCCGTCGCCGGGTCCAGCTGCGCCTTCGCCCACTGGCCGATCGAGACCCCGGCGGAGAAGTTGTCCGTCGCGAAGGTCGTGTCCACCGCGCTGGCCGGGTCCGTGGGGGAGTCCAGGGCCACGACGAGCAGGCCCTTGGAGCGCGCGGCCGCGATCGCGGGCAGCACGTCCTTGCCCGAGGGCGTGATGAGGATGCCGCTGGCGCCGGCGTCGACGAGTTCGCCGATCGCCGCGATCTGCGTCGCCGTGTCGTCGTCCGCCTTGCCCGAGTAGGACGTGACCTGCACGCCCAGCGCACGGCCCTCCTGCTCGGCCCCGGCCCGCAGCGCCTTGAAGTACGCGTTGTCCTCGGTCTTGGTGATGAGCCCCACGAGCGCCCGCGGGCGGTCCGGTGCCTGGGCGGCGGACGTTCCGCCGCAGGAGGTGAGTCCTGCGAGCAGGGCGGCGCACGCGGCCGCTCCCGCGGTGAGGCGCAGGAGTGCGGGTCGGCTGGTCATGGCGGTGTTCCCTCCGGGAGAGCGCACGGGCAGGGGGCGGCGGTGGGGTGGGGTGCGCACGGTGCGCTCGTCAGTACGTGAACTGGGCCAGCGAGGCCTGCGCCGCCGAGGTCGACTCGGCGAGCTTGTCGGCCGCGGCGCTGGTGACGTCGGACGCCTCGGTCGTGCGGTCGGTCGACCCCTTGACCGCGACGATGGCGCGGGAGATGTCCTCCGCGGTGGAACTGACCTCCGAGACCGACCGCGCCAGTTCCCGCGTCGTCGCGGCCTGCTCCTCCACGGCGGACGAGATCGTCGTCTGCTTGGCGTGGATCTCCTCGATGATCCCGCTGATCGTCCCGATGTGGGCGACCGCCTCGGCGGTGGTGTGCTGGATCGCGGTGATCTTGGCGGTGATGTCGTCGGTGGCGCGGGAGGTCTCCCCGGCCAGTTCCTTCACCTCGCCGGCGACCACCGCGAAGCTCTTCCCGGCCTCGCCGGCGCGGGCGGCCTCGATGGTCGCGTTGAGCGCCAGCAGGTTGGTCTGGGCCGCGATGGCGGTGATGGTCTGGATGATCTGACCGATCTCCGCACTGGCGGTGTGCAGGTCGGCCACGGCGGACGAGGCCTGCGAGACCGCCTCCACCGCGTGCGAGGCGACCTCCGAGACCGACACCGTCTGCGAGGAGATCTCCTGGATCGAGGCCGTCATCTCCTCCGTCGCCGCGCTCATCGTCGCCGCGGACACCGCCACCTGCTGGGCCGAGGAGGAGACCTCCGCGGTCTGGGCGGCGGCACCGTGGGACGTGGTCGCCAGCGTGCCCGAGATGGCCTGCATCTCCTGCGACGCCGCCACGGCCGCGACGGTGGAGTCGGCCACGGTGGAGATCGTCTGCCGCAGGCTCGCCAGCGTGGCGGCCAGGGAGCGGCCCATCGTGGCGATCTCGTCGGTGCCCTCGGCGTCCACCGGGACGCTCAGGTCGCGCTGCGCGACCAGGTCCATCGTGCTCACCATGCTGTTGATGCGGCGCATGATCGAGCGGAACACGGCCAGCGCGACCACCAGCAGCACGAGCAGTCCGAGACCGGCTCCGGCCAGGCCCAGCACCCGGCCGTGCTCCTGACCGCTGGACGCCTCGGCGCGCGCGGCGCGGTCCTGCTCGGCGATGAGGTCGGTGACGACCTTCTGCTCCAGGGAGATCGAGGCCGCGGAGGCCGCCATCTGGCCGAGCATGGCCTGGCCCAGCTGGCTGCCGGCCCCGACGGTCGGCAGGATCGCGACCTGCTCCTGGGCGTCGGCGAGGTAGGCGGAGTAGTCCTCGTGGAGGGAGGCCACCGCGGCCCGGGTCTGGGTCGGCAGGGCCTTCTGGTCGAACGTCGTCCAGCCTTCCTCGGCGGACTGCTTGGCGGCTGCGAAGGACGCGGTCGCCGGGGCGGCCGCCTCCGGCGAACCCGCCAGGAGGGCGTCGCGCAGGGCGACCTGCACGTCGCCGATGTGGCTGCCCAGCACGAGCATCTCGCGGTTGGACGTGGCGAGGGCGATGGCCCGGTCGTTGCCGGCCTGGACCACCTGGGCCGTGTGCAGGCTCCATCCGGTCAGGCCGACGATGACCACACCGCCCGAGGCTCCGAGCATCAGCAGCTTGGTGCGGATGGACACTCGGCCCAGAGCGCTCATCGGTCCTCGTCTCGTTGTCGTCGGCCGCGGCGGCGGCGTCGACGGGTGGTGGTGGGAGGGACGGTTCTCCTCTCAGCATCGACCGTTCCCAGCGGCCCTTGAGGACCGCGTGGAGGCGAGGTGAAAGGACTCAGCAGCTCGAGCTGCGGCTGTCCACGACGACTCCGGCCGGCTCGTCCCACCCCTCGGGGCGGTCCCCGTCCCACACGCGGACGACCCCGCGACCGGCCCGCTTCGCCCGGTAGACGGCGGCGTCGGCGTGCTCGAGCAGACCGGCGGCGTCGACGGCGGCCCGGGACCCGACGGCCACGCCGATGCTCGCGCCCACCTGCACGAGCGGTGAGCCCGGCGTGCGGCGCAGGGCGATGGGACTGCTCACCGTGGCGACCAGACGGCGGGCGAGTTCCTCGAGGAGGTCGCTGTCGGAGACCTCGTCGACGATCACGACGAACTCGTCGCCCCCGAGGCGCCCGACGACGTCGCCGGCGCGCAGGGCGTCCTGCATGCGGTGGGCGACGGCCTGCAGCACCTGGTCGCCCGCCGCGTGCCCGTGGGTGTCGTTCACGGCCTTGAAGTGGTCGAGGTCGACGAAGAACACACCGACCCGCCCGTCCGCCGGCCCGCCTTGCACCGGGTCCTCGTCCCGTTCGAGCGCCGCCGCGAGCAGGTGCAGCACCCGGGCCCGGTTCGCCAGCCCCGTGAGGGGGTCGTGGGTCGCCGCGTGCTCCAGGTGCTCCTGCAGGTCGCGGCGGGCGGCGAACGCGGACACGAGCTGGGTCACCGAGGAGTGCACGAGTTCGCCGAGGGGACCTTCGAGGGGTTCCAGGGTCACGTCGTGGTCCAGGTCCCCGGCCGCGATGGCGTCGGCCTGCAGGCGCACCCGGCGCAGCCCCTCCACGGCCGTCGCCAGACCGCGGGCGACGGCCCGGACCTCGCGCGGTCCGGACTCCGGGACGTCGACGAGGACCCCGGCCAGGAGGCTCTCGGACTGTCCCGAGACGGCCCGCAGCGGCCGCTCGATCCTGCGGTGGACCACCACCGTCGCGACGGTGGTCACGGCCCCGATCCCGAGGGCGACCACGAGCGTCCAGACCAGCCGCCGCTGCGCGTCGTGCGCCTTGCGCGCGGTCGCGACGGTGACCGACCGGGCTGCGGCCGTGGTGGTCTGGGTGGAGTACCAGCCGCGTTCGGACCCGCCGATGGCCGCGATGGTGAAGTCGCCGAGGGCCGGTCTCGTGCCGTCGAGGGCGCCCGCGGCGAGCATGTCCTCCACGTGGCGGGAGGCGAGGGTGGTGTCGGCGCGCGCCCACAGGCTCATGAGCGAGGTGTCGTTCAGCGACGTCCCGAGCTTGTCGTTGCGCGCCGCGTACAGGCCCCAGGCCGCGACGAACGACGGGCGGACGTCCGGGACCGTGAGCTGCTCGAGGTACAACCGGGAGGCGGCGTCGAAGGCGGCGGCGACCTGCGACAACTGCTCGAGGTCGTCGAGGGACTCCTGCGCCGCGGGGTCCAGGCCGAGTCCCTGGCTGCGCGTCAGTTCGCGCTGCATCAACTGGTCGACGTCGCCGAGCAGCGTCGCGTAGGAGGAGTACCCGGCGTTGACGTCGCGGGCGACGGCCGCCCGCGCCGCGCTGACCCGTGCGCCGAGCTCGGCCCCGTCGACGTCGGTTCCGCCGGCCGTCGACAGCGCCCAGAGGGCGTCGTTGGTCCGGTCGTGGGCGCGCGCGGCCATGGCCTGCAGCGTGCTGCGGGGAACCGCCGCCGCCTGCTCGTCGGTGAGCCCGAACTTGAGGTAGACCCGCGGCTGGTCGAGGGCGGCGTTCCCGGCGGCGGGGGCGATCTCCCCGGACACCGCCGACCGGAACTGCTCGACGGCCAGCGCGACGCTGACGGCGCGGGTCGCGGCGTGCGCGTCGTCGGCGACGTCCTTCTCGTCGGCCACGAGCAGGCCCGTCGCGACGGACCCGGCCAGCAGTGGCGTGACCACCAGCACGGCCAGGTACGAGCGCAGCGCGCGACCGCGTCCCCGAGGCATGACTGCCTCATCGACACGCCCGGCGCCCGGACTGAGGGGGGTCGGTCACGCGACCCACGTTCGGCTCAACCGGCCGGTCTCAGGACAGCAGCTCCCGGACGATCCCGCGCTGGACCTCCAGACCCCGCCACTCGTCGTCGTCCGCCGCGTCGTAGACGAGGCAGAACGGGCCGGTGTACCCGTTCTCCAGGACCGTGGACACGCTGCGGCGGTAGTCGTCGGCGTCGATGCCGCCGTCCGGGCCGTCCCAGTGGGCCTTGGCGTGGCAGGTCTCGGCGTACCGGGTGACGGCCGCGAGGTCGGCGTACTTGTCCGGGCCCGTCCAGTTCCCGAGGTCCACGAGCAGGCCGACGGCCCCGTCGAGGGGGTCGAGGACCGCGGCGACGTCGGCCGCGTCGGCCGTGACCCCGAACCAGTTCTCGGTGACGACCCGCACGTCCCCGGCGCGAGCGGCGATGCGGCCCAGCGCGGCCGAGCTGTCCCGGTGCGCCGTGTCCGTGCGGGTCTTGCCGGCGACGACCCGCACCCGCCGGGCGCCGAGGACCTCGGCGTCGCGCACCCACTCCGAGATCCACGCCTCGTGCCGCGCGCCGTCCTGCGGGTGGGTCAGGTCGCCGTCGTCGACGAGGAGGGCGTCGAGCTGGACCCCGGCCGCGGCGAGGGCCGAGCGCAGTTCCCCGAGGTACCCGGCGTCGCGGTGGGGCAGGTGGAAGTGGCACAGCTGCACCGTGCGGTACCCGCGGGCCCGCAACTGCTCGGGCAGGTCGAGCAGCGGCATCCGCTTGAGGGTGCGGTCCAGCGACCAGGCGTGGACCGCGTCGGCCCGTCCGGTGGCGGGGACCGCGGGGGCGTCGTCGACCGTCATGCGCCCAGCATGCGCCCCCCGGTCCCCGCCCCCGTCCGGAGACCCCGTCAGACGCCCGCCACGCGGGCGGCCTCCAGCAGGACACCCGCGGCGACCTCGAGGCCCTCGACCCGGCCGAGGGAGACGTCCTCGTGCTCGACGTTGCAGACCATGTCGGGGTCCACCTCGTGCAGGGCGCGGAGGAACTCCGCCCAGAACGCGACGTCGTGGCCCTTGCCGAGCGCGACGAAGTCCCACGCGGAGTCCTTCGGCCACTCGTTGACCCACTCGTCGCCACCGAGGTTCGTGCGGTCCTCCGACGGGTCCAGCCGACGGAACCGGTTGTCCAGCACACCGTGGACGGCGGCGGCGGGGTTGATCCGGACGTCCTTGGCGGCCGCGTGGAGCACCAGCGGGCCCAGGTCGCGCACGACGGCCACCGGGTCCATCTGCTGCCAGAACAGGTGCGAGGCGTCGAGTTCGACACCGAGGTGGGTGGCTCCGGTGCGCTCGAGGAGTTCCCGCGTGCTCGCCGGGTTGAAGACGATGTTCTGCGGGTGCAGCTCCAGGGCGACCTTGACGTCGTGGTCGCGGGCCAGCGCGTCGACCTCGGTCCAGAACGGGACCGCCACCGACCACTGGTGGTCGAGGACGTCGAGGTCGCGCGAGTTCCACGCGTTGACCACCCAGGTCGGCCGGGTCGCCCCGGGCTCGGCGCCGGGGAGACCGGACATCGTCACGACGCGGTGCTCGCCGAGGCGGTGGGCCAGCCGGATCGAGCGGCGGACGTCCTCGGCGTGCCGGTCCCCGATGACCGGGTCCGGGTGCAGGGGGTTGCCGTTGCAGTTCAGTCCCGCGAGCGAGACCCCGGTGCCCTCGAAGATCCCGAGGAAGTCGTCGCGCGCGGTGTCGCTGACGAGGACGTCGTCGAAGGTGGGGATGTGCACGGGCGGGAGGAACCCGCCGGAGTTCAGTTCGATCCCCGTCAGACCGAGGTCGGCGACCACCGTCAGCGCCTCGGGCAGCGGACGGTCGTGCAGGACCGCGTCGTACACGCCGAGCTTCACCAGAGGGTTCCTTCCCAGGCGGAGGCGACGGCGTCGAGGACGCGCAGGTTGTGCAGGCCGTGGGCCAGTGGGGGGACGACGGGCAGGTCGCCGAGCGGGGTTCCGACGCCCCCGGCGACCTCGTCGAGGAACGCCCGGCACTGGAACGTGAAGAAGTCGCTCTGGCCGTGCCCGACGCTGGGGAAGTCCATGGGCAGGCCGCCGGCCACGTAGGGGTGGGCCGGGCCGACGAGCACCTGCCGGTACCCGTTCAGGCCGCCGGGTGCGCTGTGGTCGGCGATGGTGAACTCACCCGTCCGGTTGAGGTCGAACGCGACGGCCCCCTTCTCGCAGAACACCTCGAACCCCAGGCCGTTGGGCAGCCCGTGCGCGACGCGGGAGGCCGAGAACGTGCCGGTGGCGCCGCCCTCGAACCGGGCGGTGAAGGTCACGAGGTCCTCGTTCCCGACGTCCTCGAACTCGTCGCCGACGGCCGCCAGGGCGTGCCCGACGACGGCGCCGAGGGGGACCGGCCGGCGGGCGTGGACGCGGGACATGACCGTCCCGTGCACCGAGGCGAGCGGGCCGGCGAGGAACTCGCCGAGGTCGACGAGGTGGCTGCCGACGTCGGCGAGCACCCCCGACCCGGGTGCACCGCGGTAGCGCCAGCTCATGGGTGCCTGCGGGTCGGCCCCGTAGTCGCACCAGTAGTGCAGGTTCACGTGCTGCACGGCGCCGAGGTGGCCCCCGGCGAGGTGCGCCTGCACGGCGGCGACCGCGGGGGAGCGGCGGTACGTGAACCCGACGGCGGCGACCTGGTCGGGGTGCGCGGCGGCCGCGGCCACCATGGCCTCGGCGTCGGCGACCGAGGGGGCCAGGGGCTTCTCGCACAGCACGTGCTTGCCGGCGGCGAGCAAGCCCTCGACGACCTCGCGGTGCAGGCGGTTCGCGACGACGACGCTGACGGCGTCGACGTCGTCGGCTTCCGCGACGGCCTGCCAGGACGTCTCGGCCCGGTCGTAGCCGTAGCGGGTGGCCGCGGCGTGCGCGAACGGGGCGTGCGCGTCGGCGACGGCCACGAGGCGGACGGGGGGCAGGCCCTCGCCGTACGGGCCGCCGGACAGTGTCGTGGCGGCGCGGTACCCGGCGAGGTGGGCGCGGCCGGCCATGCCGGCACCGATGACGGCGACGCCCAGGGGACGCGTGCGGGGAGAGGACACGGGGAGCCTTCCGGGAGCGGGGGCGCGCACCGTCGTCGGTGCGCGAAAGGGCTTTCAAACCGGTTTGAAAGACATCGACTAGAATCGGTTCGACACGTTCCGGTGTCAAGCCGTCCGAGGAGGAACCCGTGCCGCAGCTCCCGTCGGGCCGCCCGACCATCAGCGACGTGGCGGCCCGCGCCGGCATCTCCAAGGGGATGGTGTCGCTCGCGCTGCGCGGTGCCCCGGGGCCGAGCGCGGAGACGACCGCGCGCGTGCTGCGGGCCGCCGAGGAGCTGGGCTACCGACCGGACCGGGCGGCCAGTTCGCTCGCCCTGCGCCGCACCCGCCTGCTGGGCGTGACGATGACCGTGCGCAACGCGTTCCACGCCGAACTCGTCGAGGAGCTGCAGTCGGCGGCCGAGGACGCCGGGTACGACCTCGTCCTGGCGCCGGTGACGCGGACCCGCGGGGAGCGGGCGGCGGTCGAGACGTTGCTGGACTCCCGCTGCGAGGCGCTGCTGCTGCTCGGGCCGGAGGCCGCGACGGAGGAGCTGCGCGGGTGGGACGCGCGGACGCCGACGGTGGTCTTCGGTTGTCGTCCGCGGACGGGGCCCGACGGCGGGGCGGGTGGGGGACCGGACGTGGTGCGGGCCTCGGAGGCGGTGGGCCTGCGCCTCGTCGTGGAGCACCTCGCGGCGCTGGGGCACCGCGAGCTCGTCCACGTCTCCGGGGGGTCGGGGGACATCGCGGCCGACCGCCGTGCCGCCTTCGAGGCCGCGGCGGCGGAGCGCGGGGTGGGCGCCCGCACCGTCGAGGCGGGTTTCGACGAGGAGGCCGGCGTCCTGGCGACGCAGCGACTGCTCACCGCCCAGGGGCCGCCCACGGCCGTCGTGGCGGCCAACGACCGCGTCGCCCTCGGCGTCCTCGACACGCTGCTCCGGGCCGGTGTCCAGGTGCCGCAGCAGGTCTCGGTGACCGGTTACGACGACAGCCAGCTCGCGCGGCTCGGGCACGTGCGGTTGACATCGGTGGGGCAGGACCCGGCCGGGCAGGCGCGGGCCGCCGTGCGGCTCGCCCTCGAACGGCTCGAGGACGTCGAGCACGCGGGCGGGCGGGACGTCCTGGTCGAACCCCACCTCGTCGTCCGGGACACGACCGCGCCACCACGCGGTGAATTCATGTCACAATGACAGGACAAACTATGAGGAGGTTGACGTGCCCCTGCTCCGCTTCGACGTCGTCGCCGGCCGGTCCCCGGCGCAGTTGCGTGCCCTGCTCGACGCCGCCCACGCGGCCGTCGTCGAGGCGTTCGAGGTCCCGGTCGGTGACCGCTACCAGGTCGTGCACCAGCACCCGGCCGGTGAGCTCGTCGTCCACGACACCGGTCTGGGCATCGAGCGCACCGACGGTGTCGTCCTGCTGCAGGTGACGAGCCGGGCCCGGCCGCAGGAGCAGAAGGTGGAGTTCCACCGCCTGCTCGTCCGCAACCTCGAGGCGGTGGGCACGGCCGGCAGCGACGTCGTCGTCTCCATCGTCGAGAACGGCGACGCCGACTGGTCCTTCGGCCACGGCCGCGCCCAGTTCCTCACCGGCGAGCTGTAGGCACCTCCAGCTCCGCCAGGGCGGCCACCACCCCGCCGACGAACGTGTCGCCCAGGCCGATGGTCGTCGGCGCCACGGTGGGCACCCGGTGGGCGGGTCGGCAGGAGACGTCCTCGCCCAGGGCCTGCACGGCGGCGGCGAACCGCGCGCCCTCGGCCTGCAGGGGCCAGCCCTCGACGTCGCGGAGGTGGGACGGCTGCAGGGCGTCGCCGAACGCGCAGCGCGCCGCCGCGAGGGTGGTGCCACCCGCCAGCACCGCCTCCCGGCGTCGGCTCGGGCCCCCGACCGCCAGCGCCCAGTGCCGGGTGTGGACGACGAGCGAGGGGGCGCCCACGTCGGCGTGCAGCCGCCGGGCCGCGGCCAGGACGTCGACGGGGTCGAGGAGGTCGACGGTGCGGCCCAGGTGCTCCTGCAGCTCGTCCTCGTTGCCGGACCAGAGGTCCACGTGCGGTCCGAGGACCTCGCGCACCCGGTCGGAGAACCCCCGGACGTGGAACGCCGAGTGCTCGTAGACCACGACGGAACCGTCGGCCCGGCGGGTGAGGTGGCGCAGCACGTCGGCCAGCCGGCGTTCGAGCAGGTCCGGGTCCTGCAGGGAGTTGAAACCCGACAGCAGGACCACCCGTGCCCGGGCCACCGCGTCGCCGAAGGCCTCGGCGATGCGCAGCTCCCGGTTCGGCGCGTCGTTGGTGAAGATGACGCGGTCGGGGCGCGGAGCGGTCACGGGACCGTCGAGCGCCTGCACCGTCGCCCCGCCCGGGAACTGCACGATGACGTGCGGGTCCAGCGTGTCCTCCTGTGCGCTCGACACCGTCGCGACGTCGTCGGGCAGGAGGCGCCGGAACTGCTCGTTGGTGCTGACGAGGTGGACCGTGGACGGGCGCCCGAGCGCGCGCAGGGCCAGCGCGGCCCGGACGTTGGTGCCGCCGATCGTGGTGACGCGGGCGAACCGCGACGCGAACCGGAGCAGCACCTCCGGGGAGGCGGCGAAGTGCTCGCCGCCCGTCCCCTCCCGCAGGTGCAGGAGCAGGGCGCGCAGGAGGTCGGCCTCGGTCTCCAGCGGGCCCGGGCCCGCGCCGTCGCCGACGGACACGCCCTGCTCGTGCAGCAGCCCGGAGACCACCCGGTCGTCCCAGACGAGTTCGTGGTCGACCGTGTTCCCCAGTCCCAGCAGGACCTCGGCCGGGTGGGGAGCTGGTCGTGGGGCTGCGGACATCAGTAGAGGGAGGCCTTCCCGGCCGCCTCGAACAGGTGGATCTTCTGGGCGGCGACGACCTTCATCGCCGCCAGCGCGGGCGGCTGGACGACGTTGGGTTCGCGCACCTGCTCGTCCGCCTCGAGGACCCCCCGCACCGCGCGGTGGTAGGCGACCTTGATGTCGGAGGAGATGTTGATCTTGTTGATGCCCAGCGTGACCGAACGTCCGATCTCGTCGTCGGGGTTGTTCGACCCGCCGTGCAGGACGAGGGGCAGCGGCGCGGCCTCCTTGATCTCCGCGAGCAGGTCGAGCTTCAGCTCCGGTTTCAGCGACGACGGGTACAGGCCGTGCCGGGTGCCGATGGCGATGGCGAGGCTGTCGACGCCGGTCTCGGCGACGAACCGCGCCGCCTCGGCCGGCTTCGTGTAGATGATGTCGTCGCTGCCGGCCTCGGCGTACCCGTCGGTCTTGCCGATCGTCCCCAGTTCGCCCTCGACGGACAGGCCGACCGCGTGCGCGGCCTCGACGACCCTGCGCACGACGGCCGCGTTCTCCTCGAAGGGGAGCATCGACGCGTCGATCATCACCGAGGTGAAGCCGCACTGGATCGCCAGCAGGGCCTGCTCGTAGGAGGCGCCGTGGTCGAGGTGGATCGTCACCGGGACCTTCGCCCTCTCGGCGACCCTCACGATCGACGGCATCGCGTCGGTGGTGATGTGCCGGAGTTCGTCCGGGTGGATCGCGACGATGAGCGGTGAGTCCTCCTCCTCGCTGACGGCGATGATCCCGAGGAGCATCGCCCAGTCGCTGATGTTGAAGGCCGGCACCGCGAAGTCGTGGGAGTTCGCGACGGACAGCAGGTCGTTGCCGTTGATGAGCACGTGTGGTTTCTCCTGATCGGTGGGTGGGGTCAGCTCTTGACGGCACCGGAGGTGAGTCCTCCGATGAACCATCGTTGGAAGAGGAGGAAGAGGACGAGGACCGGGAGGATCCCCAGGAGGCTCATCGCCATGAGTTCGGACCAGTTCTGCGTGGTCTGGCCGAGCAGCAGCTGGATGCCGATGGGCAGCGTCCGCCTGTCCGTGGTCTGGGTCAGCGTCAGCGCGAAGAGGTACTCGTTCCAGGCGATCATGAACGTGTAGACCCCCACGGAGACGATCCCGGGCAGGGCGATCGGCACGAGGATCCTGAACAGGGCCGTGAGCGGCCCGGCGCCGTCGACCTTCACGGCCTCGTCGAGCTCCCGCGGCAACGTGTCGAAGTAGCTCGTCATCATGATGACCGCGTAGGGGACGGTGAAGACCGTGTACGTCAGGATCAGGCCGAGGTAGGAGTTGTACAGGCCGAGGGCCACGATGAGGCTGAAGTAGGGGATGATGAGGGTGATCGGCGGAACCGCCTGGACCCCGATGATGACCGTGGTCACCAGCCCCTTGCCCCGGAACTCGTACCGGCTGAAGGCGTAGGCCGCGAGCACGGCGACGACGAGGGTCACGAGGGTCACCGAGAGGGCGACGAGGTAGCTGTTGAGGAAGAACCGCAGCTTGGTCGGGTCTGACAGGACGGCCGTGTAGGCGTCGAGGGAGAACCCCTTCGTGATGATCCTCGGCGGGTAGGCGAAGACCTCGGTGTTGGTCTTGAACGAGCTGATGAGCATCCAGGCCACGGGGAAGCCCGCGACGGCCGCCGCCACCGTCAGCGCGGCGAGGACACCGGCCCGCTGGACGCGGGTGCGTTGCGCGGTCGTCGTGGTCATGCGTCGGCCCTCCGCTGGTGGCGCACGTAGAAGACGGCGACGACGAGGCTGAACAGGAGCACCAGGACGGCGGAAGCGGACGCCTCGACGAGGTCGTAGTCCCCGAAGGCCAGCTTGTACGTGAAGGTGGACAGCATCTCGGTGACGCCGAGGGGGCCGCCCCCCGTCGTCAGCCAGATGAGCGCGAACTGCTGCGTCGTCCACAGCAGGTCGAGGATGGCCATCGAGACGATGATGGGCCGCAGTTGCGGGAGCGTGACGCTCCAGAACCGTTGCCAGGGGCCCGCCCCGTCGACGGTCGCCGCCTCGTGCAGTTCCGCCGGGACACCCTGCAGGCCGGCGAGCAGGCTGAGCATGAAGAACGGGTAGCCCGCCCAGATGTTCATGACCGTCACCGCGAAGAGGGCGGTGGACGGGTCGCCGAACCACTGGACGGTGTCGTGGATGAGGCCGATGCTCTCCAGCCCGTAGTTGACGACGCCGGTGGGCGCGAGGATCAACCGCCAGAGGACGGCGATCACCGCCGCGGTGAAGAGCCAGGGCAGGATGAGGACGGTGCGGAAGATCCCCGCGGTGGTCCGGCCGATGAGCGGACTGTTGAGCAGGAGTGCGAAGCAGAGCCCCATCACCAGGTGCACCGCGACGCTGGCGCCGGCGAAGACGACGGTGTTGAGGGTGGCGGGCCAGAAGGTCGGGTCCGTGAGGACCTGCGAGAAGTTGGTGAGACCGGCGAACTCGCCGCCGGGTCGTGTGACCACCTGCGAGGACAGGCTGTTCGCGACGACGATCACGAGGGGGAGGATCATCAGCACGAGCAGCAGGACCGCCGTCGGCGTGATGAGGGCGTAGGGGAGCAGGCTGCGTCGCGGTCTGCGCTCGCCGCTCGCGCGGTGGGCCACGCGGACCGCGGTGGCGTGCGCGTTCGCCATGGCGGACTCCTTCGTCGGGTCTGGTGGGAGGAGAGGGGTGCGACCCGGTGCGGGCCGCACCCTGGGCGGCGTCCGGTCCGCTAGAACTTCTCCTTCCACTCCGCCTGGGTGGCGGCGAGGGCCTGCTCGACGCTCTGGTCCCCGGCGAGGGCCTTCTGGAAGTTGGTGTCGAAGTCGCGCATCAGCTCCTCCGACGTCGGCAGGCCGACGAACTCGTTCACCGGGGTGCTCTTCCCGTAGATCTCGAACGCCTGCTGGTACAGCGGGTCGGCGCCGGTGAAGTCCGGAGCGGACTCCTTGTTCCCGGGGAAGGCGTTCGCGAGCGTCGACAGCTTGGAGTTCACGTCCTTGCTCATGAGGTACTGGACGAACTCGAAGGCCTCCTTCTTGTGGTCGGAGCTGTTCGAGACGCCCAGGCCCCAGGCCGCGTAGGGGATCCCCGGCTTGCCGGAGAACCCGTCGGTCGTGGGGATGGCGGCCACGGTGAACTTCAGGTTCGGCGCGGCCTGCTTGATCGTGTCGATGTGCGACAGCGAGTCGATCATCATGCCGACCCGGCCGTTGGTGAACTCCGTCACCTTGTCGGTCTCCTGCAGCGTCAGGGCGCCCGGGGTCACGTCACCCGCGTCGTAGAGGCTCTTGACGAAGTTCGCGGCCGACGTGACCTGCGCGTTGGTGACGTCCGGTTGACCGTCCTTGAGCATGCTGCCGCCGGAGGCCCAGGCCCACGACATGAGGTCGTTCTGGATGCCGTTCGGGTTCTGCGTCGAGAGCGGGATGACCCAGCCCTTCGTCTGGCCGCCCAGGGCGGTGACCTTGCTCGCCGCCGCGGAGAACTGCGAACGCGTCGTGGGCACCGCGCTCACCCCGGCCTTCGCGAGCAGGTCCGTGTTCACGAAGAGCGGGTAGACGAAGTTGACGGCCGGGATCATGTAGGTGGAGCCGTCCTCCTTCACCTGGGCCGCCAGCTGGGAGTCGTCGTAGCCGCTCTCCTTCATCAGGTCGGTGAGGTTCGCGAGGGCGCCCTGCTTCTTCAGGTCGCTGACCCAGGCGCCGTCGAGACCGACCACGTCCGAGAGCGTCCCGGCCGCGGCGTTGGTGAACGTCTGGTCCTGGACGCTGGCGTACGGACCGCTGACGAGCTGCACGTCGATGTTCGAGTGCGTCTTCTCGAAGTCGTCGACCAGACCCTGCAGAGCGCCCTTGGGCAGTTCCGGGTCCCACCACTGCGAGAACTTCAGGGTGACCTTGCCGTCACCGCCACCGCTGCTGCCCGACCCGCAGCCGGTGAGCGCCACCGTCGCGGTCAGTGCGACGACCGCCGCCGTGACCCTCCAACGCCGTCGAGCTCCGTTGCCCACGTCGATCTCCTCGTCGTCGAGTGAAGATGCTGGTACCTGCAGGTTCATGCCGTTCTCTGCTGGTTGTTGGGACGGTAGAGCGGCTCGCTGCGGTCCGTCAAGGCCCTCGGGAACCCTGCGTTGGGCCTGGGTGGCCAGCGGTTTCCTCAGAGGGGCTCTGAGCTGCGGCGATGCGGCCGTGCCCGCTTGTGCGGGAACGTGCGGTATCGGCCTGCAACTTCGTGCCGTCGTGCTAGAACTGCGGCATGTCGACGGGACCCAGCGACGAGGCCACGCGGCGCCAACTGCCCGCGGGCCGCAAGGCCGAGCTCGCCGCCTACGTCGCCGACGTCGGGGAGGCCTCGGTCGCCGCGCTCGCCGACCGCTTCAACGTCTCGGTCGACACGATCCGCCGGGACCTCGACGCCCTCGACGCCGAGGGGCACCTCATCCGCACCCACGGGGGAGCCGTCGGGGTCAGCGCAGCCCCGCGGCCGGAGTTCGAGCTGGACACCCGGATGCGCATGCAGGCGGACGCCAAGGACGCGATCGGAGCGGTCGCCGCGAGCCTGGTGACCGACGGCATGGTCCTCATGATGAACGCGGGCACCACGACCCTGGCCATCGCCCGCCACCTGCGCGACAAGCGCCAGCTCACCATCGCCACGAACAGCCTGCGCCTGCCCGCGGTCCTGTCACCGGACGTGGTCCGGGACCTCTACGTGTTCGGCGGGGCGGTCCGCTTCACGGCCCAGGAGACCGTCGGCCCGGTGGTCCTGCCCGTCGGTGGGCCGGGTCCGGACCTGCGCGTCCAGGCGGACCTGACCTTCGTGGGCGTCGGCTCCGTCACCGCGGACGGCGGCTACTGGACGAGCAACCTCGCCGACGCCGGGATGATGCGGGCGATGATGGACCACTCCGCCACGGTGGCCGTGGTCGCCGACGCCACGAAGTTCGAGCGGCGGCTCTTCGCGCAGGTCGGGGACCTGGCCGCGGCCGACTACCTCATCACCGACACGCCGCCGGGTCCCCCGCTGGCGGGGGCCCTCGCGGAGGCGGGGGTCACGGTGCTCACCCCCGGGTGACGGGTTCGCGCCGGACGGACGCCCCGGACCGCCCGTTGGGCCGGTACCCGGTGCCGCAACAGCCGTCGGGGTGCCGGGTGTGCCACGCTGTCCGGGACAACTGAACACTCGGCCGCTCCGCCCCGGCGGGAGAGCCCCGTCGTCCGCGGCGGGCACCGAAGGAGCAACCACCCCGGAACCTCTCAGGTCCACGTACCGCCACGGGCAGGCCGCTCTGGAAAGCAGGACCGCACGGTCCTCACCGACGGGGAAAGCCGTTGCCGCGCAGTGCGGTGCACCGGCGAAGCTCTCAGGTCCCACGACAGAGGGGGTCAGCTCGGCCGCTCCGTGCGGCCGTGACGAGAGGAGCCCCGTGAGCACCACCAGCCCCGCGCCCGCCGAGACCCCCCTGGCGGCGGCCCACGCCGACCTCGGCGCCTCCTTCACCGACTTCGCCGGCTGGTCCATGCCGGTGCGCTACGCCTCCGACCTCGCCGAGCACGCCGCCGTCCGGTCCACCGCGGGGCTCTTCGACCTCTCGCACATGGGGGAGGTCCGCGTCAGCGGCCCCGAGGCCGGTCGGGCCCTCGACGCCGCCCTCGTGGGCCGCCCCTCGACGATGGCCGTCGGTCGCGCCGCCTACGGGATGGTCGTCGACCACGACGGCGGCATCGTCGACGACCTCGTCACCTACCGGCTCGGCGAGGAGGAGTTCCTCGTCGTCGCCAACGCCGCGAACGTCGAACCCGTGGTCGTGGCCCTGGCCGACCGCGCGCGCCCCTTCGACGCCGTCGTCGCCGACGAGACCGCTCGCTGGGGCCTGGTCGCCGTCCAGGGGCCGGCGTCCGTCGCGATCGTGACCCCCCTGCTCGACCCCGCGTCCGGGGTGGACCTCGCGACGTTGCGCTACTACCGGTCGGTGACCGCCGTGCTCGCCGGGGTCGAGGTCCTGCTGGCCCGCACCGGGTACACGGGCGAGGACGGGTTCGAGGTGTTCGTGCCCGTCGAGCGGACCCGCGAGGTGTGGGACGCCCTGCTCGACGCCACGCGCGCGCACGGCGGGGTCCCGGCCGGCCTGGCCTGCCGCGACACCCTGCGGCTCGAAGCGGGGATGCCCCTGTACGGGCACGAGCTGAGCCGGGACGTCGACCCCTTCGCCGCCGGTCTCGGCCGGGTCGTCGTGCTCGACAAGGAGCCCGGCACGGTCGGCCTGGAGGCCCTGCAGCGCCTCGCCGCGCAGCCGCCCGCCCGCGTCCTCGTCGGCCTGCGCGGAGAGGGCCGTCGCGCCCCCCGCGCGGGGTACGCGGTCGTCGCGGGCGGTCAGCCGGTCGGGGAGGTCACCAGCGGGGCGCTGTCCCCGACCCTGGGCCACCCCGTCGCGATGGCCCACGTCGACGCCGCGCTGGCCGAACCCGGCACCCGCCTCGGCGTCGACGTGCGGGGCACGGAGCTGCCCGTCGAGGTCGTCACCCTGCCCTTCTACCGCCGGGAGCGCTGACCCGTGAGCACCCCGCTGTCGGTCTTCGACATGTTCTCGATCGGCATCGGCCCGTCGAGCTCGCACACCGTCGGCCCCATGCGGGCGGCGCTCGCGTTCGCCGAGCACCTCGAGGCCACCGGGGTGCTGCCCCGCGTCGCGTCGGTGACGGTCGACCTGCACGGGTCGCTGGGTGCGACGGGTCGCGGGCACGGCAGCGACCGCGCCGTCGTGCTGGGCCTGCTGGGGGAACGGCCCGAGCTCGTCGACCCGGACGCCGTCGAGGGGCGACTGGCCTCCGTGCGGGCCGCCGGGACGCTGCCGCTGCTGGGCCGGCACGAGGTCCCCTTCGACCTCGACGCCGACGTCCGCCTCGTCGTGCGCTCACTGCCGGCCCACCCCAACGGCATGGTGTTCACCGCCCGGGACGCCGACGGTGACGTCGTCGCCGAGCGCACGTCGTACTCCGTCGGCGGGGGTTTCGTCCGGGACCACCCCCTGGAACCCGACGCCCCCGTGGTGGGGACGGGGGAGGGGCTTCCGCACCCGTTCTGCACCGGCGCCGAACTCCTCGAGCACTGCCGCAGCACCGGGCTGGGTGTTGCGGACCTGGTGCGCCGCAACGAGGAGAGCCTGCGCCCGGGCGCCGAGGTCGACGCCGGGCTGCTGACGATCTTCGCGGCGATGGCGGCGTGCGTCGACCACGGCCTCGTCACCGACGGCGTCCTGCCCGGCGGGCTCGGCGTCCGTCGCCGTGCGCCGCGCCTGCACGCCCAGCTCCTGGCCGAGGAGGGGAACTCCGCGCAGGACGCCCTGCACGCGATGGACTGGGTGAGCCTGTTCGCCCTCGCCGTCAACGAGGAGAACGCCGCCGGCGGCCGCGTCGTGACGGCACCCACCAACGGTGCGGCGGGGATCGTCCCGGCCGTCCTGCACTTCTACCGCCGCTTCGTGCCCGGGGCCGACGACGCCGGGACCGTCCGGTTCCTGCTCGCGGCCGGCGGCATCGGCATCGTGCTGAAGGAGACCGGGTCGATCTCGGGGGCCGAGGTCGGCTGCCAGGGGGAGGTCGGGTCGGCCAGCGCCATGGCCGCGGCCGGGCTCGCCGCCGTCCTCGGCGCGACGCCCGAGCAGGTCGAGAACGCCGCCGAGATCGCCGTCGAGCACCACCTCGGCCTCACGTGCGACCCCGTCGGCGGGCTCGTGCAGATCCCCTGCATCGAGCGCAACGCCGTCGGGGCGACGACCGCGATCCACGCGGCCCGCACCGCCCTGCGCGGCGACGGCGAGCACGTCGTCAGCCTCGACACGGCCATCGCCACCATGCGCCAGACGGGCGCGCACATGCGCTCGGAGTACAAGGAGACGTCGCTGGGCGGTCTCGCGCTGACCGTCGTGGGGCGGGGGGCGCCCGCCGTCACCGTCGGGGTCAACGTCCCCGAGTGCTGAGCCGCACCTCCTCGACGAAGGCGTCGACGGCGCGCCGCACCGGCCGGTCCGGGGTGGCGCGCCGCGTCGCGAGCGAAAGGGTCCAGGGCGGCGGAGGTTCCTGCAGGGGCAGCTCCCGCACGCCCGGCGGCACGGGCACGGTCCCGGGCACGAACGCCATCCCGAGGCCCGCCGCGACGTACGCGCCGTAGGTCGAGACGTCCGGCACCTCCACCGCGACCGTCCGCCGGGCCCCCACGCGGTCGAAGGCCGCGTCCACGAGCAGCCGGTTGCCGAAGCCCGGCGGTCCGTCGACCCAGCGCTCACCGGCGAGGTCGGCCAGGGCGACGGGTCCGGTGGTGGGGTGCGCCGCCGGCACGAGCAGCCGGAACGGGGTCCGCAGCAGCGGGCGCAGCTCGACCGTCCCGGGTGGCCGGAACGGCCACGACAGGAACGCCACGTCGAGCTCGCCCTCGACGAGGGCGCGCAGCAGCCCCCGGGAACCGTCGGCGACCACCCGCAGGGACACCGACACGCGGGGGTGGGCCGTCGTGAAGGTGCTCAGCAGCGACGGCAGGTCCACGGGGTGCATCGTCGTGACGACCCCCACGGCCAGCGGTCCGGACGGACCGGCGTCGGCCTCCCGCACGGCAGCCCGGGCCTGTTCGGCGCCCGCCAGCAGCCGCCGCGCCTCCGGCAGCAGCGCACGGCCGGCGTCGGTGAGGACGGCGCGGCGCGAGGTGCGCGTGAAGAGCGCGACCCCGAGGTCGTCCTCCAGCCCGCGCACGACCGTGCTGACGGTCGACTGCGCCGACCCCAGCCGGCGGGCGGCCGCGCTGATCGTGCCCGTCTCGACGACGGCGAGGAACGTCTCGAGCTGCGCCAGGTCCACGGTCCTCCCATCGGTTCCGCCGATGGATGGTCCCACCGCCCACCGATGGAACGGAAGGGCCGGGACCGCCGGGCGTTGCAGCCGCCGTGACCACCCCGAGCACCACGACCACCCCGACGGGTCCCCGCCACAGCCTCGCCGGCCCCTCGCCGCGGCGTCACCGCGTGGGGTTCGCCGTCGTCGCGGCGGCCTTCGCCACGGCGATGGCGTTCGCGACCGTGCCCACCCCGCTGTGGGCGCTCTACCGCGCCCGCGACGGACTGCCCACCGTCGTCGTGACGGTCGCCTTCGCGGTCTACGCGGCCGGTGTCGCGATCAGCCTCTTCACCGTGGGGCACCTGTCCGACCACCTCGGACGGCGCCGTGTCCTCGTCCCCGCCCTCGCGCTCGAGGCCCTCGCCGCCCTCCTCCTCGTCCTGACCCCCGACGTCGTGGTCCTCGTCGTGGCCCGTGTCCTCACGGGGCTGGCCGTCGGGGCGATCACGCCGACCGCGACCGCCTGGCTGGCCGAGCTGCACGGCCGGACCACCTCCAGCCGGCCCGGGACCGCCGCCGTCGTCGCGACCGCCGCGAACCTCGGCGGCCTCGGCCTCGGCTCCCTGCTCGCGGGGTTCCTCGTCGGCCACCTCGGCGACCCGCTGCGCGTCCCGCACCTGCTCTTCCTCGGCCTGCTCCTCGTCCTGGTGCTCGCCGTGCGGGCCGTCCCCGAGACCGTGGCCGACGACGTCCGCGCCGAGCACCGGCCCTACCGCGTGCAGCGCGTGGCCGTCCCGGCCGCGGCCCGCGGCCGCTACCTCGCCGCCGCCCTCGCCTCCTTCGCGCTCTTCGCCGTGCTCGGCCTGTTCAGCTCCCTGGCCCCCTCCGTCCTGTCCTCCCTCGGGCACGCCGGTCCCGTCCCCGGCGGCTCCACGGCGTTCGCCGTCTTCGCGGCCGCCGCGGCCAGCCAGGTCCTGCTGACCCGGCTGCACCCCGACCACCTCGTCCGGCTCGGGCTCGTCCTGACGTCGGTCGGCGTCGTCGTGCTGGGCACCGGGGTCCTGGCCGCCTCCGTCGCGCTCTTCGTCGGCGGCGGTGTCGTGGCCGGCGCCGGTGTCGGCGCACTCCTCAAGGGCGCGCTCGCGACGGCCGTCGGGCTGGCCCCGGCCGGGTCCCGCGGGGAGGCCACGGCCGGGGTGTTCCTCGCCGGCTACCTCGGGATGGCCGTCCCGGCGCTCGCCGTCGGGGTCAGCTCGACCGCCGGGGTCGCGTTCACCGTCTCGGTGCCCGTCCTGGCCGGTGTCGTGCTGCTGCTGCTCGCCACGGTGGCCGTCGCGCTGCGGGCCACGGGGCCGGTGGGGAGCGGGCACGGCGAGCACCAGGTGCGAGCATGACCCGGTGCCACCGCGTCGACGCACCGATCCCACCGCGGGCCTGAGCGCCGTCCGGGAGGTGAGCGGCGTCCTGGCCGAGGGCGGGACGCCCGCGCGCCCCGTCCTGGCCACGGCCGTCCGGTACTGCCTGGAGGAGCTCGCGGCCCGCTACCCCGGCGGCAGCGTCGAGGTCCGGGTGCCCCCGTTCGCCGCCGTGCAGGTCATCGAGGGCCCCCGGCACACCCGCGGCACCCCGCCCGCCGTCGTCGAGATGGACGGGCCCACGTGGATCGGGCTGGCCACCGGGACCGTGACCTTCGAGGCGGCCCGCGCGGCCGGCCGGGTGCAGGCCAGCGGCCAGCGCACGGACCTGGGGGAGCTGCTGCCCCTCGTGCCGCCGGGAACGGCCTGAGCCCGTAGCGTTCTCCCCGTGAGCGAACCCGCGCAGGACCCGACCTCCGAGGCTCCCGAACTCCAGGAGGAGCGCGAGGGGACGGCGTTCGTGCAGGTCACGCGCCGTCGGGCCCCCCGGTTCCGGTCGTTCGCGCTGACCGGTCTGCTCCTGGCGTTCGTCGTGTCCGGGGCCATCGCGATCACCACGCCGCCCTCGGACGGGTACTCCCAGCAGGCCCTCTTCGGGTACCTGTTCTGCTCCCTCGGACTGGTCTTCGTCCTGCTCGGCGCCCTCGTCGCGGTCCTCGCCGACCGGCGCACCGGGACCCGGCCCGAACCCCGTCGGCGGAGCCGCAAGCGCTCCGGGGTGTGACACACTCGAGGCGTGGCCCGCGGTGACGGACGTCTGAACCACGACCTGCTCCCCGGCGAGAAGGGCCCTCAAGACGCGTGTGGCGTCTTCGGGGTCTGGGCGCCGGGTGAGGAAGTCTCCAAGCTCACCTTCTACGGCCTCTACGCCCTGCAGCACCGGGGGCAGGAGGCGGCCGGCATCGCCGTGAGCAACGGCGAGCAGATCCTCGTGTTCAAGGACACGGGGCTCGTGTCCCAGGTGTTCGACGAAGCGGCCCTGGAGTCCCTGCAGGGGCACATCGCGGTCGGGCACGCCCGCTACTCCACGACCGGTGGCGGCGGCTGGCAGAACGCCCAGCCCACGCTCGGCGACACCGCCGGCGGGACGGTGGCCCTCGCCCACAACGGCAACCTGACCAACCTCTTCGCGCTGCGCGACCTGCAGGCCGAGCGCTACCCGAACTCCGCGCGCCCCGTGCTGCCCGGCCGGCCCTCGCCCAGCGAGCTGGCCCGCGGCAACACCACGGACACCGCGATCCTCACGGCCCTCTTCGCGGGCGACCCCGACCACACGCTCGAGGCGACGGCGGCCGAGGTCCTGCCGCACGTGCAGGGCGCCTTCTCCCTCGTGTTCATGGACGAGCACACCCTCTACGCCGCCCGCGACCCCCAGGGCATCCGGCCGCTCGTGCTGGGGCGCCTGGACCGGGGCTGGGTCGTGGCCTCGGAGATCCCGGCCCTCGACATCGTCGGGGCCAGCTTCGTCCGCGAGGTCGAACCCGGCGAGCTCCTCGCCATCGACGCGGACGGGTTGCGCAGCACCCGGTTCGCCGAGGCCAAGCCGAAGGGCTGCGTCTTCGAGTACGTCTACCTCGCCCGTCCGGACACCGCCATCAACGGCAAGGTCGTCCAGGAGGCGCGGGTGGAGATGGGCCGGGTCCTGGCCCGCGAGCACCCCGTCGAGGCCGACCTCGTCATCCCCACCCCGGAGTCGGGCACGCCCGCCGCCATCGGCTACGCCGAGGAGTCCGGCATCCCCTACGGACAGGGGATGGTCAAGAACTCCTACGTGGGCCGGACGTTCATCCAGCCGAGCCAGACGATCCGCCAGCTCGGCATCCGGCTCAAGCTCAACCCGCTCAAGCACGTCGTCGCCGGCAAGCGGCTGGTCGTCGTCGACGACTCGATCGTGCGCGGCAACACCCAGCGCGCCCTCATCCGGATGCTGCGCGAGGCCGGCGCGGCCGAGATCCACGTCCGCATCTCCTCGCCGCCGGTGAAGTGGCCGTGCTTCTACGGCATCGACTTCGCCACCCGCGCCGAGCTCATCGCCAACGGCCTCTCGGTCGAGGACATCGCCCAGAGCATCGGCGCCGACTCCCTGGGCTACATCTCGGCCGAGGGCATGATCGAGGCGACCGAGCAGCCCGCCGAGCGTTTGTGCTCGGCCTGCTTCACGGGGGAGTACCCCGTGCCGCTCAACGACCTCGACCGTCTCGGCGAGCTCTCGATGGACAAGCCGCGCATCCCGATCACCCCCGTCACCCGGCACCAGCACGACACCCCCGAGGGAGCTCAGCAGTGAGTGGAACGACCTACGCCTCCGCGGGCGTCGACGTCGTCGCGGGCGACCGCGCCGTCGAGCTCATGAAGGCGTCCGTCGCCCGCACGCAGGGGCCGGAGGTCGTCGGCGGGTTCGGCGGCTTCGCCGGGCTCTACGACGTGTCGGCCCTCAAGGACTACCGCCGACCGCTGCTGGCGACGAGCACGGACGGCGTCGGGACGAAGGTCGCGGTCGCCCAGGCCCTCGACGTCCACGACACCATCGGCGCCGACCTCGTCGGGATGGTCGTCGACGACATCGTCGTCTGCGGCGCGACGCCGCTGTTCATGACGGACTACATCGCCTGCGGCCGGGTCGTGCCCGAGCGGATGGCGGCGATCGTCGCGGGCATCGCCCGCGCGTGCGAGGAGGCCGGGGTCGCCCTCGTCGGCGGCGAGACCGCCGAGCACCCGGGCCTGCTGGGCGCCGAGGAGTACGACGTCGCCGGCGCGGTGACCGGTGTCGTGGAGGCCGACGAGCTGCTGGGGCCCGAGAAGGTCCGTGCGGGCGACGTCCTCGTGGCGATGGCGTCCTCGGGGCTGCACTCCAACGGCTACTCCCTCGTGCGCCGCGTCGTCGCCGACGCCGGCTGGGCCTACGACCGGCACGTCGAGGAGTTCGGCCGCACCCTCGGCGAGGAGCTGCTCGTCCCGACCCGCATCTACGCCCGGCCCGCACTCGCGACGCTCGCGACGGGTGGGGTCCACGCCATGAGCCACGTCACCGGCGGCGGTCTGGCGGCGAACCTGGCCCGGTGCCTGCCCGCGGACGTGACGGCGGAGGTCGACCGTTCGACGTGGACGCCGGGTGCGGTGTTCTCCGTGGTCCGCGACCTCGGTCAGGTGCCGACCGACGACCTCGAGCGCACGCTGAACCTCGGCGTGGGCATGGTCGCGGTCGTGGCGGCGGAGCAGGCGCAGGCCGTCGTGGACACCGTCGAGCGGGCCGGCATCCCGGCGTGGGTGTGCGGTCAGGTCCGGGAACGGACCGAGGCGGACGGCGTGAGCAACGGCAAGGGGATCGCAGGAGGCGTGGCACTCCTCCGGGGGACTCACCAGGGCTGGTGAGGCTCGGAGGGGCACCACGCCTCGTGCGGGTGTGCCGCGGGCTCCTGCGCGGACTGGCCGTTCGTGCGTCGGGTCAAGCCCGGCGCTTGGACGTCCAGTCGTCGTAGTCGTCCGTGGCGGTGTACTTCGACCAGTCCTCGGGGTTGTCGTCCGAGTCCTCGTCGTCCACGTCAGACTCCGGCGCCTCGGGGGCGGCAGGCCGCCCCATCTGGCGGTACGGGTCGGGCCCGTGAAGCTCACGTTGCAGAGCGTTGTAGTCGGTGTCGGGACTGAAGTACTTCAGCTCCCGAGCGACCTTCGTCTGCTTGGCCTTCTGACGGCCGCGCCCCATGGCGTCGACCCCCTCGCGCGTCGGCCGGGGCAGTCTGTGCTGACCCCGGAGCAGCTGTCATCTCTCCGTGCCCCCAACGGTACATGTTCGGAAGACGTTCCGGCATCCCGGTCGTGACGTGGCACCCCGGACGGCCCACGGCGGCCGTCCAGCGGGGTCCCGGCATGGTGTTGGGTGGGCGCATGACCAGCGGAGGTGCAGGTGTGACCGGGGGATCGGGCGCGGGTGTGGTGGCCGGGATCGACTCCTCCACCCAGTCGTGCAAGGTCGTCGTGCGCGACGCCGCGACGGGGCGGTTGCTGCGGTCCGGCCGGGCCGCGCACCCCGACGGCACCGAGGTCGACCCCGCGCACTGGTGGCGGGCGTTGGAGACGGCGGTCGCCGACGCCGGCGGCCTCGACGACGTCGACGCCCTCGCGGTCGGCGCCCAGCAGCACGGGGCCGTGCTCCTCGACGAGGCCGGGGACGTCGTCCGGCCCGCGCTGCTGTGGAACGACGGTCGCTCCGCCGCCGCGGCCGACGCCCTGGCGGCCGAGCTGGGGGGTCCCGGCGCCTGGGCCGAGCAGGTCGGCAGCGTCCTCGTCGCGTCCCTGACGATCACCAAGCTGCGCTGGATCGCCGAGCACGAACCCGACGCCGTGGCCCGCACCGCCGCGGTCTGCCTCCCGCACGACTGGCTGACGCACCGCCTCGCCGGGGGCGGGGACGCCCGCCTGGTGACCGACCGCGGCGACGCCAGCGGGACCGGCTACTGGTCCCCGGCCGACGGGACCTACCGGACCGACCTGCTCGAGCGGGCGTTCGACGCCGTCCCGGCGCTGCCGGACGTCCTGGGCCCCGCGGAGGTCGCCGGGACGAGCGCCTCGCCCCTCTCGCGGGGCGCTCAGCTCGGACCGGGCACGGGCGACAACATGGCCGCCGCGCTCGGCGTCGGCGCGCAGGTGGGCGACGTCGTGGTCTCCATCGGCACCTCGGGGGTCGTCAGCGTCGTCAGCGAGGTGCCCACGCACGACCCCAGCGGGCTCGTCGCGGGTTTCGCCGACGCCACCGGTCGCTACCTGCCGCTCGTCTGCACGCTCAACGCGGCCCGGGTCCTCGACGCCGCGGCGCGGATGCTGGGCGTCGACCACGCCGAGCTGTCCCGGTTGGCGCTGTCCGCGCCCGCCGGCAGCGGTGGCCTGGTCCTCGTGCCGTACCTCGAGGGCGAGCGCACTCCCGTCCGCCCCGACGCCACCGGGGCCCTGCACGGCCTCACGTTGGCGACCTCCACGCCCGCCCACCTCGCGCGGGCGACGGTGGAGGGGCTGCTGTGCGGGCTGGCCGACGGCCTGGACGCCCTGGAGGCGCAGGGGTGCGCGGTCTCCCGCGTCGTCCTCGTCGGCGGCGGGGCACGGTCGGAGGCCGTGCGGGTCCTGGCGCCGGCGGTCCTCGGTCGCCCGGTCGTCGTGCCCGCCCCGGGGGAGTACGTCGCCGACGGCGCGGCCCGGCAGGCCGCGTGGGTGCTGGCGGGCGGGCAGGCCCCGCCGGAGTGGGCCTTGGGAGCGTCCGAGACCTTCGAGGCCGACCGGACGCCGCAGGTGCGGGAGCGCTACGCCGAGGTCCGCGACCTCACCGCCCGGCAGGTGTGAGGGTCAGCGCGAGGCCGCGAACCGGTCGCCGGCCGCGGCGAGGACGGCGGCCGCCGCGGTCGTCGTGAGCACGGCGGGCCACGGGCCCGTGCGCTTGGCCAAGGGGTGCGAGACGCCGACGAGCCCGACGGTGCCCACGGTCAGCGCGGCCGCGAGCACGGGGGAGGCGGCGGACCAGCGCGGGACGACGACGGCGAGCCCGGCGGCCAGCGCGGCGCCGGCGAGCTTGCGGTTCCCCGTCGAGCGACCGAGGGCGTACCCGCCCAGGAGGGCGGGGGCGAGGACGACGGGGCTCGGGATCGCAGGCACGCCGGGAGGTTAGCCGCCCGTCCTGGGAACGACGAAGGACCCCGGTGCAGTGCACCGGGGTCCTTCGGAGGCTCTTTCCAGGTGGCCAGGAGCGGGGTCGAACCGCTGACCTTCCGATTTTCAGTCGGACGCTCTACCAACTGAGCTACCTGGCCGTGCCGGGCCGGACAAACCGGCACGACGAGCGACCCCGACGGGACTCGAACCCGCGACCTCCGCCGTGACAGGGCGGCGCGCTAACCAACTGCGCTACGGGGCCTCAGAGAGGCCTTGCTCTTCCTTGCTGTCGTGCGCTTGCAGAGAAGACCTTACCCGATCCGTGCGGTGGTCGTGACCACCTCCCGGGCGGGGGACCCGCTCGTACCCCCAACGGGATTCGAACCCGTGCTACCGCCTTGAAAGGGCGGCGTCCTAGGCCACTAAACGATGGGGGCGTGGCGCTCTGGCACTGCTGCCGGAGCCCGTCCAGCATAGGGGACGCGTCAGGGTGCTGCGTCACGGCGCCCGGTCGTCGCCGGGGAGGTGCCGGGGGAGGAGCCGCTGCCGCGGCGCAGGCGGGGCACGGACCGATGGTGCAGAGTGGGTCCCGACCGTGTCCGGAGGCTGGGAGGAACCGCCGTGGACCCCGTGCAGGCGTTGCGCCGCACCGCGTTCCTGCTCGAACGCGAACAGGCCAGCAGTTTCCGGGTGGAGGCGTTCCGCAAGGCCGCCGCCGTCCTGCTCGCCCTCGACGCCGACGAGTTCGACGCGCGCCTGGCTGCGGGGACGCTGACCGACCTCAAGGGCATCGGGAAGTCGTCGGCCGAGATCGTCGTCCAGGCCGCGCAGGGACGCACGCCGGACCGGCTCGCGACGCTCGAGGACGCGGCCGGACCGCTCGTCGAGGGCGGGGAGGAGTTGCGGGCGCAGCTGCGGGGCGACCTGCACACCCACACCGACGCCAGCGACGGCGGGAGCCCGCTCGCGGAGATGGCGTTCACGGCGGCCGAGCTCGGCCACGAGTACATCGCCGTCACCGACCACTCGGAGGGGTTGAAGGTCGCCAACGGCCTCGACCGCGGGCGGCGCGAGGCGCAGCTGGAGCAGATCGCGGCGCTCGCCGCCCCGCTGGCCCCGTTCCGGCTGCTGTCGGGCATCGAGGTCGACATCGGCAAGGACGGCACGTTGGACTGCCCGCCCGACCTGCTCGCCCGCCTCGACGTCGTCGTCGCCTCGGTGCACTCCGAACTGCGGATGCCGGGCGACGCCATGACCCGCCGCATGCTCGCCGCGATCCGGTCGGGGCGGATGGACGTCCTCGGCCACTGCACGGGCCGGATGGTCAAGGGTGGCCACGGCCGGGTGGGGGAGAAGGGCCGCCCGCCGAGCGAGTTCGACGCCGCCGCGGTGTTCGCCGCGTGCGTCGAGTTCGACGTCGCCGTCGAGATCAACGCCCGGCCCGAACGGCTGGACCCGCCGCGGGCGCTCCTGCGGCAGGCCGTCGAGGCGGGGTGCCTGTTCACGCTGTCGACCGACGCGCACGCACCCGGGCAGCTGGACTGGCAGCCCTACGGGTGCGCGCGGGCGGAGGAGTGCGAGGTGCCCGCCGACCGGATCGTCACGACGTGGCCGGTGGACCGCCTGCAGGAGTGGGTGACGACGCGGCGCGCTGCCCACGCGTGACCCGGAGGAACTCCAGCTTCTCCGCGTCCACCGACCCCGTCGCCGCGCTGTAGACGACGATCCGGACGTCCGAGCCGGGGACCGTGAGGACGTCGCAGTCGCACGTGACGTCACCCACGTCGGGGTGCTCGACCGTCTTGCGGGCCGAGACGTGCCGGCCGACGGCGCCGGTGTCCCACAGCCGGGAGAACTCCGGGCTCGTGCGGCGCAGGTCGGCCACGAGCCCGGCGATGGTCCGATCGCGCGGGTGGTCGGCCAGCGCCGTCCGCAGGTCCGCGACGATCGCGGCCGGCATCCCCGGGTCGGCGTGCCGGACGGGGTGGCGGGCCAGTCCCACCCCGCCGAACAGGGCCCTCGCGAGGTTGCGCTGGTCCGGTGGGAGGGGCGTGGGGTCGCCGATGAGCGCCTCCCACGACGGCGTCCAGTGCAGCAGCGACCAGGTCGCGTCGAAGACCCCGACGGGGAACTCCTGCAGGCGGGCCAGGATCCGTTGGACCCCGGGCGGCACGTGCCGCGACACCGTCCCGTCCGCGGGCGGCAGCAGCCCGGCGAGGCGGAACGCGTGGTCCCGTTCGTCGGTCGACAGCTGCAGCGCCCGGGTGAGCGCCGCGACGACCTGGGCGGAGGGGTGGTCGGCGCGGCCCTGCTCGAGACGGACGACGTAGTCGACGGACAGGCCCGCGAGATCGGCCAGTTCCTCGCGGCGCAGCCCCGTCGCGCGCCGGCCCGCGCGGACGGGCAGGCCCACGTCGCGCGGGGAGAGGCGGTCGCGCCACCGTCGCAGCGCACTGCCCAGGTCCCCCGTGTCGTCCACCCGACCATCGTGCCCCGCGCGGGCACCTCGTCCGAGGCTGAGCCTGGTACTGCCCGTCCCACCGTCGGGCACGCCCTGGCACGGTTCCCCCGCCGGGGTGAGGGTGGCCCCATGACCACCACGTTCATCACCGGGGCGAACAAGTCCCTCGGCTACGAGACCGCCCGCCGGCTCCTCGCGGCCGGTCACACCGTCCTCGTCGGCGCTCGCGACCCCGAGCGGGGCCGCGCTGCGGCCGAGGCGCTCGGCGCCCGGTTCGTCCAGATCGACGTGACGGACGACGCGTCCGTCGCGGCCGCGGTGGCCGACGTCGCCGCGCACGAGGGCACCGTCGACGTCCTCGTCAACAACGCCGGGATCTCCGGACCGCACACGCCAGCGCAGGACCTGACCGCCGACGACGCCCGCGCCGTCTACGAGACCAACGTGTTCGGGCCGTTGCGGGTGACGAACGCGTTCCTGCCCCTGCTGCGGACGTCCGCGAACCCCGTCGTCGTCAACGTGACGAGCGGGCTCGGCTCCTTCGCCGCCACCCACGACCCGGAGCGGATCGAGTCGCAGGTGACGGCCCCGCTCTACACGTCGTCGAAGTCGGCCCTGACGATGCTCACGACGCAGTTCGCCAAGGCGCTGCCGGACGTGAAGTTCAACGCCGTCGACCCCGGGTACACGGCGACCGACTTCAATGCGCACAGCGGACCGCAGACGATCACGGAGGGGACGGACGCGATCGTCGAACTCGCCTCCATCGGGAAGGACGGCCCGACGGGTCAGTTCCGCGACCGCGCGGGGGTCGTGCCCTGGTGACGGTTCGCTGAGCGCAGGACCAGTCGCTCGGCGTCGGTCGTCGCACCCGCCGGGGGTTCCCAGCCCGCGGCGAGCGCGGCGGCCGTGACGGTGTCGAGGTCGGGGGCGACGAACGAGGCGCCCGTGGGGCGGGTGACCGTGAACCCCGAGACGCCCCACGGGGCCACCCGCCACCGCAGACCGGCGAGCAGCCCCTGCAGCGCCCGGGCGCGGGCCGCGACTTCCCGCGGTCCGCGACCGGCGACGGCGTCCTCCCACGGGCCCCTCACCCGGCCCGTACCGCAGGCCCCGCACATCAGGGCATCACGTCGCCGGAGTTCGGACCCAGCGTCTGCCCGACGTAGAGGTTCCCGCCCGGGTCGCTCGCCAGCAGCACGGCCGTCGGCGCGATCTCCTCGGGCAGGCCGAACCGGCCGAGGGGGAGTTCGGCCTGCTTGGCCCGCTTCCAGTCCGCGCTCAGCCCGTCGACGAGCGGGGTGCTCACGGGGCCGGGGGCGATCGCGTTGACGAGGACGCCGTGCGGGGCGAGCTCGCGCGCGGCGGCCTTCGTGAACCCGATGACACCGGCCTTGGCGGCGCTGTAGTGCGTCAGCGACTCACCGCCCTTCAGGCCGAGCTGGGACGCGACGTTGACGACGCGGCCCCAACCCTGCCGGACCATGTGCGGTGCGGCCCAGCGGGTCAGGAGGAACACGCTGCGCAGGTCGACGTCGATCATCCGGTCCCACGTCTCGACGTCCATCTCCACGAGCGGCACCTCGGTGAGGATCCCGGCGCAGTTCACGAGGACGTCGATCCGCCCGTGCTCGGCGGCCACGCCGTCGACGAGCTGCCGCGTCGCGTCGGCGTGCGTGACGTCGACCGTGCGGGCCTGCGCCCCGAGCTCGGTGGCGAGACCCTGGACGCGTTCCGCGTCGCGGTCGACGAGCACGAGGTCGGCGCCCTCGGCGGCGTAGGCGCGGGCGATGGCCGCCCCGATCCCGCTGGCCGCTCCCGTGACCAGCGCGGTCCTGCCCTGCAACTTCACGACGTTCCTCCTCAGCTCGGGAAGCGGACGGTGAGCCCGCCGTCGACGACGATGCTCTGCCCCGTGACGTAGGCCGCGTCGTCGCCGGTGAGGAACCGGATGACGCGGGCGGCCTCGTCGACCGTGCCGACCCGGCCGCGCGGGATGCCCGCTCCGGCCGCCGCGAGGCCGTCCGGGCCGAGGGAGTTCACGGGGTCCAGCGACTGCGGGCTCTCGATGAGCCCGGGGACCACGGCGTTGACCCGGATGCCCCGCGGGGCGAGTTCCACCGCGAGGGAACGGCACAGGCCCAGCACCCCGGCCTTGGCCGCGGCGTAGTGGGCGTGGTCGTCCCAGCCGTAGACGCCGCCCGCGATGGAGGACACCGCCACGAGCGCCCCGCCGCCGGTCATGGCGCCGGCGCACGAGCGGAACGTCCGCAGCACGCCCGTGAGGTCGACCGTGAGCACGGCGTCCCACGCGGCGTCGTCGAGGTCGGCGAGGGGAGCCCGGCGCAGGACCCCCGCCGCGGCGACGCCGACGTCGAGGCGTCCGAACTCCTCGACGGCCGCGGCTGCCAGGGCGTCGACCGAGGCGGCGTCCGCGACGTCGACGGGGACCGGCAGGCAGCGGCCGCCGGCCGCCTCGACGGCCGCCACGGTCTCGGCCACGTCGTGCGGGTCCGAGGGGAAGTACCCCGCGACGCTGTGGGCCCCGGCGCGGGCGTAGGCCACGGCGAGGGCGCGGCCGATGCCGCTGGCGCCCCCGGTGATGACGGCGACCTTCCCCTCCAACCCGTCGTCGCGGACGCTCACGCGGAGACCTCCTGCTCGAGCTCCACGGTCCGGTTCTCCGTGTTCCGGGCGCCGAGCATGACGATCCCGGACAGCAGCATGAACACCGAACCGGTGACGAGCGCGGCCGTCCGCATGCCGGCGCCCGCCGAGAGCAGGACGGTGAGCAGCGCGGAACCGGCGATCCCGCCGACGGGACCCATGACGTGGGCGACGTTGGTGCCCATGCCGCGGACCTGGGCGGGGAACGACTCGCCCATGTAGAACAGCAGGGCCGCGTAGGGGCCGGTGAGGAAGAACAGCGACAGCGAGTACGTGACCATCACCCAGGCACTGGTGTCCGGGCCCAGCAGCATGGCCGCGGTGACGACGGCGCCGACGGTCCAGCCGCCGATGATCGTCGTGCGGCGACCGATGCGGTCGCCGACCCAGCCGTGGAAGATGTAGCCGCAGAACCCGACGGCGTTCGCCAGGACGAGGACGACGAGGGAGTTGTCGAAGCTGAACCCCTTGGCGCCGGTGAGGACGCTCGTACCGAGGACGGAGAACACCTGGATGGCCATCCAGTTGAACAGCCAGGCCAGCGAGAGGCAGATGGTGTGCCGGCGCAGTTCCGGGGTGAACACGTCCCGGACGCGGGAGGGACGGTGGTCGGTGTCGGACAGGCCGTGCGCCCGGGCGATCTCGCCGGCCGCGGCGTCCTCACCCGCGGCCCGCAACCGCCGGACCTCCTTCAGGGCCGCGTAGGCGGGTGACTCGGGCAGCCGGGTGGCGGCGATCGCGACGATGACCGCGGGCAGCATGGCGACGACGAACGTCCAGCGCCAGCCCAGGTGCGGCAGCATGATCGCGGTCAGCCCGGCGGCGACGAGGGCACCCACGGGCCAGCCCGACTGCACGAAGCTGTACATGAACCCGCGGCGCTTGGCCTTGGCGTAGACCTCGTTGAGGTAGACCGCGTTGACGACCTCCTCGGAGGCGCCGAACCCGGAGAACGCGCGGATGAGGACGAGGGAGACCGCGCCCGCGGCCAGACCCGTCAGACCGCTCGAGATCGCGGCCCCGATGACGGTGATGATGAGCGCGCGCTTGCGCCCGAAGCGGTCCAGCAGGGAACCGACGACGAGCGAGACGAGGAACACCCCGACGGTGACCCAGGTGTTGACGCCGGCGGCGTACGCCGGCGACCAGCCGAAGTCCTCGGCGATGACGGGCAGCAGCGTGCCGAAGAGGGTGAAGTCGTAGACCGAGAACACCCAGGCGAAGAAGCAGACGATCGAGACGGTCAGCAGCGTGCGCGGGGTGATCGTCCGGTTCCAGGGTTCGACCTGCGCGGGCCGGGTCGACGCGCTCACGCGGTCACGTCCGTGCGGGGGAAGCGGGCGGTGAAGTCCTGGGCGATGGCGTCGAACGTCGTCCAGGTGACGCCGGAGTGGCCGCTGATGTGCTCGATGAGCCGTTCGAGGGCCATGAGGACCTGGGGGCGGCCCGAGACGTCGGGATGGATCGTCATCGTGAAAACGGCGTAGTCGTTCTCGCGGTACACCCAGTCGAACTGGTCGCGCCACATCTGCTCGATGTCGCGGGGGTTGACGAACCCGTGGCTGTTCGGGCTCGACTTGATGAACATCATGGGCGGCAGGTCGTCGAGGTACCAGTTCGCGGGGATCTCGACGAGGTCCGTCTCCCGGCCGCGCACCAGCGGCTTCATCCACTCGGAGGCGGGCTCGTCGTAGTCGATGGGCGTCCAGGAGTCCCCGACCCGCACGTAGTACGGCGTGAAGTCGCGGTGCATGAGCGAGTGGTCGTAGCGGATGCCGCGGTCGAGCAGGATCTCGTTCGTGACACCGCTGAACTCCCACCACGGGGCGACGTAGCCGGTGGGGCGGGTCCCGGTCCGGGTGGAGATGAGGTCGATGCAGTGGTCGAGGACCGTCTCCTCCTGCTCGCGTGACATCGCGATGGGGTTCTCGTGGCTGTACCCGTGGACACCGATCTCGTGGCCCGCGGCGACGCACGCGTCGAACTGCTCGGGGAACGTCTCGACCGAGTGCCCGGGCCAGAACCACGTCTGGGTGAGGTCGTGGCGTCGGAACAGTTCCAGCAGCCGGGGCACGCCGACCTCGCCGGCGAAGATCCCGCGCGAGATGTCGTCGGGGGAGTCGGCCCCGCCGTACGAGCCGAGCCAGCCGCCGACGGCGTCGACGTCGGTCCCGAAGGCGACGAAGATCTCCTTGGCCATGGGGGTGGTCCTTCCTGGGTGGTGGAGTTCGGAGGTTCAGGGGGTCTGGTGGGTGCTGGTCACGCCCGGGCGAACGCGGCTGCGCAGGCCCGGACCGGGTCGTCGGGGTCGGCCGCGAGGGCCACCGCGAGGAGGGTGCGGGCCTGCCAGGGGGACAGGTCGCCGGCGAGGACGGCGCCGCCGCGCTGCAGGGCGCTGCCGCCGCTGCCGTAGAGGGGGGCGACGGGGCCCTCCGGAACGCGGGAGGTGATGACGACGGGAACGCCTGCGGTGCAGAGCTCCTCGACGGCGGCGGTGACGCCGGGCGGGGTGTTGCCGGCCCCCATCGCCGCCACCACCAGGCCGCGGGCGCCGGCGGCACGGGCGGCCCTCAGCAGGGCACCGTCCGCGCCGAGGTGGGTCGCGACGACGTCGACGCGGGGCAGGTCGACGACGCCGGTGGGCAGCGACCAGCCGGGGCGGCGGGCCGGACGGCGCAGGAGGTCGACGCGACCCGCCGCGATCCGGTGGGTGGGCCCGAGCCCGGGGGCGGCGAAGGCGCCGGCCCGGACGGTGTGGACCTTGCGGACACCGCGCGCCGCGTAGGCCTCGCCGTCGAAGGCGACGAGGACCCCGCAGCCGCGGGCGTCGGGGTGGGCGGCGAGGTCCAGTGCGGCCGCGAGGTTGGCGGGGCCGTCCGGGGCGACGGCGTCGGCGGCCCGCTGTGCGCCGGTGAGGACGACCGGCCGGTCGTCGTCGTGCAGGAGGTCGAGCAGGAGCGCCGTCTCCTCCATCGCGTCGGTGCCGTGGGTGACGACCACGCCGTCGACGCCCTCGTCGAGGGCGGCGCGCACGGCCCGGTGCAGGCGCAGCAGGTCCCGGCCGGTGAGGGCCGAGCTGACGACGGTCGTGAGGTCCAGGGTGCGGACCTCCTCCGGCCCCCGCAGGGTGAGGGTGGCGAGCAGCTCGTCCGCGCCGAGGCGTGCCTCCAGGGCGCCCAGACCTCCTGTGCTGGAGATGGTTCCGCCGGTGGCGATGAGTTGCAGGGGCACGTCCGACCCTTCCGCGTCCGGGACGACTGCGTCCGTCGAAATCGATTGCGAGAACCGTACGCAATCGATTTCGAACCCACAAGGCCCGCAACACCGATTTAACGTGCGGGGTCCTGGCGTCGGCCGCGCACGGCATCGGGTACACAGGTGCGGTGACTGCGAGCGGCCGGCGTCCGGCGACCCTGGCCGACGTGGCCGCCGCGGCCGGTGTGCACGCCTCGACGGCGTCCCGGGCCCTCGGTGGGGGCGCGGGCATCGCGCCGCGGACCGTCGACCGCGTCCGCGCGGCCGCGGCCGAGCTCGGCTACCGGCCCGATCCCGCGGCCTCCTCGCTCCGGACCCGGCGCAGCGGTCTCATCGGCGTCCTCGTGCCGCGCCTGACCGACATCGTCCTGGCCACGATCTACGAGGGCCTCGACGCCGCTGCCGCCGAGGCGGGGTACCAGACCTTCGTGGCGAACACCTCCGACGACCCCGAGGTCCGCCGCCGCCGGCTCGGGGCGCTGCTGGACCGGCGCGTCGACGGCCTGGTGTTCGGCGACGCCCGCCTCGACGACGACCTGCTGCCCGAGATCGCGGCCCGGGGCCTGCCGTACGTCCTCGTGTCGCGGCGCAGCCGCGGGCACCTGTCGGTGACGACGGACGACCTCGCCGGCGGCCGGCTCGCCGCAAGGCACCTCCTCGAGCTCGGCCACCGGCGGGTCGCCGTCGTCGCGGGTCAGCCGTTCTCCAGCACCGGCGTCGAGCGGACCCAGGGGTTCCGCGAGGAGTTCGCCGCCGCGGGGCACCCCGTCCCCGACGACCTCGTCGTGAACTGCCGGTACGACGTCCCGGGCGGGCACGCCGCGGCGCTGCGGCTGCTGGCGGCCCGGCCCCGACCCACGGCGGTGTTCGCCGTCAACGACTTCAACGCCATCGGCACGATGGGGGCGTTGCGGGAGAGCGGGTTGCGCGTGGGGGAGGACGTCGCGGTCGTGGGGTACAACGACGTCTCGCTCGCCGCGGAACTCCCGGTCCCGCTGACGACGGTGCGCTCGCCGATGGTCGAGATGGGCCGCCAGGGGATGGCCCGGTTGCTCGCCCGCGCCGCCGGGACCCCGGTGCGCTCCCTGCGCCTGCGTCCCGAGCTCGTCGCCCGCGAGTCCTCCGGCGGCCCCCTGTCCTGACCGCCCGGGGGGCCGCATCGTTGGCACCTCGCTGTCGATGATTGGAAGTGAGGTGCCAACGATCCGAACCCCGGCGGCCGACGGGGTGACGCTCAGTGAGCCATTCTCAGTAGCGGCCTGACGGTCACGGGCGGTGACGCCGGTGGTGGTGCCGTGAGGGCTGAGGTGGCGGGTAGAGGTGAAACTCCGGT